>CAVLCM010000027.1:0-18094 GCA_963661625.1 bacterium
GAGTGGACGTACGTCATTAAAGAGGGTGGACGTACGTCGTTAGATGAAGACTTCTTCGAGTAATACGTAACTTATTGATTTTCAATATACACCATTTGGTGGTGCGAAAAAGTAATGAAGTCGGGAAACACGTTTTTGGACGGTCGGCCATGATGTGCCGATACAAAAAGCGCCGCGCGAAATCACTTCGGGCGGCGCTTGAAGAATGAAAAAATTTACTTGATATATGATGCGCCGGGCTACCTATTCCCGGCGCATGTGCTGTTCGGAGCGAGGAATTGTTCAGTCCTCGCTGTCGTTGGTTTGCCAGCTTTCGCAGCTCCAGCCCTTTTCGTTGGACAGTACTGTGTCGGTTGTTTTGCCTGTGCTTACTTCGTAGCTGCTGTTGCTGAGCAGGGGAGCTTCCGTTTGCAGCTGCACGCCAACGGCTGTGGGCTTCGTATATTGCTTTCTCATTGTTGAAAATGCTTTTGGGTGATGTGGATAGTGTGGTTTACTTCACGAACTTCTTGCCGTTCTGGATGTAGATGCCGCCCTTTGCGGGGTTGGCTACGCGGCGGCCGCTGAGGTCGAATACGGGAGCGGAGGCGTTGGCAGGAGTTGCCACGGCGTTGCTGATGCCCGTCGGAGTGGTGTGGAACTCCATGGCGATGGCTTTGCTGCCGCTCAACAACGAAGCGTTGATGAATGCCTTGTTGGCAGGGATAGTAGAAACGCTTTCAGACGGAACGTAGAAACCTACAGTACTGCCGCTCACGCCGAACGTCAGGTAGTTGGCGCGAGGATTGCTGTCGCCGAGCGTGATGGCTTCGAGCGTACCCGTCAGTGAGTTGTTGTTGTCCGTGTTGCTGCTTTCGCCGAGCGTGAGCGTAGCGGTAGAAGCGCCGCTCTCGCCTACGAGGATGAAGCCCTTTTCAGCAGGTACGCCCGTAGTGGTTTCCGTCATTCTCAGCACGTTGTTGTCCGTATCAAGTGCGCCAAGGTAAGCCGTAGCACCCGAAACGGAAGAAATGCTGAAGGGAAGGTATGCCGAGGCGTAGGTGTTGTCAAGGCCATCTACGGAAGACAAAGCTACTTCGAGGCTTGTTGCTTCGGTGATTTTCCAAACATTGCTTCTCCCGTTGTCAATGTTGCTCCAATTGTTTACGCGGTACCCGTTGTTTTCATTCTCTCCATTGAGTTTGTGGCTGGTTTCGTCAGCAATAATCCAGTAGTAATTATTAGCACCGTTATAATCGTATTTGTAAATAGAGACGTTAAAGTCGAGTGCACTGCTTTCGTCACTGACCATTGCTGTAGAGGGTTGGTTTTTATCGTACGAAGTGGACAGGGGACCCATATACGTTTTTGTGTTTAGGTTGTAGAGTTTGACGGTTCCGTCTTCATTAGCTTTGAAAGTCCACACAGCAGCAGCGTCCTTATTAAGTTCGCTTTCATTCTTGATCAAAGCATAACCGCCTTCGGCATAGAGAACGTTGTCTGCTGGGTCACTACGATAATTCTGGAGGCGGAAGCCTTTGCTGCCTACGGCGTTATTAATTGCATTTGTCAAGGCTTGGGCTTTGTCTGATGTAGGGGCGTTTTCGAACGCGCTGAGTTCTGTTGCGCAAATATTTTTAATGCTGGGCGCAATGCTATTAAACGTAAGGAATGTGAGGTAAGCGGTTGCAGCAGTACTTGTAATTGTGCTGTTGTCAACGGGGATGAAGTAAAATGCATTGCCAGCATCGCCTGTGTCCTTCCATGCCCCCACCTTGCAAGCAGTACTGCTGGTGCCGTCGGTCCAGTTCGCATTGTTCAACAAGTTGTATTCAGTAGTAGCCCCGTGCAACTTTATGCAGGAAGCAAGGGGGTAATTGCTGTTTGTGGAACTTACAAGGTCGAATTTGGTAGTTGCGCCGTCTTCGCTACCTGTTTCGTAGAGTTTAGCAATGCTGTTGAAGCCAAATACCTTTCCCGCACCGGCTCCTTTGTTGTAGATGGTGTAGCCGTCAGTCTCGTTGCCCACCAAGCACCAAAGACCGTCGTCGGAAGTGGGAACAGTTGTGTTGTCCAGGCGGAAGCCGGCTGTTTCGCTAACATAATCTGTTGCGTTGCTCAGATAACCGGCTTTGTGATAGTAACCAGTGCTCGCTGCCTTAATAAGATACCAATGCGTGTTCTCGACAAAGTCGCCGTCGCTCGGCTCACCGGAAACGTTGATGGTCTGCGCCGTTGCGCTTACTCCTATCAGCGACAGAAGTAAACTCATGAGGAAAGTAATCTTCTTCATAACGTAAGGAATATTGTTGTTAAAATAGTGTTTGTGTATAATAGGAGTGCATGTTGCCTTGAACATATACTCTCATAAAGGCGGCAAATGTATTGTATTGATGTTAATTAGGCAAATAGGGGGGGGTAAAAGATGTTAACGCATAAGATTTCCTTGCTTTGGGACAATGTTGTCCTAAACGTTCTTATTTCTGTCCGATAAAACAAACCCAACGCATTGCTCAGGTTTTCTCTCGCCGCTGGTGCAAAAAATTGCGCATAGGGGCGCAAAATTTTGCACCCCTATGCGCAAAAATTTGCACCAAGCAGAGCGTTAAAACAATTCGGGAATTGTTGTAGACGAGGCGTTACCACCCCGCAAGTTTAGCACGAAACCGGCTGCACCTGGCCGTCTGTCACCGTGAAGAGGCGGTATTCGCTGCTTGTGGAGGCGAGTATGCGGTCGAGGTGGCCTCGGCTCGTGTCGGTGATGAAGATTTGTCCGAACGCGTCGCTGCTCACGTACGAGATGATGCGCTCCACCCGGCTTGCGTCGAGCTTGTCGAAAATGTCGTCGAGCAAAAGCAGCGGCGCACGCCGTTCGCCCTTTTGGCGCAAAAAAACGTACTGCGCCAGTTTCATCGAGATGAAGTAGGTCTTCTGCTGCCCTTGCGAAGCTTCGCGCTTCATGGCAAAGCCGTTGAGCGTCAGGTCGAGGTCGTCCTTGTGCATGCCGTGGAGCGAATAGCCCACGATGCGCTCCTTCTCGCGCCACTGCCTGAGCTGCGGCAGCAGGTCGCCGCGGTCGCCGTGGCTCACGTAGGTTACGGCCACCCGTTCGCCCTCGTTGCCCGAGAGCCGGCGGTAGAGGTCGAGGAAGATGGGAGAAAACTCTTCCACAAACCGTCGCCTCGCCTCGTAGATGACGGCTCCGCTCGCGCTCATCATCTCCTCGAGCACCGAAAGGACGGCCTCGTCAACCGGCGCGTCGTCCTGTTTGAGCAAGGCGTTACGCTGTTTGAGCGCCTTGTCGTAGCGGATGAGGTGTTCCAGGTAGGGCGCGTCGTACTGCATGATGGCCATGTCCATGAAGCGTCGCCGTTCCTCGCTGCCCCCGAGAATCAACGCCGAGTCGCCCGGGGCAATCATCACCAAGGGAATGCGGCCCACGTGTTCCGATATGCGCTTCACGTCCTTCCCGTCGATTTTCAGCCGTTTGCGGCAACCGCGCTGCAAGGAGCAGCAAAGGTGGCGCGAGGCGCCCTCCTCCTGCTCGTAGTCCGCCTCGAGCATGAAGTAGTCCGCCTCGTGGCGCACGTTGAGCGCATCCTGCGAACTGGCGTAGCCGCGGCAAAACGACAGGTAGTAGATAGCGTCCAACACATTGGACTTGCCCATGCCGTTGTCCCCCACGAAGCAGTTGACGTTGGGCGAGAAGCGGAGCGAGGTCAGCTCAATGTTGCGGTAGTTGGCGATGGAGAGAGAGTGGAGTATCATGCAGAAAAAACGGGGTGGGGGATTAGGAAAAAAGAGCGGCTATATATTATATGCGTCCGTCGCTCCGTAAACGGCAGACAAAAGTAAATCATTCCCACCTCCTGCGTAGGGGCGAAGTCGGTAAATATCAGCGAGAAGAGAAAAAAACAAGGCATAATTTCGCCGCATATAGCGAAAATCGTAAATTTGCGCTGCATTTTTCCTTGACAATAAAAACAAAAAATACACAATGAGCAATTACAAGCATGAGGCCAAGAACGGCCAGGCCCTCGACGTTAACGACGCCCTGGCCAAGTCGGAGGCTTTCTTCATCAAGTACAAGAAACAGGCTATCGTCCTCCTTGTGGCGGTGATAGTGATTGTGGGCGGCTCGTTCGCTTACGTATACGGCTACTCCAAGCCCCGCGAGGCCAAGGCGCAGGAAAGTCTGGGCATCGTGATGCAAAAGTACGTGGCTATGCAGAACTATGAACTCGCGCTCAAGGGCGAGGGCAAGACGCTTGGTCTGACGAAGATCGTCGACAAGTACGGTTCGACCGACGCCGGCAACCTGGCCGCTTACGAGGCAGGTCTTTGCTACTACCAGCTCGGCAAGACGAAGGATGCCATCAAGTACCTCGAAAAGTTCAGCACAAAGGGCGATGCCACCGTGTCGGCCCAGGCACTCTCCTCATTGGCCAACGCCTATGCAGCCGACGGCCAGAAGGACAAGGCCGTTAGCACCTTCAAGGACGCAGCCGCTGCCACCGACGTGCCCGAACTCTCCGCACAGGCACTCTTCAACGCCGGCGTAATCCTCGAAGACCAGAAGAAGAACGACGAGGCCCTGAAACTCTATCAGGACATCAAGGCAAACTATCCCACTGCATCCATCTGCGCACGCCAGGAACAGGGCGGCGTAGTGCTCGACGCTGTGATCGACAAGTACATCGAACGCCTTTCCAAGTAACCAACCGGCGGCGCACGGCGTGCGCACTCCTGTAATATAGGCGTATTCGAGAGCAACAAGTAAGGGCGCAACCCCATCCCCGTGCCGACAGGCCCAGCAAAAGGTCCGCGGCGAGGAAACGGAGGGGACGAACGGCCGGCTTTACTTGTTGCTCTTGCTCTATCAAAACAGAAAACCATGTCATCCAATACATTCTCCTACACCCAGGACCAGACAATCCCTGTACCCGACGCAAGCGAAATGCGCTTCGGCATCATCGTGACCGAGTGGAACAACCACATCACCGATAAACTCCTTGATGGCGCGGCCTCCGAACTTCAAAAACGCGGCGTGGCGGAAAGCAACATCACCGTGAAGCGCGTGCCGGGCAGTTTCGAACTCATTTATGCCGCCCAGCAGCTGGCTAAGTTTGGTCACGTCAACGGCATTATCATCATCGGGTGCGTCATTCGCGGCGATACCCCCCATTTCGACTACATCTGTCAGGGCGTTACGCAGGGTATAGCCGAACTCAACGCCAAGGGCGACATTCCCGTGGTGTTCGGACTACTCACCGTCAACACCCCCGAGCAGGCCGAAGAGCGCGCAGGAGGCAAACTCGGCAACAAAGGCGAAGAATTTGCCCTCACTGCAATAAAAATGGTTGACTACGCTTGGCGGTTACAAAAATAAGACATACCTTTGCACCGCAAACAACGAAAGGGCAAATACCAGAGTGGCCAAATGGGGCAGACTGTAAATCTGCTGGCTTACGCCTTCGGTGGTTCGAATCCATCTTTGCCCACCCAAAAAACGTTGGTGCCATAGCTCAGTTGGTAGAGCAAAGGACTGAAAATCCTTGTGTCCCCGGTTCGATTCCTGGTGGCACCACAAAGAACGAGACAGCTAATTCCGATTGGTTGTCTCGTTCTTTTTTATTGGTTGCAAGGTTGTCGTTAGGCATTGACGGTTACGGACAACAAAAGTTGAGGCCGCTCCCCGTGGGAAGCGGCCTTGTGCGTGTTTTAGAGGTTGTCGGCAGAATTGGTTGCGCTGGTGCGAGTTGAAAAGATGTGATAGCCGCCGATGGCTTCTGCCAAGCTAATGTTTAGGAAATAACGAGAGGTTAGGTGTTATAAGTTCTATGAGGTACTCTCTCATACAGGGAAGAGGGCGCTTCGGACATCGTTTGATAGCCTTAGTCCGCTGAGATTTCGCTCCGCGGCTGGGTGCGCCTTTCCCTTTCTTGCAATGCAAAGGTAATCAGGGCGTTACGGGGCGTGTTGTAAATGTGTGACTGCAATTTACATAACTGCATAATTGTGTTTTTCGCCATTTGCAAATAGCTGACGCGCTTCGAAAGACGCAAATCCGGCGTGTGGCAAAATGTTTGCGCTTGCGGTGGCCTACGGACTAAAAGTAACGAAAAATGAAGAAAAACTTACGAAATCTTTGTTTGTTGAAATATATCCTATACATTTGCAAGCGGAAACAAAACAGACACGCAAATGTTACACGGTGCAGCAAATAACAAGTATTGGTGGCGTTGCTTACAACAAATTCAGTCGTAAGTTAGCGCAGCGTACGCTGTCCGTGAAGACAAACAGAATGCCATAGTTGATTATGATACTCAAGGCGGCTCGTCAATAACTTACGACGAAGCCGCTTTTTTATTGTCCCTGCCGCCGGGCGCGCGGGACATCCACCGAAACAAAGAAAACGAACGATACAACAAGCACAGCCATGAGTCAGTACGATGTAACAAGCGACGGGTATTTCGGCCGTTACGGCGGAGCGTACATCCCCGAAATTTTGCAGAAGTGCGTAGCCGAACTGCAACGGTGCTACCGCGAGGTGATTGACAGCGAAGAGTTCAATCAAGAGTTTCACGCCCTCCTGCGCGACTATGTGGGCCGTCCCTCGCCCCTCTACCTCTCCGAGAGTCTGAGCCGCATACACGGCTGCAAGATATACCTCAAGCGCGAAGACCTCAACCACACCGGCGCGCACAAGATAAACAACGCCATTGGGCAGATACTCCTGGCCCGCCGCATGGGCAAAACGCGCATTGTGGCCGAAACCGGCGCAGGCCAGCACGGCGTGGCAACCGCCACGGTGTGCGCCCTGATGCACATGCCCTGCGTGGTGTACATGGGAGCCCTCGACGTGCAGCGCCAGCGTCCGAACGTTGAGAAGATGCGTCTGCTCGGCGCAGAGGTGGTTGCTGTGAAGAGCGGCAACCAGACGTTGAAGGACGCCTGCAACGAGGCCATCCGCGACTGGTGTTGTCACCCCGAGGACACGTTCTACCTCATCGGGTCCACCATGGGGCCGCACCCCTATCCCGACATTGTGGCACGCCTGCAAAGCGTCATCAGCGCCGAAGTGCGCCGGCAGTTGCAGGAAAAGGAGGGACGCCCCACGCCAACCCACGTGGTGGCCTGCATCGGCGGAGGGTCCAACGCAGCCGGTTCGGTGTTCAACTTCCTCGACGATGACGACGTGCAGATAGTCTATGCCGAAGCCGGGGGCAAGGGCGTGGAAACAGGCCAAACCGCCGCCACCCTCAGCATGGGGCAGGAAGGCGTATTGCATGGCTTCCGCTCGCTCGTAATCCAGGACGATGACGGACAAATTGTCGAACCCTATTCCATCTCCGCCGGCCTCGACTACCCCGGCATCGGGCCGCTCCATGCCCACCTTGTGCGGACAGGCAGAGCCCAAACCCTCGCCATCAACGACGACGATGCTCTGGCAGCCGCCTACGAGCTCAACCGCCTCGACGGCATCCTCCCCGCCCTCGAATCGGCCCACGCCCTTGCCGCCCTGCACAAACTCACGTTTAAGCCCACAGACATTGTGGCCGTAACCCTCTCAGGCCGCGGCGACAAAGACATGGAAACTTATTTGAAGCACGCCCCCGAGGGCGACTGCCCCGATAGTTACGAAGAGATACGCAAACGCCTCCGCTAACCCGCGGCCAAACGCACAGACACCCCAAGAACCATGTACAGATACAACGTAAAAACGGTGTCGCTCCCGGGCGACCTCAGCACGCCCGTAAGCACCTACCTCAAGGTGCGCGACCTCTTTGCGCAGAGCGCGCTGATGGAAAGTTCCGACTATCACGGGAGCGAGAACAACAAATCGTTCATCGGCCTCCGCCCCATCGCGTCGTTCAGCGTGAGCCACGGAGAAGCCGTGATGCGGTTCCCCGATCACAGCGAGCGCATTCAGCCCATTACTGCCGAATGCACAGTGGCGCAGGCCTTTGAGGATTTCATCAGCCAGTTCAAGGTGGAAGGCGCAGACAGTGCCTATTGCGGCCTGTACGGCTACACGTCGTTCAACGCCGTGCGCTACTTCGAGAACATCGCCGTGAAGGACAGCAAGGAGGCGCGCAACGATGCGCCCGACATACATTATATATTGTACAAGTACCTCCTTGTGTTCAACGACTTCAGCAGCGAACTCAAACTGCTCGAAATGCTTGCCGATGGCGAGGAGAGCAAGTCGCAGCGCATAGTCAGTGCCGTGATGAGCCGCAACTACGCTACCTACTCCTTCCACGCCGTGGGCGAAACCACTTCACCCCTCACCGACGACGAGCACAAGGCCAACATACGCCGCGGCATAGCCCACTGCAAGCGGGGCGACGTGTTTCAGATAGTGCTTTCGCGCCGCTTCGTGCAGCGCTACGAGGGCGACGACTTTGAACTCTACCGCGCCCTGCGGCGCATCAACCCCTCGCCCTACCTCTTCTACTTCGACTTCGGCGGCTTCCGCATCTTCGGTTCGTCGCCCGAGACCCACTGCCGCATTGCCGACAACGGCATGGCCTACATCGACCCCATTGCCGGCACCACGCGCCGCCAGGGCAACGTTGAGGCCGACTGCGCCGCAGCTGCCGCCCTGCTGGCCGACCCGAAGGAAAACGCTGAGCACACCATGCTCGTAGACCTAGCGCGCAACGACCTCAACCGCCACTGCACGGGCGTAAAGGTAGACTTCTTGAAAGACACGCAATTCTACAGCCACGTCATACACCTCGTGAGCCGCGTCAGCGGAAAGGTGCGCCCCGGCACAAACCCTATACAACTCCTCGCCGACACATTCCCGGCCGGAACGCTCAGCGGCGCGCCCAAGGTGAGAGCCTTGCAGCTCATCAGCGAATACGAGCCGCACAACCGCGGTGCTTACGGTGGCTGCATAGGTTTCATCGGCCTTAACGGAACGCTCAACCAAGCCATCACCATCCGCTCCTTCGTCAGCCGCAACGGTGAACTGTGGTTTCAGGCCGGCGGCGGCATCGTGGCCGCAAGCAACGAGGAATACGAGTTGCAGGAAGTAAACAACAAA
The DNA here is from genome assembly GCA_963661625.1 of bacterium. Taxonomy (GTDB): domain Bacteria; phylum Bacteroidota; class Bacteroidia; order Bacteroidales; family Bacteroidaceae; genus Alloprevotella. Next base: position 9,035 of record CAVLCM010000027.1, read on the forward strand.
CTCGGCGCATTGCGCAAGGCCATCCTCTTGGCCGAAACGAAGACCGAAACGCTATGAAAATCGTTCTGATAGACAATTACGACTCCTTCACTTACAATCTCTTCCAGTATTTGGAGGAAGAGGGTGCGGAAGTGACCGTGGTGCGCAACGACCAGTTTTGCATCGGCGACCTCCAAGCCTACGACAAGATAGTCCTCTCCCCTGGTCCCGGCATCCCCTCCGAAGCTGGCCTGCTCGAAGAGGTAATCCGCACGTACGCCGCCACGAAGCCCATACTCGGCATCTGCCTCGGCGAACAAGCCATCGGCGAGGTGTTTGGCGGAACGCTCTACAATCTGCCCCACGTGTTCCACGGCGTGCAAACGCCGGCTCACATCGTGGCCGACGACTACATCTTCCGTTCCCTCCCGGCCGACATCCAAGTAGGGCGATACCATTCGTGGGTAGTGACCACGGAGGGCCTTCCCCCATGCCTCGAAGTGACCGCCGTGAGCGACGAAGGACAGATTATGGCCCTGCGCCACCGGGAGTACGACGTGCACGGCATTCAGTTCCATCCCGAATCTATCCTCACGCCCGAAGGACGGCGCATGATACACAACTTCGTGGCGCACTGACACGCCGCATCGCCTTTGTGGCAGCCCAGCGGAACAGTCCGCAAACAACTTGACTGACTATGAAACAAACACTCGAGACCCTCTTTCAGCACCAAGCCCTTACGCGCCAGGAGGCACACAGCCTGATGACCGGCATTGCCGACAAAGCATTCGCCGAAGCCCAGGTGGCGGCCCTACTCACCGTATACCGTATGCGCGACATCACCCCCGACGAAATCCTCGGTTTTCGCGATGCCCTCATTGAACGGGCGCGGGCTGTTGACTTCTCCGCCTATCATGCGCTCGACATCGTTGGGACGGGGGGCGACGGGAAGAACACCTTTAACATATCCACCTGCGCCTGTTTCGTTGTGGCCGGGGCCGGCTACAAAGTGGCCAAGCACGGCAACTACGGAGCCTCGTCTGTGAGCGGTGCGAGCACGGTGCTCGAGCAGCACGGCGTGAAGTTTACCAACGAAGCCGACACCCTGCGGCGCAGCATTGAGGAGTGTGGCATGGCCTACCTCCATGCGCCGCTCTTCCACCCAGCCCTGGCCGCCGTGGCCCCGACGAGGCGCGCCCTGGGCGTAAAGACGGTCTTCAATCTCCTCGGTCCGCTCGTCAACCCCTCTGGCACGGCCTACCAACTCCTCGGCGTGGCCGACCTGCAACAGATGAGGCTCTACACCAACGTCTTGCAGCGCATCGGCATAGGCTTTGCCGTGGTGACGAGCCTCGACGGCTACGACGAAATATCGCTCACGGCCAACTTCAAAGTGATGACCAACCACAGCGAAAGTATCGATGAGCCGCAAGCCCTGGGCCTGTCCGTTGCTCCCCCCGATGCCCTCGCCGGCGGCAGCACCCCCGAGGAAGCAGCCCGCATATTCGACGGCGTACTCCGCGGCACGGCAACCCAAAGTCAGCTCAACGCCGTCCTGGCCAACGCCGCCTTTGGCATACATACCATCTGTCCCGAAAAGGATATCCCAACCTGCCTCGAAGAAGCCAAAGCCTCGCTGCTCAGCGGCAAGGCCCTGAAAATCTTTGAGCGGTTTGTGCAGATAAACAGCTAACCCAGCAAAGCAAGACACACCTATTATATATATGTCCCACATCCTCGACACCATCATGGCGACAAAGGCCGTCGAAGTGGCGCAAGCCAAGGAATGCACCCCCTTGCGCGAACTCGAACGTGCCGTGGCGGCGGTTGATGCCCCCTGCCGCAGCCTACGCGCCTCGTTGCTCTCGCACAAGGGCGGGGTTATCTCCGAATTCAAACGCCGTTCGCCCTCCAAGGACTGGATTAAGCGCAACGCCGAGGTGGCGCAAATCATCCCGGCCTACGAGCAGGCCGGAGCAGCCGCGCTCTCCATCCTCACCGACACTACCTATTTCGGCGGTTCGCTGGCCGATGTGGAACAGGCACGCCCCCTGACCTCGCTGCCCATCTTGCGCAAGGAGTTTGTACTCGACGAGTATCAACTCTTCCAGGCCCGTGCCGTTGGGGCCGACGCCTGTCTGCTCATAGCCGCCGCTATCGGGGCAAAACGTTGCCACGAGTTGGCACGCGAGGCGCACAACATCGGCTTGGAAGTAATCCTCGAAATACACGCCGAGGATGAACTCGAAGCCTATTCCGACCACGTTGACGTAATCGGCGTGAACAACCGCGACCTGCGGGTGTTTCGCACCGACACGGCGCAGTCCGAACGCCTCTTTCCCCTCTTGCCTGTCGAGGCATTGCCCATCTCCGAGAGCGGACTGCTCCAAGCCGAAACAGCCCGCAGGCTGCAACAAGTAGGTTACAAGGGCTTCCTCGTGGGCGAGGCCTTCATGAAAACCGAACGTCCGGGCGAAGCCCTCAAAGAATATCTGTCACAACTCAGCTAAGACACATCGAGCCATGATTATCAAAGTATGCGGAATGCGCGAGGCCGACAACATTCGAGCCGTCGAACAGGCCGGTGCCGACTGGGAGGGCTTCATCTTCTATCCCTCCTCGCCGCGCTTTGTCGATGCTCTGCCCCAATATCTCCCCAGCCGTTGCCGCCGTGTGGGCGTGTTTGTCCACCCCACCTACCGCGAGGTGAAACAGCGCGTCAAGCAATTCGGCCTGCACGCCGTGCAGTTCCACGGCAGAGCCTCGGCGGAGATGTGCCGCTGCTTCCGCGAAGAAGGGCTGACCGTGGTGCGCGCCCTGCCCGCCGTGGAAACCTTTGTGGCCGACACCGCCCAATACGTGGGCAGCGTAGACTATTTCCTCTTCGACACCCCCACGCTCCGCTTTGGCGGCAGCGGGCGCACCTATGACTGGTCGTTGCTGCGGCGCTACCCTGGGCCCACGCCGTTCCTGCTGAGCGGCGGCCTCTCCCCGCAGTCGTTGGACGAACTCCGCAAGTTCAGCCACCCCTGCCTGGCTGGCTACGACCTCAATAGCGGTTTTGAAACCGCCCCCGGCGTGAAAGACGCAGCCGCCGTGGCCCAGTTCATTGCCGCCCTGCGCCAAGGATAACAACCCCAACCAAGATTTTCAAAACTCCCTCAATATGAACCGCATCAACGAACTTTTCCAGCGAAAGAACAACGACATACTCTCCGTATACTTCTGTGCCGGCCATCCCACGAAGGACAGCACGCTGCCCACACTCGAAGCCTTGCAGCGCGCCGGGGTAGACATGGTGGAGATAGGCATCCCTTTTAGCGACCCCCTTGCCGACGGCCCAACCATTCAGGCAGCCGCCTCCAAGGCGTTGAAAAACGGCATGTCCGTGCGTGTGCTTTTCGAGCAGCTCGCCGGCGTGCGCAAGCACATCCACATCCCCCTCATCCTCATGGGCTATCTCAACCCCATCCTCCACTACGGTTTTGAGGCCTTCTGCCAAAAGTGCAGCGAGGTGGGCATCGACGCGCTCATCATCCCCGACCTTCCCTTCGACCAGTTTGCCGCCGAATACCAGCCCGTGGCCAGCCACTACGGCATCGAGGTGGTGTTCCTCGTAACGCCCGAAACGCCCGAGGAACGCATACGCACCATCGACGCGCACAGCCGCAGCTTTATCTACGCCGTGAGTTCCGCCTCCGTCACCGGGGCGCAAAAGTCGTTCTCTGAGGCCAAGCAAGCCTACTTCACGCGTCTGCAAAACATGAAGCTCGCCAATCCCCAGCTCGTGGGCTTCGGCATCTCCAACCTCGCCACGCGTCAGGCCGCTTGCGCCCACACTGCCGGCGTTATCGTAGGGTCGAAGTTCGTCACGCTGCTCGAACAATCCGCCACTCCCGACGAGGCCGTCGCCCAGTTGCTCAAAGCCCTCAGCGAGTAGGGCAGGGCAGAGGGCAACGCAAATAAGGAGCAGCCTAACGGGCGTGAACGCTCATTTTGCATTATCTTTGCAGCCGATAAAAGCGTAGCGCAATGTATGCACTGGATATAATCAACAAGTATTACGCGGACAACCCGCCATTGCGCGAGCTACTCCTTTGGCACAGCAAGCAGGTGACGGAACGAGCGTTGAAAATCATCGCACGCCGCCCCGAATTGGAAGTCGATGCGGAGTTCGTCCGTCAGGCCGCCATGCTTCACGACGTGGGCATTTTCCTCACCGATGCGCCCGGCATTCACTGTCACGGCACAAACCACTACCTCATGCACGGCTACTTGGGCGGCCAGTTGATGCGCCGCGAAGGACGGCCGGATATTGCTCGTGTGTGCGAACGACACACCGGAACGGGACTGACCCCCGAGGTGATACGCCAGCGCGCCTTGCCCCTCCCCGTGGGCGACTATTGTCCCGAAACGGTTGAGGAGCAGCTCATCTGCTATGCCGACAAGTTCTACTCCAAAAGCCATCCCAAACGCGAACGCTCCGTGGCCGACACGGCAAAAAGCCTCGAAAAGTTCGGCACCGACGGCGTAAGGCTGTTCCTTGGCTGGGCAAAGACCTTTGAACCCGAACTTGCTTCCGGGCTTCAAACCTAAAATGCGATACCTCACCCTCGTCATACTTTCACTGCTTGCCACCCTTTGCGTGGTGGCGAGTTACGTGCATCCGAAACCTGCTCAACAAAATGGGCGGGTTCAACTTTTTATAGCTGACACGGCGGCTGCGGCCGATTCCTCCGTGCCGGCCGCGAGGGCGTTGAACGTGCGCATTCCCGTCGACACTACGGCTGCTGATACCGCAGTTATTGATACGCTCGCGTCCGACAGCGTAAAGGCCGACACGGTGAAGGCAAAGCCCGGCATAGACTCTCCCGTGGAGTACCAAGCCACCGACTCCATGATATACGACGCAGCCACCGGACTGGCATATCTCTACGGCAAGGCGCAGGTGAACTACCAAAATATGCAGCTCACTGCCGCCCAGATAGCCATGAACATGGATTCGTCCCTCGTACACGCCGAAGCGCGCACCGACAGCACCAAGGAGGACGGGCTTGACGGCAAACCCGTGTACAAGCAGGGCAGCGACGAGTACGAAAGCGAACGAATGTCGTTCAACTTCAAGACAAAGAAAGGCTACATTCGCAACGTATATACGCAGCAGGGTGACGGCTTTATGCGCAGCGAAAGTTCTAAGCGCGCTGCCGACGGTACGCTCTACCTCGAACATGCCCGCTACACAACGTGCGACGCCAAGCATCCCCACTTCTATCTCGCCCTCTCACGGGCCAAGGTGCGCCCCGGCAAGGAAACCGTTTTCGGCCCCGCCCACCTCGTGGTGGAGGACGTGCCTCTGCCCCTTGCCATCCCTTACGGCTTTTTCCCCTTCAACAAGAAATACTCTTCGGGCTTTATCATGCCCTCCTACGGCGATGAAACGTCGCGCGGCTTCTATCTGCGCGAGGGCGGCTACTATTGGGCTATCAACGACTACCTCGACCTCAAAGCCTTGGCCGAAATCTACACCAAAGGATCGTGGGGCCTGAGCGCGGAGACCAATTACAACAAACGCTACCGCTATCGTGGCAACATCTATTTCAGTTACCTTCGCACGGTGGAGGGCGAAAAGAACATGCCCGACTATTCCGTGACGAAGAGCCTCAAACTGCAATGGACGCACACCAAGGACTCGAAATCGAGCCCCAATACCACGTTCTCGGCGCGCGTCAACTTCGCCTCCGAAAACTACGAGCGTAAAAATCTTGACAGCCGCTACAACCCCCTGTCGTACACGCAGAGCACACGAGCCAGCTCCGTGAGCTTCGGACATACGTTCCAAAGCATAGGGCTCAGCATATCGGCCTCCGCCAACCTTACGCAAAACATGCGCGACTCTACCGTAGCCATGACGCTCCCTGATATAAGCATTTCGCTCTCGCGCTTCTACCCCTTCCGCCGCAAGCACCAGGTGGGCAAGGAGCGTTGGTACGAAAAGATATCCATGTCGTACACGGGTCAGATGTCCAATTCCATCACCACCAAGGAGGACAAGCTCTTCAAGTCTAACCTCATCAAGGACTGGCGCAACGGTTTTCAGCACCGCGTGCCTGTTGATGCCACCTTCCAGCTGTTCAAGTACATCAACATCTCGCCCTCGTTCTCCTTCCGCGACATCATGTACGCCAGCCGCGTCAACCGCTCGTGGAGCCGTGACTTGCAGCAGGAACTGGCCGACACTACGTACGGCTTCTACAACCTCTACGACTGGAGTGTCGGCGTTTCGGCCAACACAACCCTTTACGGCTTCTACAAACCTTGGCGAAAGCTTTTCGGCGACAAGATACAGGCCATACGCCACGTGTTCAAGCCCACCGTGTCGTTCAGCTATGCGCCCGACTTCACCACGGCGCGCTACGGCTACCGCAAGCAGTACGAAAAGATTGACGCCGACGGCAATTCCTCGTGGGTGAGCTATTCGCCCTATTCGGGTGGCATCTACGGCTATCCGTCGGGTACGAAACAGGGCCTTGTGTCGATGTCCGTGTCCAACAACATCGAGATGAAAGTCCGCTCTGACCGCGATTCAACCGGCTATAAAAAGATTTCGCTCATCGACGAACTTTCCGGTTCGCTGTCGTACAACCTCGCCGCCCAGACGCGCCCTTGGAGCAACCTCAGCACGCGTTTGCGCTTGAAGTTGGGCAAGAACAAAACGTTCTCATTGGCAGCCGTGTTCGCCACGTACGCTTATAAGTTCAACGAGAACGGACAGGTCGTCACGTCCGACCGAACGGAGTGGAGCTATGGCCGTTTCGGCCGCTTCCAGGGCATGTCGCAAAACCTGTCGTATTCGTTCAACAACCAGACGTGGAGCAAGTTTATGGACTTTATCCACGGGCGCAAACGCCGCACGGCCTCTGACGAGAACGCCACCGACAACGCCGAGACCGATGTGGACGATGCCAACGTCGACCCCGACATCAAGGCGGCACGGCGCGGCGGAAAGAAGCAGGAAAAGGCCAAGGTGGATGCCGACGGCTACCTGACGTTCTCGATACCCTGGTCGCTCACCCTTTCGTATGGCATCACCATGGCCGAGGACCGCACCAAGCAGATCAACGTGCGGACGATGCGCTACCCCTTCTCGTTCACGCAGACGCTCAACGCCTCGGGCTACATCCGCATTGCCGAGGGCTGGAACATCTCCTTTTCCTCGGGCTACGACTTTGAGTGGCACAAACTCTCAATGACCACCATGTCACTCTCGCGCGACTTGCACTGCTTCGAGATGTCCGCCTCCGTAGTGCTGAAGCCTTATTCGTCGTTCAACTTCACGTTCCGCGCACGTGCCTCCGAGTTGGCCGATGCCTTGAAGTGGGAGAAGCGCAGTTCTTACTCCAGCAATGTGGAATGGTATTGACGCTCGCCGTGCCGCATGAAGAAAAAACAAGCACCGATGCAATATTCACAATGCATCGGTGTTTTCATAGCAAACAACTTACAAACCAATATGCAGACAATCAAAACAATCTCTCGCCTCTTTTCAGCGGCTGCTCTCGCCGTGTGTGCAGCCTTCACCGCCTCGTGCAGCGACGAGGACACAGGCTACCACAGCACCTACTTCTATCCGCTCAACGGCGGCAACAAGGAAGTCTTCGCCGACCAAACGACCGACTCCGTAACCGTCTACAGCTACGACACGTGGACGGCCTCGGTCAATTCCGATTGGCTCACTGTGACGCTCGGCGGCAAGTCGGCCCCCTTCACCGTTGAGGTGCCAGACGGATACGTCAGCCGCTCGGTGCTGACCCTTGTCATGCAGCCCAACACCACGGGCAAAGTCCGTTCAACCGCCATCAGCGCAGCGAGCAGCAGCACGAAGATAGGCACGGTGATGCAGGGCGTGGTGCAGTACCCGTTCCTCAAAATCACCAACCCCAGCGTGAGCCGAGTCACCACCACGGGCGGCACCACGGAATATACGTTTGCCATGACAGGCATAGCCAAGGATGGCTACTACCACACCTTCGACGTGCAGGGCAAGGAAACGAAGACGCAGCCCTCCGTGTCGTTCACCGTCTTTGCCGACGGCGCAACGCTCACCTCCGCAGTTGATTGGATCACTATCGTTCCCCAGACCGACTCCGAGGGAAAGACCGTTGAAGGCTACGCCATGAACACCGTGCAAACCGTTAAGCTCAACGTCGCCGCCAACGAAACGGGCCAGGCCCGCACAGGCAGCGTCGTCCTCACCTCGAACGGCGTAAGCACCTCCATCAGCGTATCGCAAAACTCCTGACACATAGTTTCTCGCCGCTCGTGCGGCAACCCCACTTCGGCACACAGAGGCACACACTGCCCTTGTGTGCCGAAGTTTTTATATCTTTACGGGCACAAACTCGCACAAACAATGATTATTATAGGAATAGCAGGCGGCACGGGGTCGGGCAAGACGACCGTCGTGCGCAAAATCGTTGAGACCCTCCCGGCCGACACCGTGGCAGTGATACCCCAAGACTCCTACTACAAAGCCCAGTGGGACGTTCCCGAGGAAAAACGCAAACTAACCAATTTCGACCACCCCGATGCCTTCGAGTGGCCTTTGCTCGCCCACCAGATTGAGGAACTGCGCAACGGCCGCGCCATCGAACAGCCCACCTACTCGTACATCACCTGCACACGCCAGGAACCCACCATCCACGTTGAACCGCACGAAGTAATCATCGTTGAAGGCATCATGGCCCTCTACGACCGCAAACTGCGCGACCTTATGGACCTTAAAATATTTGTCGATGCAGAACCCGACGAACGCCTCCTCCGTGTGATAGAGCGCGACATAGCCGAACGCGCCCATCCGCTCGAAATGCTCATCGGCAAATACCGCAACGTCCTCAAACCCATGCACGACGAGTTTATTGAGCCCACCAAGCAGTACGCCGACATCATCATCCCCAACGGAGGTGAAAACGCCCGTGCCGTGGCCATGATGCAGATGTACATCCTCTCCGCCCTCATCAAAAAGTAATCATTTATGCGATGAGTGAACGTACGTCATGAGGGTGAGTGAACGTACGTCTATAA
>CAVLCM010000028.1:0-17845 GCA_963661625.1 bacterium
TTCGAGACACTCCTATATTATATAGAGAAGCTCAAAGTGTGCGCCACCGCTAGCGTACTGGCCCAAGTAGCCATGGAAATATGCAACAGTCATGAGTTCGCTCAAATGTGACCTATTTCATGCACATTCTGCAACTGTTTAGATATTGAAACACAGCTATTTTCATCGTTATTCCAAAACCTACACACAAACTAAAACAACAGTCCTAAGCCCTACGGGGCGGTAGGAAAATCTTAAAACATTTGTCACAATAATTTAATGAAAGTCTTTGCGTTGTTGGGGGCATGGTGTAATTTTGCAACATCACAAATGAAACCCACGTAATATGGATTTTTTCTATTTAGGAATACTCTTATTCCTTTTTGTGTTAGCCACATTTGATTTGTCGGTTGGTGTGGCAAACGATGCTGTAAATTTTCTTAGCCCTGCAGTAGGCGCAAAAGCCGCAAAATTCAGAACCATTTTGATTGTCGCCGCCATCGGCATATTTGTCGGGGCAAGCACATCGAGCGGAATGATGGACATAGCTCGCCACGGCGTGCTAAACCCGCACTACTATACGCTCGACGACGTGATGTGCATCTTCCTCAGCGTGGCGGCCACAGACGTAATTCTGCTCGACATCTTCAACACGCTCGGAATGCCCACGTCGACCACGGTGTCGATGGTGTTCGGCCTGTTGGGCGGCAGCACGGCGCTGGCGTTCTCGAAGATTATCAGCGACGGGCACACCTACGCCGAACTAATCAATACGGACAAAGCCCTGAGCGTGATTATCGGCATTTTCCTTTCGGTAGCCATCGCTTTTGTGTTCGGCCTTATCGTGATGTGGATTGCCCGCGTGGTGTTCACGTTCCATTATGAAAAGCACCTGCGCTACAGCGTGGCCATCTTCGGCGGCCTTAGCGTTACGTCGATATTCTACTTCCTGCTTGTGAGCGGCCTACGCACAAGTCCGCTGCTCACCTCCATCGGCTGGACACCTGAATGGATCGATGCGCACAACTGGGAAATTCTCCTCGTGAGTTTCTGCGTGTTCACGGTGCTGATGGAACTATTCCACCTCATGAAGGTGAACATATTCAAGATTGTTACGCTCTTCGGCACATTCGCGCTTGCCATGGCCTTTGCCGGTAACGACCTTGTCAATTTTATCGGTACGCCGCTGGCGGGCCTGGAATCGTTCCTCGACTATACGCACAACGGAGCCGGACATACGCCCAACGACTACATTATGAGCGTTTTGGCAGGCGAGAGCCATCTGCCGTTTAAGCAGTTGTTCCTCATCGCAGCCGGCGTGGTGATGACCATTGCCATATTCACATCGAAAAAGGCCCACAAGGTGGTGGAAACAACCGTCAACCTGTCGCGCCAAGACGAGGGCGAAGAGGTGTTCTCCTCGTCGCGCTTGGCTCGCCGCACAGTGCGTGCGGTGCTCAACACCACCAACGCCGTGTCGAAATACGTGCCGGCGTGCGTGGCAAAGTGGATAAACTCTCGCTTTGAGCAAGACGGCATCATGCTCTCGGAGGGTGCCGCCTTCGACCAAGTGCGCGCCGCAGTCAACCTTGTGCTGGCCGGCCTGCTCATCGTGGTCGGCACGTCGCTCCAACTGCCGCTGTCAACAACCTACGTTGCCTTCATGGTGGCCATGGGTTCGTCGCTCGCCGACCGTGCCTGGGGACGCGAAACCGCTGTGTACCGCATCACGGGCGTTATCACCGTCATCGGCGGATGGTTCATCACCGCCGGCGCAGCGTTTATCATGAGTTTCTTCATCGCTACGCTCAACCACTGGGGCGGCTTTGTGGCCATGATCGTTGTGATGTGCATCGTGGCAGCCGTGGTCATCAACAACAACCGAAAGTTCAAGCGCAAGAAGGAGCAGGAAGGCGTCGACACGCTGTTCCGTCAGCTCGTTCGCTCGCACGACAAGGCCGAGACGTGGCAGCTGCTCTTGCAGCATGTGCGCAACACGCAGAACGACGTGCTGACGTTTACGCGCAACACGTTCCGCAACATTACGCAGGGCTTGATGAACGAAAACATCCGCCAGCTGCGCACCGCCTCGCACGACATTGAGAACGAGAAGAGCACATGGAAACGCTACCGCCGCAAGGAAATCCTCGGCATGCGCAAGATTGACTACCTGATGGCCGTGGAAAAGAACACGTGGTTCCACCTTGGGTGCAACAACATCACTCAGGTAATCTACGGTCTGAAACGTATGCTCGAGCCCTGCGTGGAGCACGTTGACAACAACTTCAACCCAATGCCCAAGGACTATGTGGAAGAGTTCACACCGCTGTGCAACGACGTGGACAAGTTCCTCGAAGGCGCGCAGCACATGATTACGTCGGGCAACTTCGACGGCGTGGACGAACTTCTCGTGGAGGGCAACGCCATCAAGAGCCGCATATCGCAGATACGCCATGCACAGCAGGACCGCATACAGCGCGAAAACTCCAACATCAAGGTGGCGCTGCTCTACCTCTCGACCCTGCAAGAGACGCAGGAACTTATGGCTGCCGCACGCCACATTCTCCGCGCCAGCAAACGTTTCCAGACGCAATAACTCGCCCCGGCGAGCCACAAACCACGGAAAAGGATGTCCGAAAAGCAAATTCGGGCATCCTTTCTTGCAAATTTATGCCCCTGACATACTATATTTGCCTATAAAGAAAAACACACGCACCATGAGTTTACTTGTTTACAACGCATCGGCAGGGTCGGGAAAGACTTTCACACTGGCCCAGCAATATATCATCCACGCCCTCAACAGCGACAATCCGGAAAACTTCAAGCACATCCTCGCCGTAACCTTTACCAACAAGGCTACGGCCGAGATGAAAGAGCGCATTCTGATATACCTATACGACATTATGCAAGGCGAATGTGACAAAGATTTCCGTGATGGTGTCATGGATAAAATGGATGTTGACGAGGACACGCTGAAAAAACGGGCAAGGAAGACCCTCGATGCCATACTGCACGACTACGACCACTTCAAGGTGGAGACGATTGACGCCTTCTTCCAATCGCTGCTCGCCAACATTGCGCACGAGCTGAAACTGCCGCGCGGCTTCAACGTGGAACTCGACGACAAAGCTTTTATCGACCAAGCCATAGACCGTTTGCTCCTCACCATTGGCGACAAAAAGAACGAGGGGGCAAGGGCCGTGGTAAACCGTTTCATCCAAAACAACCTCGACGACGAAAAGGGCTGGAACATTGCCAAAACGCTCAAATCCTTTGCCAAGAAAATTCTCTTCTCCACCGAATACAGCGAAAACGAGGAGACGATTGAAGAACTCGTCAAGGACTACGGTCGCATGGAGCAGTTGGGCCGACATCTCCGCGACAAGACCAAACAAATCCGCAAGGAGCGCGACAATCTCTGCAATGAGACGCGCAAAGTTATTGCAGAACTGAACGGAAGCAAGGAACTTAAGTCGTTAACAACCTTCTGCTCGTTCATCAACAAAGTATCTGGACCCGATTTTTACAATTTGGCAGAGGATATGCCAAAGACCATCAGCAATTTCCTCGATGACAACACAAATCTGATAAAGAAAATAAACCACGACAATCCGTCTGCCGAAACGCTCAGTCTTCTCAGCAACCTCGACACAGCACTGCGGCGCGTCGTGGACTTTATAAAAACAGAAGGCTGCACTTACAGTACGTGCCAGCTCTTGGCCGACAACCTCGATATGCTTTGCCTCATGGGCCTCATCAGCCGCAAGGTGGGCGAAGTGACGACCGAACAGGGCGCATTCCTGCTTTCGCGCACGCCGGGCATGTTTAGCAAACTCGTACAGGGCGATGACGCTTCGTTCGTGTTTGAGCGTACTGGCACAACCTACGACCACATCATGATTGACGAGTTTCAGGACACCTCGACCATGCAGTGGAAAAACTTCCGCACACTGCTCATCAACAACCAGGCGGAGGGAAAGGACAGCATGCTCGTGGGCGACGTGAAACAAAGCATCTACCGTTGGCGAGGCGGCGACTGGAACATTCTGCAACACATCAAAGACGAATTCCCCAACGCCAGACCATTAGACAAAGAAAACACCAACTTCCGTAGCCAACCGCTCATAGTGCGCTTCAACAACGCGTTTTTCACCAAAGCCGCAACCTACCTCGACAAGAAGGAATGGACTGTGCCATCTGACTGGCAGGAGCCCGTAGAGGAGCCCTCAGGAAAGAAGGCCACAGGAAAGAAGACCAATAGCGAACAACTGGGACTGATGCAGGAGATCTACAAAAACGTGAGGCAGGAGGTCGATAAGGAAGGCAAAGGCTACGTGCGCATCACGACGAGTAAGAAGCGTGAGTTCGCACAAGTTTTGGACGACATGTACGAGCAGATTATGAAGCTGCACAATGACTTCAACGTGCCGTTTAGCGGAATGGTGATACTGGTGCGCACAAACAAGGAGGGCGACAAGATTGTAGACCACTTTGCAAAGAAGTACAAAGACTGCAAACTCACGTCGGACGAGGCATTTCTGCTCTCCTCATCCGTAATGGTTCAGTGCCTCATCCTCTCCCTGCGGCTGATCCTCAACAAGAAGGACTTAGTGTCCGCCGAATTGCTCGAACAAGGCTACCGGTCGATGATTGATGACCTCAAGAGCGAGGCGGACAAGACGGACTTCAACAGTTCGTTAGCCAAATTCAAAACGTACATCAACGAGGACAAAACCATTGATTACTGCCGCCAGATGCCCCTCTACGAACTCGTGCAGGACTTGGCCAAACGGCTTCGCTTTGAAGAGATGGAGGAAAAAGCCGGCATGGGGCAGTCGGCCTATTTGTTCAGCTTTATGGACGAACTGGTGGCGTATCTCAACAACAACCCCTCGGACATTGCCGCCTTCCTCGACTATTGGGACGAGACGCTTTGCGGCAAGGCCGTTTCAGCCAGTTCGAACGACTCGATACAGATACTCACCATCCACAAGGCCAAGGGCCTGGAAAGGCACACCGTATTTATCCCCACGGCCAACTTCGCCCTCGAAAAGTTCATGCCGGACAGCCTCGTGTGGTGCACCACTAAGGACAAGAAGGAGGAGCTTGCAGACATTGCCCCGGCAATTACGGACTTCCCCGTGCTGCCCATAAAGTTCTACGCCACGCGAAAGGTACGCGCATCCGTCTTCACCCCCGAATATGAAAAGGAGTGCGAACAGCAGCGCATCGACAACCTCAATACGCTCTACGTGGCTTTCACCCGAGCCCGTTGCAACCTGCTGATATGGAGCGACTACAAGGCCAAAAGCGCCTACGAGCTCATCAAAGCCTTTGTGCACAACCTGCAACCCGGCGCCGATCTCAAAGAGAACGCCGAGAAGGAGCCACTCATTACGGAGTACGGCGAACTGGCCACATACACAAAAAAGGCAGAAGAGAAGAAAGAAAACCCGTTCGTCACGTCGCCTTCCGAAGAAATCGAGGTCAAGGTGCAAGAAGGCGATTTAGAAAAAACAGAGTTCATGCAATCGAGCAAGGCGCGCGAGTTTCTTGCCGACACCGAGGAGAAAGCCCTTGGCGACACCGAGGCTCTGCAACACACGCAGCAGCTGAACGAATACATCAACCGCGGCAAACTGTTCCACAAGGTTTTCGAACTCATCCGCACGAAGGACGACATTTCGCAAGCCGTCAACCGTCTTTACAACCAAGGCTACATAACCTCCGAGAGCGAGAAGAAAGCCGTAGAGCAGGAAGTGCGCGAACACATGAGCCTGCCCAGTGTGAAGACGTGGTTTGACGGAAGCTACGACCTGCATAATGAATGCTCCATCCTCTTTCGCGGAGAAGACGGGACCACAAAGATTAAACGTCCCGACCGCGTGATGGTAAACGACAACGAGGCCATTGTGGTCGACTACAAGTTTGGCAAGCAACACAAGAAATACGACGAGCAAGTGCTGGAATACATGGAGAAAATCCAGCAACTCCTGCACAAGCCCGTCAAGGGTTATCTGTGGTACGTACGGGAAAACAATGTAAAAGAAGTACTCCTCTAAAACGGCAACAAGTAAGTAGAACTCCGTGTTTACATATTATTTGTAAATTTGCGCTTGACAACAACCGCACTTTGTCAAGAAGACTCATTTACACCATAAAAAATGTACACATTCATCATTTGCCTGTGCGCACTCGTTGCAGGCTACGTATTCTACGGGCGTTACCTCGAACACGTGTTTGGCCCTGACGACCGTCCCACGCCGGCCATCACCCATGCCGACGGCATCGACTACGTGAAGATGCCCAACTGGAAAATCTACATGATACAGTTCCTCAACATCGCCGGAACGGGTCCCGTCTTCGGTGCGCTGATGGGGGCTAAGTTCGGTCCGGTGGCCTACCTGTGGATTGTGTTCGGCTGCATCTTTGCCGGAGCCATGCACGACTATCTGTCGGGAATGCTCTCCATGCGCCACAACGGCCTCGACCTGCCTACGCTAATCCGCAAGTATCTCGGCAAGACGGCGGCCAATTCGCTGATGGTGTTCACCGTCATTCTGATGCTCATGGTGGGTGCCGTATTCGTTTACAGTCCGGCTGAAATACTCAGCAACATTTGGGGCGGAAAACTCACGTGGATGGCCGTAATCTTCGTGTACTACATCATCGCCACGATGCTGCCTATCGACAAGGTAATCGGCAAGATTTATCCCCTCTTCGCCTTCGCGCTCATTTTCATGGCAGTGGCTCTCACGGTGGTGCTTTTCGTGAAGTTCCCCACCCTGCCCGAAATTTGGGACAGCTTTGGCAACATGGGCAAACTGACGCATCCCGACACGTTCAAGGAAGATATATTCCCCGCCCTGTGCATCACCATCGCCTGCGGTGCAATCAGCGGTTTCCACGCCACGCAGAGTCCAATGATGGCTCGCTGCATAGCCTCGGAAAAGAAGGCTCGCCCCATCTTCTACGGCGCAATGGTCACGGAGGGTCTTGTCGCTGTGGTTTGGGCCACGATTGGCATGTGGTTCTTCTACGGTTCGCCGCTGCCCGGCTTTGAGACGCTCGCCGGCGTGCAGGACACGGGCTACGCCACCTCGGCTCCGCGCATCGTCGACCTTGTATGCAAAGACTGGCTCGGCACGTTCGGCGGCATCCTCGCCCTGCTTGGCGTTGTGGCCGCTCCCATCACCACGGGCGACACGTCGCTCCGCTCGGCGCGCATGATTATTGCGCAGGCCATCCATCTCGATCAGCGTCCGCGGCTCAACCGCCTCTACGTGTGCATACCTATTTTTGCCGTCACGTTCGGTCTGTTGGTGTGGCAGGTGGAGAATATGAACGGCTTCAACACGCTTTGGTGCTACGTGGGATGGGCCAACCAAGCCATGTCGGTGTTTACGCTCTGGGCCATCACGGTCTACCTGACGCAACGCCGCAAGCCGTTCCTCATCTCGCTCATCCCGGCCCTGTTCATGACGATGGTGTGCGTCACCTTCCTCTTCGTGGCCGACATTGCCTTTGGCCTGCCCGCCCCCGCCGGCTTTGGCATCGGCGCAGCCACGGTGGTAATCACCGCCCTGACGTTTGCCATAAAGTTCAAAAAGTTGCGGCAAACCGTAGACCTTTCTATCTGACAATCCCAAAGGACTCTGCGCCCAACCTAATCACACGCTCCCCCTGCTTCGCTCTGCAAAGGCGAACGCAGGGGGAGTTGTTTTTGCAGCCGTACGAATAAGCGAAACACAGCGGGCAAAGCGGAATTACACCGGCCCTAAACGCCTCAGCCTCAATTAACTCGAAAAAACACGGAAAATTATGCCGTTTGGGGGGGGTAAAACCCGTACCTTTGCCGCATGAAAAGCCTTTGCAGTGCGGCGAAGGCGCAATGTCACCTAAATCACATCACAGAAATGAACAGACTTAAAAAACTCGCGCTGGCGAAAGGCGCGGCTCTCTGCGCCATTTCTCTGCTCAGCACCGGGGCAGCGTTCGCCCAACACGCTTGTTTCAGCGTGCAACAGAACGGAGAGAAACTCTTAGACTTGGGCGAGGCGTACTATCCCCTCATCAACGGGGAGCAGCTCACCATTTACTTTGCCGACGGCAAGGTCAACGTGTCGGGCAACAAGGGCGTTTTGGCCACACTGCCCTGTACGGAAGGCGGCCAGTTGGCGATGGAATTCAGCATGAAGAGCGGCAGCGGCATACGATCTCACACTTACCGAGTTGCCGAACGGGGCTATGCCACCCTCTACTCGCCCTTTCAGCTCACCGTCAACGTCCCCGACGAGACTGCCGAAGTGGAAGTTTACGCCCCTTCGTACGTAGACGGCAAGTTGATGCTCACCGACGAAACGCGCATGAAGGATGGCACGGTGATACCGCCCTGCACAGGCCTTATTCTTAAAAACAATGGTGCGATCAATCTTGATTTGTCAAACGGCGCCTCATCAAGCGTCAGCAGCGCACTGAGCGGCTCGGCTCTCAAAATACCCGTCTCCTCGGTGAGCGGACAGACCATCTACACGCTGGGCTATGCCAAGGACGACATTTCGCTCTTCGGCTTCTTCAAATACATTGGCTCTACGCTGGCAGCCGGCAAGGCTTACTTTGCCGAGGCACAGTCGGGCAGCAACTTACTCTCGTTCGTGCCGTTCGGTTTTGCGGGCGACGTAACGGGCATCGCCACCGCCACCACGGCACCAGCGTCACTCCGCAACGGGAAATACATAGACAACGGGCAAGTAGTCATCGTGAAGAACGGACAAAAGTACAACGTCAGCGGAAACCGCATGCATTAACCACGCTGTTAGAACTTACAGACACATGAAACGCATCTATACAGTTCCCACATCCGAGTCGATTAGCCTAGCTCCGGCCTCAATGCTGGCAGGGTCCATCACTCGCGACCCAGGACACGAAACAGAGTATCAATTCTCCGCAGCCAAGCATTTCAACTCCATCGACACAGACAACTGGCTCGGAGTAAAGAACAATTCGCATTAACCTACACAACACACATCCCAACCCATCCGCTCAAACAACACACTGACACAATGAAAAAGATATTCCTGCTCATAGCCCTCGCATTGGGTTGCTTCTCCGCCCAAGCTCAGGTAATCGACGTATATAAGAACGGCACGCTGCTGACCTCCTATACAAACAGCGACGCGGTGACATACCAAGTAATCATTAGGGAAACGCCTTCGCACGAAATGGTAGACCTCGGTCTGTCGGTAAAGTGGGCCACCTGCAACATCGGTGCGGAAACGGCCTACGACGCAGGCTTGTACTTCGCTTGGGGAGAGACCTCCACAAAAACCTACTACGATTGGAATACTTATCAGTTCGGCGAATCGTCTACGAATATGACAAAGTACAACGCGACCGACAAGCTTACGACGCTCGAGGCCGAAGACGACGCTGCCACAATCATTTGGGGTTCTGACTACCGCATGCCCACCCAATCGGAGCTTGAAGAACTCCGCGACAAATGCGACTTTACATGGGACGACACCCATAAAGGCTGGACAGCAACAAGCAAGACCACGAAAAACAGCATTTTCTTCCCTGCCGCAGGCATATACGACGGGAAAACGGTCCAGAGCAAGGGGGAAAGCGGCTACTATCGTTCAAGTACGCTCCTTAATGGCACGGACTATAATTATTCCGCCAGCTTCAGCTTTAACAACAACCAATTAACTTTTAATCAGTCGAACTTCCAGTTGCACTTAGGCTGCCCTGTCCGTCCCGTTTCTGCCAAGTAAGGCGCACGGATACACAGCAGCAACGGTTTGCCCAAACCTGCCGTACACGCGGCACGGGATTCCACTATATCGCAACTGTCCGCCACTCCATCGTTGGAATGGCGGACAGTTGCTTTTGCTTTTTATAGCTGTCCGCTAAAACTGAAAAGTTCAAAACATCCTGTCCGAAGGTCTGTAAGATGGGACTTCGGGCTTGCTGTTTTCTACCCCCTCCCCTAATCAAAAAGACCTGATCCGGAAGCCGAGCCCTTAGCTTTTTGGAGCCGCATTTTCGCCCAGTTTCTTTTTTCACAGGGACGCTTCGAAGGAAAACGCTCCGCCGGCGCAATTTTTTGCGCATATGGGCGCGAATTTTTGCGCCCATATGCGCAAAAAATTGCGCCGGCGGGGAGAGAAAACCTAAGCAATGCGTAGGGTTTGTTTATCGGACAGCAATAGTTTGTTTTGCAGTGCGGCAATTACTGTATGTTGAACTGCTTGCCTAACTTACCGTCCTCAAATCCCTTTTGGTAGCCCTCGCGATAGCCTTGGGCGTAGCGTTGCTTCTCGGCGGAGGTGACGAAGTTGTTGGTCTCGTCGTAACTGGCCCGTTCGTGACCTGCAGCACCGTCGTCGCAGCCGGCGGCATAACCGTCCTCATTGCCGGCCTCGTAGGGGTCGCGCTTGTCCTTGCCCAGCAGGGTGTCGGGCAGTGCGGCAGGCTGCACGGTGTCGGGCGTTTGCGGCACGATACCCGGCTCGGTAGTGGTGTCGGGTACGGCCACCTGCCGGCTTTGTGCGGCAGAGGTTGTCATGTCGAGCGTTTTCTGCTCGCCGGCACTGCGTTTCATGTAGACAATCCCTGCCGACACGAGCAGCGCAACGACAACGAGCAGAACGATCTTCTTACCGTTGGCCTTGGGGTCTTTGCTGTTGTTGTAGTTCATAGAGTAGTTTTTGTTTTTTACCGGCGCGCACTTCCCGCAAGGGGACATTTGCGCGAGGCATCCATCCGAAGGAAAATAAAAAGCATCAGGGTGAAGCCCCACAGCGACGAACCGCCGTAACTAAAAAAGGGCAACGGAATGCCTATGACCGGCGTGATGCCCATCACCATGCCCACGTTGATGAACAGGTGGAAGAGCAATATGCTGGTGAGCGAATAGCCGTAGACGCGCGCAAAGGTGGTCACTTGTCGTTCGCTCAGGTAGATGAGCCGAAGGATGAGAGTGAGGAAGAGCAGCAGTACGCCGGCCGAACCGAGGAAGCCTTGTTCCTCGCCCACGGTGCAGAAGATAAAGTCGGTGTCCTGCTCCGGCACGTATTTGAGTTTTGTCTGCGTGCCGTTCATGAAGCCTTTGCCCTCCAATCCGCCCGAGCCGATGGCTATCTTGCTCTGGTTGACGTTGTAGCCGGCGGCCTTGTTGTCCTCGTTCATGCCGAGCAACACCTGGATGCGGACGCGTTGGTGGGGTTCAAGCACTTTGTTGAGGGCGAAGTCGGACGTATAGAGGAAGGCCGTACTGCCCAAGGCGAACGCCGCCACGAGCAGGCACGTGTTGGTGCGTTGCCCGAGCGACTGCCACAGCAGGTAGCACACCATAAAGAGGATGAGGGCGAGCAAAGCCCACGACACGTCGAACGGCACAATCAGTTCGCTCACGAGCAGCGGTAGCGCAACGGCCGCCAAGCCCACGAGCAGGAACGTACGCGTGCAGCGAAGCCGGGGGGCGTAAACACGCAGGAAGCCCATGGTGAAAATCCATATAAGCGTCAGCACGGAAAACTCGCCCACCGAGGCGTGCGTGCCGGGAAGTTCGGTTTCGCCGAAACGTATGCCCACCACAAAGTAGACCACAGCCGCCACGGCCACAAAGAGGATGCTGCCGGGCATGCCCTCACGGTAGAACATCAGGAAGAAGGCCAAGTAAACAAGGGCTGAACCAGTCTCCTTCTGCATAACAATCAGGCACATTGGGAGCAACACGAGGGCGGCCGCCTTGGCGAGGTTGCGCATACGGTCGAGCGTAAAGCCGTACTGGTCAATGAGTTTGGCCACGGCAAGGGCGGTGGCGCACTTGGCAAACTCGGCCGGCTGCACGTTGCAAAAGCCGAGGTTCACCCACGACCGCGACCCCTTGATGTCCTTTGCTATAAAGGGGGTGATGAGCAGAACGGCCATCATGCCCCAGTAGAAGAAGCCCGCCAAGGTGTCGTAGTAACGGTCGGACGTGCAGAGGAGGAAAAATCCCAGTCCGAAGGCGCAACCTATCCACACGAGCTGCTTGCCCGTGCGCTCCGTCCAGTCGAAGAAGTTGACGTCGCCAATCTCGTGCGTGGCTCCGCAAATGCTGAACCATCCACACACGAGGAGTATGAGGTAGAGGCTGAGGATAACCCAGTCGGCATGAAACAAGGGGTATTGCCTGTTCTCGTTTTGCATAGGGCTTGGCGTGGGGTTAGTGTTTGTTTTCGTTTAGCGGCGGCAGGGCGTGCCGCCATGGGTCAGCGCGCGTAGTCGCCGTATTTGATGTGCATGTTCTGGAAGTGCTGTGCCTTGGCCTCCGAACTCTTCGAGAGTTTCCCATTGAGGTATTGCTCCATGATGAGTGCGCCGATTGGCACGCCGTAAACGTTGCCGAAGCCGCCGTTTTCCACGTAGACCGACACGGCGATGCGCGGACTGTTCATCGGGGCGAAACCCATAAACACGGAGTGGTCGTGGCCGCGGTTCTGGGCCGTACCCGTTTTGCCGCACACTTCGTAGCCCGGGAGGTCGGCCGCGCGGCACGTACCGCCAAGCACGGCCTTGCGCATGCCGGCCACGCAGTATTCATACCAGCGGCGGTCCACCCCGGTGTAGCGTTTCTGGCTATACAGAGGGTCGAGCTGGCCGCCCTGTATGGAGTGTGCCACGTGGGGCGTGATGAAATAGCCGCGGTTGGCCACGGTGGCGGCGAGGTTGCATATTTGGAGCGGCGTGGCCGTCACCTCGCCCTGGCCGATGGCTATGGAGATGACCGTCAGGCCGTTCCACGACTTTTTGTAAGCCTTGTCGTAGTAGTCGGCGTTGGGTATCATGCCGCGCTTCTCGCCGGGCAGGTCAATGCCCAGTTTGTAGCCGTAGCCCATGCGCACCATGTAGTCCTTCCAGGCGGTCATGGCGTTTTGCACCGAGCCGTACTTGCGCTTGTTGCTCAACATGCGGTAGAGGTTCCAGCAGAAGTAGGAGTTGCACGACGTTCCGATGGCCGGCACAAGGTTGATAGGCGATGCGTGGCCGTGGCAACCCACATGGAGGCCCTTGTAGTTGAAACCGTGGTGGCAGGGGAAACTAATCTGCGGGTCGATGCTCCCCTCTTGCAGGCCAGTGAGCGCTTGCGTAATCTTGAACGTAGAGCCGGGAGGATACGTACCCATGATGGCACGGTTGAGCAGCGGGCGCATAGGGTCTTTGCTCAGGCGATGGTGGTTCTTGCCGCGGTCGCGCCCCGTCATGATGCGCGGGTCGTAGGTGGGCGACGAGGCCATGCAGAGTATCTCGCCCGTTTGCGGCTCAATGGCCACGATGGCCCCGAGCTTTCCCTCGAGCAGGCGTTCAGCGAGGGCTTGCAGGTCTTGGTCGATGCCGAGCGTAAGGTTTTGGCCGGGCTGCGCCTGTTTGTCGTATTTTCCGTCTTGGTAGTGTCCTTGCGTGCGGCCGTGAACGTCGCGGAGCATGATGCGCATGCCTTTTTGTCCACGCAGCTGTTCTTCGTAGGCTCGCTCAACGCCTAGCTTGCCGATGTAGTCGCCCGGGGCGTAGTAGTGGACGGAGTCTTGCAGAAGTTCTTTTTCGCTGATTTCGCCCACGTCGCCGAGCAGGTGGGCGGCAATGCCGCTGGTGTACTGCCGGGTGGTGCGTTTCTCCACGCTGAAGCCCTTAAAGCGGAAGAGTTTTTCGCGGAACAGGGAGAACTCCTGAGCCGGAATTTGCGCCATGAAGAGCTGCGGCGTATAGCGCGAGTAGCCGGGGTTGCGGGCCGGGTCCTTTATCTCGTCCATGCGCTTGATGTAGTCCTCGCGGGTGATGCCCACAGTTTGGCAAAAGTCGAGCGTATCGACACCGCGCTGGTCGTTCATCACCACCATGATGTTGTAGGCCGGCTCATTGTACACGAGGATGCGCCCCTTGCGGTCGAGGATAAGTCCGCGCGAGGGGTACTGTATATCTTTGCGAAAGGCGTTGGAGTCGGCGTTTTTCTTGTAGTCTTCACTCCACAGCTGCAGGGTGAAGAGCCTCACGATGTAGGCCAGCACAATGGCGATGGCCACGCCGCCAATGACGTATTTGCGCAGTTCGAAGCGTTTCTCTGATAGTGCCACGTCTCAGTGTTGTTGATGTGTCGTTAACCGTTGCCGCAGGCCGCCCAGCCTACTTGCTCTTGCGAACCAGCTCCATGGCGAACACAAAGAGCGTGGTGAGGAGCGTGCTGCCAGCGATGTTGAGCAGGAGCATCTGCCAGTCGAACACGGAGAACGACTCGATGAGGGAAAACGTTACGCAGTAGATGGCCGAGCACGTGAAGACGTAGCGGGCGAAGTTGCCCCACTCCATCGTGACGTGCGAGGGGGTGAACGTCTCGTTGTTGTCCGTTCCGCCGTACTTCTTGTCGCCGGGCGAGAATATGCGCAACACGAGCGGGCAGACGAGGCCGAGCAGACACATGGCGCTGGCTGCCATGCCGGGGGTGTTGCTGAAAAGGTCTATCGTCAGGCCCAGCGCGAAGCCCAACGCCACATAGGCCCAACGGGGCGTGCCGCTGTTGAGCGCAAGGAGGAAGAAGAGGCAGGGCATCGGCGTGGCGTAGCCCAATATGTGCACGTGGTTGAAAACGAGTGCCTGCAAAAGCACAAGCACCACGAACCACACGGCGCGCGAAAGGAATGTTTGTACCATCGGTGTGTCAGTTGCTGTTTGACGTTGCGCCCTGCATGCCGTCGTCGGCCTGCGCAGCTTGTGTTTTAAGGGTGTCTATCTCGGCTTTGTAGGGGGTGGTGACCACCAGCACGTCGCGCAGGTTGGCAAAGTCGGTGCCGAGCGTCACGTCGAGGCGGTAGGACTGCCCGTCGGACGAGTTGCGCACCCGGCTCACGCGGCCCACAAAAATGCCCGGTGGGAACACGGCGGAGTAGCCGCTCGTCTCCACGGCTTGGCCCTTCTTGACACGGGCGTAGCGCGGCACGTCGTCAACGTAGGCCGTGTGCATGCTCTGCCCGTCCCACAGCAGGTAGCCGAAGTAGTTTTGTCCGCGCACCTTGCAGCTGATGCTCGACTTGCGATTGGTCACGGGGATGACGAGCGAGTGGTGAGGCCCGGTGAGGTAGACAATGCCCACCACGCCGCCGCCGCCAACAACGCCCATCTCGGGGCGCACGCCGTCGGCTTCGCCTTTGTCAATCACGAGGTAGTTGTTGGTTCGTTCGGCACTGTTTGAAACCACAATGGCCGGTAGCATCGTGTAGCCGGCAAGGCGTTCGCGCATCAGCCGCTCGGTCATGCTGGTGTCGCGAGTGGCGGCAGCAAGGGCCTGGCGCAGCAGCTCGGTTTCTTGCATCAGGGCTACGTTTTGCCGGGAGAGTTCGCGGTTAACGTCTTGGAGCTTGACGAACGACTCAACGCCGGAGTAGGCACTGTTTACGCCGGCCACGGCGGAGTTGGCCGCGCTGAACCACACGCTGCCCTGATAGCTGTTGAAACGGAAGAGGAGGAACAGGCTGACGGCCTCGAGCACCACGAAGAGGAACGCGTGGCTGTACTTTCCTGCCAAGTCGAGAAGGTTGTTGCGTGAACCGCTTTCGCTCATTGCGGAGATTTGTTGCGCGCAGGCCACTGGTAGGGCGAGCGCTGTGCTTGGTGTTGGTGGTTATAATACAAGAATACAGTCTTATCCGCCCTGCTCCTGCATTACGCCGCCAGCCGCACCGCACTGCCGCCGGGGGCAAGGCGTACTCGGTTAACAGGGCTTGCGTTGTGCGTAACAAATGCAAGGGGGGATAAAACTGTTTCTTTCTTAGGCCTGAGGCGTTGGGGTCAACGCATGAGGAACGTGTAGTTCGACACGTTTTGCAGGGCCTTGCCCGTACCGCGTGCCACGCAGAGCAGAGGCTCGTCGGCCACGTGGAAGGGGATGTTGATCTTGTCGCTCAGACGCTTGTCGAGCCCGCGCAGCAATGCGCCACCGCCCGTCAGGTAGATGCCGTTCTTCACGATGTCGGCATAGAGTTCGGGAGGGGTGTTGGCCAGTGCATTGACGATGGCTTGCTCTATCTTGGCGATAGACGTTTCGAGGCAGTGGGCTATTTCCTGATAGCAAACAGGCACTTCCATGGGCATCGTCGTGATGCGGTTGGGGCCGTGGATCACATAGTCCGCAGGAGGGTTGGGCAGGTCGGTAAGGGCTGCGCCCACGTTCTCTTTGATACGCTCGGCCATGCGTTCGCTCACGCGTACATTGTGCTGACGGCTCATGTACTCCTGAATGTCGCTCGTAAAGTCGTCGCCTGCCATCTTGATGGAGTTGTTCGAAACAATTCCTCCAAGCGATATTACGGCAATCTCCGTGGTGCCGCCGCCTATGTCGACAATCATGTTGCCCTCGGGAGCGTTTACGTCGATGCCAATACCGATGGCTGCTGCCATTGGTTCGTAGAGCAGGAATACGTCGCGTCCGCCGGCGTGCTCAGCCGAGTCGCGCACGGCACGGAGCTCCACCTCGGTCGACCCGCTCGGCACGCCGATAACCATGCGCAGCGAGGGGGAGAAAAGGCGTTTGCCGGAGTGCACCTTCTTGATGAGCCCGCGCATCATCTGTTCGCAGGCGTTGAAGTCGGCTATCACACCGTCGCGAAGGGGACGGATAACGCGTATCTTGTTGTTGGTCTTTTCGTACATTTTCTTTGCGTCAACGCCCACGGCAATCATCTTTTCCGTGTGGGTGTCGAGCGCAACGACCGACGGCTCGTTGACCGAGATTTCACCGTCGGATATAATCACCGTGTTGGCCGTGCCAAGGTCGATGGCCAGCTCTTGGGTGAAGGAGAAGAACTTTGAAAACAGTCCCATAATGTATCGTGTGTGTACTGTGTCTATCGAAGAAACTGAGTGAACGTCACGTAGCGTTGCGCGGCGTTACTTCGAGGCGAACCAGGCGTGGATGGCTGTGTCGTAGTGGCTGCTCACGCCGAACGCACGCGTGGCGAACCAGCGGCGGTCTTCGAGTTCGGTCTGCGCGCCGTTCTTCGTCACGATGTCGAGCAGGGGCTTGTATTCGGCCTTCGAGGGGACGATTACCACGTCGTTGAAGTTCTTCGCACCGGCGCGGATGAGCGAGATGCCGCCTATGTCTATCTTTTCGATGATGTCTGCGTCGGACGCGCCGCTCGCTACGGTCTGCTCAAAGGGGTAGAGGTCTACGATTACGAGGTCGATTTCGGGAATTTCGTACTCGGCCATCTGCTTCTGGTCGTCTTCGAGGCTGCGGCGGCCAAGGATGCCTCCGAATATTTTGGGGTGGAGCGTCTTCACGCGGCCGCCGAGGATGGACGGGTAGGTAGTTACGTCCTCTACCTTCTGGCAGGGGTAGCCGAGCGATTCGATAAACTTCTGCGTGCCGCCCGTCGACAGGAAAGCCACGCCCTCTTCATGAAGCTTGGCAAGGAGTTCTTCAAGTCCATCCTTGTGGAACACCGAAACCAAGGCTGTTTTGATTTTTTTTGTTGCAGACATATCGTGTTTCTTTTGCTATGATTCTCAACGCATCGCAACCGCCAGCGAGCAGGCCGCAGGGCCACTTTGCAGCCCGGAATGAAAGCGCCGCTCTAAAAGACTTTGCGAAAACGTTACAAAATTACGGCTTTTTTTTACGCACTATGCACGTTGCTCAAACAATTTGCACGAGCGCATCTACTTTCGCCCTCAAATCCTTGCGCCACACCGTAGAGGAACCTTGGCATCCAGTCCGTCCAAGCCCGAATAAAAACGACACACATTCCTATACTGTTCCTGGCGATCAGCCTTCCCGTTGAAAATCAGAGCGTACATTTATGCGATGAGTGAACGTACGTCATGAGGG
>CAVLCM010000029.1:0-17708 GCA_963661625.1 bacterium
TGTTTTTGAAAACAGCAAGCCCGAAGTCCCATTTTACAGGGCTTCGGGCAGGGGAATTTTGCGTTTTTCGGTTTTAGCGGACAGCAATATTTTTATTTCTGTCCGATAAAACAAGCCCAATGCATTGCTTAGGTTTCTCTCGCCGCTGGTGCAATTTTTTGCGCATAGGGGCGCAAAATTTTGCACCCCTATGCGCAAAAATTTGCACCAGCGGCGAGAGAAAACCTGAGCAATGCGTTGGGTTTGTTTTATCGGACAGAAATAAAAACGTTTAGGACAACATTGCTTCTACGTTATAGCTCTGAGGCGTGCGTCAGGCCAGATGGTCGTGCTTCTTCATTTGCGCCTCGGCGTATTCCTTAGTCACTTCGAACGAATGCTTGCTGCTGGACGGCATTTCAAACATAGCGTCCATCATAATGCTCTCCACGATGGAGCGCAGGCCGCGCGCGCCGAGCTTGAACTCCACCGCCTTGTCGACAATGTAGTCGAGCGCGTCGGACGTGAACGTCAGTTCTACATCGTCCATCTTGAGAAGTTTGGTGTACTGCTTAATGATGGAGTTTTTCGGTTCCACGAGGATGCGGGCGAGCGCGTCCTTGTCGAGCGGGTTGAGATACGTCAGCACCGGCAGACGGCCAATGATTTCAGGAATGAGACCAAACGACTTCAAGTCCTGCGGCTCGATGTACTTCATCAGGTTCTTCGGGTCGATCTTCTTGGCGTTCTGTACAGAGTTGTAGCCCACGGTGTGGGCGTTGAGACGCTGTGCAATGCGCTTCTCGATGCCGTCGAACGCACCGCCGCAAATGAAGAGGATGTTGCGCGTGTCGATGTGTACATAGTCCTGGTCGGGGTGCTTGCGCCCGCCCTTGGGCGGAACGTTCACCATGGAGCCTTCGAGCAGTTTGAGCAAGCTCTGCTGCACGCCCTCGCCGCTCACGTCGCGCGTAATGGAGGGGTTGTCGGCCTTGCGGGCAATCTTGTCAATCTCGTCGATGAATACGATGCCTCGCTGGGCGCGCTCCACGTCGAAGTCGGCCACCTGGAGCAGGCGCGACAGGATGCTCTCCACGTCCTCGCCCACGTAGCCGGCCTCGGTGAAGACCGTAGCGTCGACAATCGTGAAGGGCACGTCGAGCAGTTTGGCGATGGTGCGCGCCAAGAGTGTCTTGCCCGTACCCGTTGAGCCCACCATGATGATGTTGGACTTTTCGATCTCCACGTTGTCGCTGCCTTCGCTTTCGCCCTTGTCGGCCAAGGCGAGACGTTTGTAGTGGTTGTACACGGCCACGCTCATGTAGCGCTTGGCATCGTCCTGCCCAATGATGTACTGGTCGAGGTATTCCTTTATCTCCTTGGGCTTCGGCGTTTCCTTCAGGTTGACAACGCTCGGCTTTTCTTGCTTCTTAGGATTTTTGCCCTCCAACATTTCGGGCATATATTCTTCGAGAACCCCGTATGCGTTGACGATGCAGTCGGGGCAAATCATGCCGCTTACGCCGGATATCAACGCACCGGCCTCAGCCTCGGTGCGTCCGCAAAACGAACAGGTCCGTTGTTTCTTGTTTACCATTATACTCTAACGAATGGGGTTATTCGCCTTTCTTGGGCGTAAAGATTTTGTCGATCATGCCGTAGTCCTTGGCCTCCTGCGCCGTCATCCAGTAGTCGCGGTCGGAGTCGGCCCATACCTTGTCGAAGTCGGTATGAGAGTGGTCGGCAATGATGGTGTAGAGTTCCTTTTTCAACTTCTGTATCTCGCGCGCCGTAATCTCAATGTCCGAGGCCTGGCCCTGCGCACCGCCCATCGGCTGGTGTATCATCACGCGGCTGTGGGGCAGAGCCGAACGCTTGCCCTCCTTGCCGGCCACAAGCAAAACGGCGGCCATCGAGGCGGCCATGCCCGTACAGATGGTTGCCACGTCGCTCTGGATGAACTGCATCGTGTCGTAGATGCCCAGACCGGCATAGACTGAGCCGCCCGGAGAGTTGACGTAGATAGAAATGTCCTTGCCGGGATCGGTAGAGTCGAGGTAGAGGAGCTGCGCTTGGAGCGTGTTGGCCGTATAGTCGTCGATCTGCGTGCCGAGGAAGATGATGCGGTCCATCATCAGGCGCGAGAACACGTCCATCTGCGTTACGTTGAGCTGACGCTCTTCGAGTATGTAGGGGTTGAGGTATTGGTTTTGCGCCTTTATCACGTCGTCAACCACCATGGAGTTGATGCCCGCGTTGGCGGCGGCAAACTTCTTGAAGTCAGAGGTAATGTTCATGGGTAGGATATAGTTTGTTTCGGTTTAAATAGCCGGGAGTAAAGAAACGTGCAAACCAGTGAAGCCCCTCTCGCCCGGCCTAAGCCCGGCGCGCTGCCTTTCGGCTTCGTCGTAGAGTTCTTCAATGATTTGCACGTTCCGCTTACTGCGAGGAAAGGCCTGACGGCCCTTCGCCGGCAAGTGGCGTGAAGCCCTTACTTGCTCTCTTCTTCGAACATCTTGGCAAAGTCCTTAGTAGAGATGGACTTGTGGTTGAGCGTAACCACGTCGATGAGAGCCTTTGCAAGTTTGTCGTCGATGCAGCGACCAACGAGCTGGTCAACCTG
Source organism: bacterium (assembly GCA_963661625.1). Classification (GTDB taxonomy): domain Bacteria; phylum Bacteroidota; class Bacteroidia; order Bacteroidales; family Bacteroidaceae; genus Alloprevotella. The sequence continues at coordinate 2,603 of CAVLCM010000029.1, forward strand.
CTGACGGTTCTTCAGCATCTCAGTTGCGAAGTTCTCGAGGTATTCGTCGGGAACGTTAGTCATGCCGTACTGTGCGAACTGGAAGCGTGCGGCGTTCATGGCTGCAGCCTTCACGTCATCGTTCTCCACTTTGATGGAGTTTGCCTTAACGAGCTGTTCCTTGATGAGCTGCCACTTAAGTTCTTCGAGGCTCTTCTTCAAGTGTTCGTCAGTAACTTCCTCCTTGTTCTCGCCGTTGATTTCGAGGAACTTCTTGAGGAGGTCCTCAGCAAATTCGAGTTCGCCGACCTTAGCCTCCATGTAGCTGCGCACGTCGAGCAAGAACTTAAAGTTGCTGTCGTTGGCCTGAAGCTTCTGGATGTTTTCCTTGATGTTGTTGCGAGCTTCTTCTTCGCTCTTCACCGCGTCCTTACCGAACACCTTGTCGAAGAATTCCTGATCAAGGGCGGCAGGAACGAAACGGCTGATTTCGTCAACCTGGAAAGAGAAGTCGCCAGCGTGGTTCTTCACCTCGTCGCGCTCAATCTTGAAGATAGAGGAGAGTTCTGCCTCATTGGCCTCGTAAGCCGTAGTGGGGTTGAACGTAAGCACGTCATTCTTCTTGGCGCTTTCGAAGATCTTCTTCTGGTCGTCGTTCTTGAAGTAAGTGGGCATCAAGGTTGCCTGCACCTGAATGCCGCCTTCCTTGGGCTGACCGTTCTCGTCGAGCTCAGCCAACGTGCCGCGGAGAAGGTCGCGATCCTGATAGCTGTCGGCGCTCTCAGGGTGGCCGGCGTTCTGCTGCAATGCACCGAGCTGCTGGCTGATCATGTCGTCGCTCACCTCAATGTCGTAGTAGTCGATGGTGTCGTCCTTCGAGAGTTCAGCCTTGAACTCGGGAGCGAGAGCCACGTCGAACTTAAAGGTGAAGTCGACCTGTGCCTCGATGTCCTGCGGCTCGCCGGCTTCGCTGGCGAGGGGTGCGCCGAGCACGTGGATGTTATTTTCCTTGATGTAATCGAAAAGGCTGCTTTCGAGAAGTTTGTTCACTTCTTCGGCCTTAACCTGAATGCCGTACTTCTTGGTAACGAGTCCTACGGGTACGTGGCCCGGACGGAAGCCGGGGATCTGCGCGTTCTTGCTAAGGTCTTTGATAGACTTCTTTACGTTGGCCTCGTAGTCAGCCTTTACCATGTTGATGGTGATAGTTGCTTTTACGTTGCCGGCTTTTTCGAACTGGATATCCATTTTGCTTTTTTGCTTTTAGAATACGGTGCTTTCCCTTGCATTCCTGGCCAATGGGGTACAATAAGGAAACGGGAGAAGCGTGTTTGTATGAGTTTGTGTGTAAATTGCTTGTGAGTTTGTGCTGCTTATGCTTCGTTTGTGTTTCGCTTGTTTTTCATTGCTTTTCAAAGCACAAGCGGTGGCAAAATTACCATTTTTCTTTTGAATAGCCTTTATCGCACACAATCTTTTTGCTTGCGGCCAACGCCGGGCGGAAGTATGCTACGCGAGAGGGCTAAAAGCGGATTTCGCCACTGCCGGCGCAGATTTGTCCGTCGGAGGTGTATAGCACGCCGAACTGCCCCGGAGCAATGCCCTGCACGGGCGTGGGCGAAGTGATGAGGAAACGGCCGTCGGCCTGGCGCACCATGTGACCGGGGCGCGGGCGTTCGGTGTGGCGAATTTTGAACAGCACGTCGGTCTCCCCTGCCCCCTTCCACGGGTCGACTGTGACGAAGTGGAAGTCCGTCAAGTGAAACTCATTGCCGTAAAGTCCGTGGCAAGCGTCGGTGTGCGACACGTAAACGATGTTTTGCTCAATGTCCTTATCGGTGACAAACCACGGGCCGCCACCAAGTCCCAGCCCCTTGCGCTGGCCCACAGTGTGGAACCAATAGCCTTTGTGCTGGCCGATGATGCGTCCGGTCTCGCGCTCCACCACATTGCCCTCACGCTCGCCGAGCAGCAGGCGCAGGTAGTCGGTGTAGTTTATCTTGCCCAAAAAACAGATGCCTTGACTGTCGCGGCGATGCGCCGGGGCGAGGCGCTCGCGGTCGGCAATCTCGCGCACCTCGTGCTTGAGCAGATGGCCGATGGGAAAGCAGAGCTTCGCCGCCTGCACGTCGGTGAGTTGTGAGAGGAAGTCCGACTGGTCCTTGACGGGGTCGGGAGCCGGGGCGAGGTAGAGCTGTCCGTCGGCATCGTGTACAGTGCGGGCGTAGTGGCCCGTGGCTATATGGTCGTAAGCGTGACCTGCCTTCTCGTTGAACGCGCCAAACTTGATCATGCGGTTGCACATCACGTCGGGGTTGGGCGTAAGTCCGCGCTTCACCCTCTCCACGACGTATGCAGTCACACGGTCGTGGTACTCTTGCTGCAAGTCGATGATTTGAAGGGGGAGCCCGTAACGCTTGGCTGTCAGGGTGGAGAGTTCGATGTCCTCCTCGGCGCTGCACGACGTGCCTTCGCCCTGCATACCTATTTTAATATAGAACAAGTCGGGGCGTATGCCTTGCTCGCAAAGCAAGTGGCACGCCACCGCACTGTCTACGCCGCCTGAAATCAGGAGGGCGTATTTCTTTTGAGTTTGCATATCATGAACAGGTTGCACCGCTCGTAGGCCGGGGTGTAGTCTGCCACGGGGCGGAAGCCCATTTTCTCATACAGATACACCGAAGCCGCAAGCTTTGTGTTTGCTTCAAGGAAGAGTTCATCCACGCCCAGTTCCTCGGCCTTGCCGATGGCCGCCCGCGCCAACGCCTCGCCGGCCCCGTGACCTTGGGCGGCCGCCGTAACGGCCATCTTCGCCAACTCCCAGCGCCCGCTCTCGGGATGGGGTATCAGGGCGCAGCAACCGATGGGCGCATCGCCGTTGAGCACCACGAATATGTGGCCACCCTTGTCGAGGATGTATTCCTTGGGGCGCGAAAGGTAGTGAAGGTCGGAGGGTTCGAGGCGGAAATAGCGAGTAATCCATTCTTTGTTGAACTGCACGAAACTTTCGAGCAGTCGCTCGTCCTCTTTGCTTGAAGTTGTGGGCAAATTTACGATTTTTATTTTCATTGCGTTCGGCGGTATGGGAGGGCGGCACGCCCCGGCGGGTTGCACGCTCTTCAATAAGGAATGGGCAGAACACCCTCTTCGTCGCTCCCTGCGGAGTGTCGGAAACAAGATGTTCTGCCCTTCAAAAAACAATTACTTATGTCAGCTTAGCCGTTTCGCCCCCTGTGCGGAGCGCACTGGTCTTACACCTGCTCGAGAGCCTGGCTGAGGTCGGCGATGATATCGTCGATGTGTTCAATGCCAATGCTCAGACGCACGGTAGAGGGAGTGATGTGCTGCTGTGCGAGTTCCTCGGGGGTCATCTGCGAGTGGGTGGTTGTGTACGGATGGATAACGAGGCTCTTCACGTCGGCCACGTTGGCCAGCAGGGAGAATATCTTCAAGTTGTCGATAAAGCGCCATGCCGCATCCTTGTCGCCCTTAATCTCGAAGGTAAAGATGCTGCCGCCGCCGTTGGGGAAGTACTTGTTGTAGAGGGCGTGGTCGGGATGGTCGGACAGGGAGGGATGGTTTACCTTGGCCACCTTGGGGTGCTTGGCAAGGAAGTCTACCACCTTGAGGGCGTTCTCCACGTGACGTTCCACACGGAGCGAAAGCGTTTCCAGGCCTTGCAGCAGGATGAATGCATTGAACGGCGAAATAGTTGCGCCCGTGTCACGCAGAATCACCGCACGGATGCGAGTAACAAAAGCTGCCGCACCTGCCACGTCGGCAAAAACAGCACCGTGGTACGAGGGATCGGGCTTGGCCAGCGTGGGGTACTTGTCGGCATTGGCCTTCCAGTCGAACGTGCCGCCATCTACAATCACACCGCCGAGGCTCGAGCCGTGACCGCCGATAAACTTAGTGGCGGAGTGTACCACGATGTCTGCGCCGTGTTCGATGGGACGGATGAGATATGGAGTACCAAACGTGTTGTCCACGATGAAGGGGATGTGGTGGCGGTGTGCAACTTCGGCCACGGCTTCAAGGTTGGTAACGTCGGAGTTGGGGTTGCCAAACGTTTCAGCGTAGATCACCTTTGTATTGGGTTGGATGGCTGCTTCAAGGGCTGCGGTGTCGTTCACGTTGACAATGGTGTGGGTAATGCCCTGATTGGCCAGCGTGTGGGTGATGAGGTTGAACGAGCCGCCGTAGAGGTTGTCGGCTGCCACGATATGGTCGCCGGCCAATACAATGTTTTGCAGAGCATAGGTCACTGCCGCCGCGCCGCTCGCCACAGCGAGGCCAGCCACGCCGCCTTCAAGGGCTGCCACGCGGTCTTCAAATACGCCCTGCGTGGAGTTGGTCAGACGGCCGTAGATATTACCGGCATCGCGCAGGCCGAAACGGTCGGCTGCATGCTGCGAGTTGCGGAACACGTACGAGGTGGTCTGATAAATAGGCACCGCGCGTGCGTCGGTGGCGGGGTCGGGCTGTTCTTGGCCTACGTGTACTTGGAGTGTCTCGAAGTGGTATTTCTGTTCGCTCATAGTTGTATGTTTTTATTGTTTGTTTCGTGAATGGTTTGTTGTTCGATTACGATTGCAAAGGTACGGGGGTTGGAATAAACAACCAAGCAATTTTGAAAAACAGGAAGATACTCCTATTTTTGCATCCATCAAAAGAAAAACAACAAAGAATGAAAGCTATAACCGCCCCGCAGGCAGAAAAATTTTCTCTCGACCCCACCGACCTGCAAATTCTGCGCGAATTACAGGCCAACGCACGCCTCACCACCAAGGAACTGGCCGCAAGGGTAAACCTCAGCACAACGCCCGTTTTCGAGAGGGTAAAGCGCATGGAGCGCGACGGCATCATCGACCGCTACATCGCCGTGCTTAGTGCAGAGAAGCTCAACCAGGGTTTCGTGGTGTTCTGCTCAGTGAAGATGAGCAAGCTTGGGCGCGACATTGCCAACGACTTCGCCCGCACCATCGCCGACATCCCGGAGGTGACGGAGTGCTACAACATTTCGGGGCAAAACGACTATCTGCTAAAAATCCATGCTCCCAACATGAAGTACTACCAGGAGTTTGTGCTGAACGTGCTCGGCACCATCCCGCACCTCGGCTCGCTCGAAAGCACGTTCGTGATGGACGAGATAAAGCACGAATACGGCATACAGATACGCTGACTGGAGTCGTTGCGCGGCAACGATGTGCAGAATTTCAGTCTGTCTTTTGCAAAATAAGCCTTACAAACCTTGGCAGTTCGAGAAAAATAGGACAAATTTGAGGCGATAAACCTTACACGAACCTTAAACCTACGAGCACCATGGATTACACACCACGTCACGATACCGAGCGCATCGACAACGAGATTCTTTTTTCACGGACGGTCAAAGCTGGCAAACGCATTTATTATATTGACGTGAAGCGCGACCGCAAGGGGGAGTTCTACATTTCCATGACTGAAAGCAAGCGGCTGAAAGACAACGGGAACGACGCTGGGCACCCCACGTTTGAGAAGCACAAGATTTTCCTCTACCGCGAGGACCTTGAAAAGTTTCAGAACGCCTTCAACGAAGTGGCGCAGTTTACGCACGAGAATGCCCCTGTCAATGAATACACGCCCGATTGGAGCGGCCCGGCCGTACATCACGACGAGACGCACAGCGAGGACATTGTGACAGATGCCTCTCCCTACGACATCAAGATTGACTTTTGACCGGCGACACTGTCGCCCAAAAAGGTTTGCGGAACAGGGACATCCGAGCTAACTGCTTGGCGCGCCTTGTTCCGCAAACCTTTTTCTGTGCCGTCCCGGGCGACTACCATCCCGTTTGGCTCATCCCAATGGCGTTGTACCATTCCGTACGACGGAAGGCCTCGTTCAGGTCGCCCGTGCGTGACAGCGCAGCGTTGTACGCATAAATGTTTTGCGGCACAAACATGCTCACGGCCCGGTAGTTGTCCGTAGCCGTCGGTATGCTGATGGTGCCGCTGTACAAACTCGGCCCCACGAAGATAAAGTTTGTGCTGTAATGGGCAATCACGAGCGAGTCGATGAGCGATTTCAGCCGCTCGGCCTCCTCTGTCGGAAACAACTGCTGCACAGTCTGGTACGCGTCATAGTTGTGCGGACGATAATAATAGACACTACTGTAAGCCTGGTAGGCCAGCACATTGCTCATGTCGGGCGACTGTCGGCCGGCGAGCGCAGACTGCCCGAGACACTCCTTCATAGCTTGGGCGAGCGTGTCGAGCACACTTGTGCGGACGCATGATATGCAGATGCCTATTGTGGAATAGCCGCTGCTAAGCTTTGCCTCAACGTCCTCGTAGTAGGTCTTGGCTATGTGCGAAGGGTCGTCGGCGAACAGTCCGTCGCGCAACTGGTGGGTGTAGTACGCCCCGGCGCCCGGTATCGACATGGGCGAGGCCACCACATAGTCGGCCACGTTGCGTAGGGCGTAGTCCACTTCGAGGTTCTGCATCAGGCAAGCGTCGAAAAAGATGTATTTAAGGTGCATGGCGTTCTGCGAAAGCACCTGCGCCAAGGCCGTCACCTCCATCTGCGTGCCTTTGTCAGAGAACATATTGTTTTTCCCCGTATCGATACCGAATGACGACGGACGACGCTGGGCGGCAAGGGCAGTGTAGGACGTGTCGGCAGCGGGTATCCATCCGTCGGCATGGCTCCACATCACGAGGCCATACTCCCGCGAGGGGAATTGCTCCTTGACGTAGCGTATCACCTCGTCAAACCGCTGCGGGTCAGTGGAGTTGAAGTCTGCGTCGTCCCACTGCTTCACAATCTGCGGCTTCGCCCATTGCCGCGCCACGCGGTAGAGGCAGGGGCGGCCGCCGCGGTCAACGAAAACGAGCATGCGGTCGTCGTCGGCAATGTACTGGCGGCCGCTCATTATCTCTGTGGAGTCGTTGTACGCGTTTTGGTAGAGGCTGTTTTGCGCCGCCATATACACCAGTACGGTGCGCCGTGCTGGCTGGCTGTTGGGCTGCACGCCGTCGTTGGCCAGGTCGTCCTTGTGGCACGATGCGGCCATGAGCGTGCTGAGAAGGAGTACCATATATAATAAGGTGTACCGAAGGGCTTTCATAGGGGATTGCAACGTTGTTGAGCCGGATATTTCCGGGCTGGGTCGGGCAAAAGTAAGAAATATAGGTTTCTCCGGGTTTATCGTCCTTGCCAAATCTTGTTGCTCTGCACTTTTTTTTGTTCTTTTGCCCAACATTTTTGAGCAAACACACCATGAGAACACCACTCTGCGCCATAGCTTGCGCAATATGCCTCCTCACGGCCCTCACCGCTTGCAGCGGAAAGAAGAGCGATGGCGATGCCGCCATGCAGGACAGCACACAAACTCAACAATCCGACGCACCCTACGCCGATCCCTCGCAAACCAGCACTTCCGAAGCCGTCCTTGGCGGCAAGCATTACGAGATAACCATCGCCCGCAGTGCCGACAAGTCGCTCCCCGTTGTGACCGACGACATGGGCAAGACGTTCTACGAAAACCGCGTCGACGTAACCGTCAAGTGCGACGGCGAGGATTTATTCCACAAGTCTTACTCCAAAGAGGCATTTGCCGACTTCCTCACATCAGCCACCGACCGCCAAGGCACCGTGTTGCTCGGCATGGCATTCGACAAGTCGCGGAGCAACGCCAGCACCATCTGCCTCGGAGCGCAAATCGGGCAGATTGGCATTGAGGAGGGTCCGGCCTTTTGTGTTGAGATACCGCTCAACGGCGGCGCGGCAAGCATCGTGCGCGACAACAAACAGGACACCGCCGGCGAAGACGGCTTGACAGACTAACACCGCTTTTCTCCACCCCCTTACCGCTTCTCCGCCCATGTCGATGTACCTGCCCGACCTTGCCGCCTCGCTCGTTGCAGCCGTATGCAGCGCCATGTTGACCATTTTGCTTTTCACGCTGCGCACCGACAAGGAGAGCGCACCGAAGCCTTACGTCAGGGTGAAGCATTTCTTGGGCTGGGGAATGCTGTGCAACACGGTCTACCACGCAGCCGTTATCACAGAGGGCGCACTCACGGGACGGCCTTTCTTCACTTATTTCTACTTCTCGCCGTTCCTCTTCTACGTTCAGCTTTACTTTTTCTACATTTCTCTTTGCGCCATGCTCCATCTGCGCGGCGCAGCCCGCCCTTCGCGCACCATCTACACCCTACCCATGTCGTTGCTTTTTGTGCTGCTCGTGGGTGTCTGTGCGTTCAGTCCTGAGGCTCTTTCGGGCGTTCTATCGTACAACCACGAGGACTGCAACTTCTGGACGGTCTGCATCACGCTCTTCTCGCACCTGCTCTACTTCCTTTCGAGCCTGCGCTGCATGGTGGTTCTCCTGGGCGGCATATCGCGCAACCGCGAACATCTCGACGACTATTACGCCAACTCCGAATCGTTCAATCTGCGAAGGCTCGTCCTCGCCACTTACGCCATTGGCGCAGTGCTCACGATGGCGGTGCTTTACTCTCTGTTCAGTCTGGCATCGGTGCTGACGTTCATTATGCTTCCGGCGCACAGCGACCCTTTCAACTCGCCGCAAACGCATACGGGCGGTGCCGTGATAAGCACGGTTCTTAGCGTCGTGCTGACGCTGGTTGTGCTGAGCCTGCAAAAGATTTACTACAAAATCCACCAGTCGTTCGTGGCCATGCAGGACAAGGGCGACACTACGCCCGACGAAGACGTGGCCATCTGCACTGTCCCCGACGAGGAGGCGGCCGACGCTTGCCCCATCGCCGAAATTGTGGAGGCATGGGAGCGGCGCGCCGACAAGCCTTTCCTCAACGAGGGACTTACGCTGGCTCAGGTGGCCAACGAGTTGGGTACTACTACGCGCATTCTTTCGGCGTTTATCCATAAGTTCCGCCACGTCAACTTCAACACGTGGATCAACCAGATGCGCGTGGCCGAGATTAAGCACCTCTTGCTTAGCGACCCCACGCTCACGATGCTCGACATTGCCGTCAAGACGGGCTTCAACGATGCCGCGGCCATGTGCAACGTGTTCAAGCGTTTCGCCGAGGTCACTCCCACGCAATACCGCAAACTCTATACTCGCGACGACGCATAAAAAGGGACGCACTCAGTATGCGTCCCTTTTTATGCGGTATTTGTCCGTACGGTCCTGCCATGTGTCGTTCTTTACATGGCAACCTTCTTTATTACAACACGCCCGACCCTTGTCGCAGCATCTCCTGCGTGGATCGCAGTGGCCGCTCTTTTGACTCGATGGTGAAGGGCTTTGAGGTGGCGGAAACTTTCACGGTTTTGTATTCAGGTTGCTCGCCCATCATCTGTCCGAACAGGTCGGGCATACGCACCACCTTTTGCAGCGTGGCAGTAAACTTCTGCGCCAGCACGGTCAGTTTGCCCGTTTCTTTGGGAGCAACGACGTATTCGTTCCACACGAGGGTGTAGTAAACGTTGCGTCCCTCGCGTACTCGCGAGGCAGTGACATCGCGGTCGATGGGGAGTTTTCGCACGCCGCACTTCGCCCCTTTCACGTCGAACTTACTGTTGCTCTCGGCCTTGGCAATGGGTTGCGAGGCGTATAGCACAACGGACACGAGCATGCTGTCGCCCACGATGAGGTTGTCGCCCTGCGGCACGATGCGCACAAAGAAGGTTTCCTTTTCCTCGGCGTGGAGAGCCAGACCGGCGGCAAGGCAGATGAGAAGGAGGATTATCCGAACGGCTTGTTTCATAGGGCAGTTTCTGTTTCAGCGTTTTTGTCGAGTTTGTCTACATCGGCGAGCCATGCGTCGGCGCAAGCGTCGGAGGGCATTCGCCAGTCGCCGCGCGGACTGAGCGAGCAGCTGCCCACTTTCGGTCCGTCGGGCAGGCAGGAGCGTTTGAACTGCTGCGTAAAGAAGCGTCGGAAGAACGTGCGAAGCCACTTCCTTATCACTTCGTCGGCGAAAGCCGTTCCGTTGCCGTTGCCGCTGAATGCGCGGCGTGCCAGTTCGTAGATTTTCTGCGGACGGAAACCGTAGCGCAGGGTGTAGTAGAGGAAAAAGTCATGGAGTTCGTAGGGGCCTACGAGGTCTTCGGTCACTTGTTGGATGTTTCCTTCCTCATCGGCCGGGATGAGTTCGGGACTTATCGGCGTGTCAACAATGTCGAGCAGGGTCGTTCGGCTCGCCTCGTCGGCCATGTTGCGCGCAGCCCAGCTCACAAGGTGTTTCACGAGGGTTTTGGGGATAGAGGCATTCACGCCGTACATGCTCATGTGGTCGCCGTTGTAGGTGGCCCATCCCAGAGCCAATTCGCTCAGGTCGCCCGTGCCCACCACGAAGCCGCCTGTTTGTCCGGCCGCGTCCATCAATATCTGCGTGCGCTCGCGTGCCTGCGAGTTCTCGTAGGTGAGGTCATGTACGGCAATATCGTGACCAATGTCAGCAAAGTGCTGGCGCACGGCCGGGACGATGCTTATTTCGCGTATGGTCACGCCGAGCTGCTTCATCAGGTTGGTGGCGTTGGTATAGGTGCGGTCGGTTGTACCGAAGCCGGGCATCGTAATGCCCACAATGCCGCGGCGGTCGCGCCCAAGTCGATCAAAGGCATGCACGGCCACGAGCAGGGCCAGCGTAGAGTCAAGTCCGCCGCTAATACCCACGGTGACTGTCTTGGCATGGGTGTGTTCCACGCGCCGTGCCAGAGCCTCGCTCTGTATGCAGAGTATTTCCTCGCAGCGTTCGTCGAGTTCGTCGCCCTCGGGCACAAAGGGGTGAGCGTCTACAAAACGGGTGAGCGAGAAGGGCACGTGACTGCGGAACGGGTCGAGTTCGATGGTGCGCACGCAGCTAGTGTTTTCCAGGGCCACGGCGTTGGCAAAGGTGGTGTTCACGCGTCGCTCGGCGCGGAGGCGTTCCACGTCTATCTCGCTCACAATGAGCTGTTCCTGCATGGCAAAGCGCTGTGCCTCGGCCAGTACCGAACCGTTCTCGGCTATGTAGGCACGGCCGCTGAACACCACGTCCTGCGTACTCTCGCCATAGCCGCAACCTGCGTAAACGTAGCCGGCAATGAGGCGCGCGCTCTGGTTGGCCACGAGGCTGCGCAGGTAACTGGCCTTGCCAATGAGTTCGTTGCTTGCGCTGAGGTTGAACACGATGTCTGCGCCGGCAAGGGCAAGGCGGTTGCTCGGCGGTGCGGGTGCCCACAGATCCTCGCATATCTCAATGCCGAAGGTGCAGTGCGACGTTTCGAAAAGGAGGTTCTTGCCCAGCGGCACGCTCTGTCCGCAGAAGTGCACTTCCACGCCTTGTTCGCCGAGGGCTTGCGAGGAGGTGAACCACCGTTTCTCGTAGAATTCCTTGTAGTTGGGCAGATAGGTTTTAGCCACGAGGCCGTGTATTTTGCCTCGCTGAATGACGGCCGCGCAATTGAAGAGCATGCTGTTGTACACGATTGGCACGCCCACAAGGGCAGTGATGCTGAAATTGCGGCTGAACTCTATAAGCTTCAGGAGCGAACTCTCCGCCTCGTCAATCAGCAGCTGCTGCTGAAACAGGTCTTGGCAGGTGTAGGCCGTGATGGCGAGTTCGGGCAGGCAGACAATCTCCACGCCCTGTCCCTCGGCCGTGGCCACCATGTTTTCGATTTGCTGAATATTAAAAGCGCAATCGGCCACCTTCACTTGGGGGATGGCCGCGGCAACCTTGATAAAACCGTTTTGCATAAAGGGAATTGTGTATGTAGCGCCTTGGCGGGCCTGCTAATGGGTGGAGGGCCGCTCCGTATGCGCATAAAAATGGCTGTACCAGTGATGTGATGAAACTCCGAGTAAAATAAGATTTGAGCTCCAGCAGATCTTTGTAATCCGACCCTACAACGAGTGCATATCGGCACGCCATTGAAAAACTGGTTGACTCGGTTTCATGTATCTAATTGATGAGTATCCCAATCTAACCGGTACAGCCTTAATTCTTTATAGTGCAAATATACGGCGCGGCTTATTACACGCCAAACGTATCTCTTCATTTTTTCGCCGAGAGGGAGTTTTTGGGTGTTTTGGCCACTTTGCGTGCCGTGTGTCAACTATTCTTGTTAAGTTTACCGCTCAAAGGGTCTTTTTGTTTGCCTTGTTTTGCAAAACGGCCTTCTGCCACACCTTATCTCTCCCACCCTACACCATGAAATTTCTCACCTTCCACATTGAATACTACATTGCGGGCAGCGAACAAGTGGAGCTGTCTTATTCCGTCGACGGCGGCGAAACGCTCTGCGCCCGCCTGAACCGCGGAGCCGGCAACGACTGGACAGCAACCGTCTCTGTGCCGAACGAAAGCCGCCACCTGCGCCATGCCTACCACATTGTGGCGCAGGAGGACGGCCGCACCCTGCGCACGGAACGCAATGCTTGGCGGCAATGCCACTTGGAGGGCTGCGAGGAATGGATTTTCGCCGACAGCTGGGCGGACAACTGCCTCAGCCCCATCTACCGCACAAAGGCGTTCAGCGAATGCCTCTTTGCTCCGCGCGAGGGGGAATGCAAGCATGCCGACCAGCTCGCCGGTTCGTGTCGTCTGGTGCTTCATGCCCTGCCTCCCTGTCCCGGCAAAAAGTGGGCTGTGGTGGGCAACAGCGCAGGTCTTGGCGAATGGGACGTACGCAGGGCATTGCCCCTGCAACGCACGGACACGTATGAGTGGACGGCCGTTCTCTGCTGCGGGGATTTTGAACGGGGAGCGGAATATAAGTACTTGCTCCTCGACGAGGCAAACGAGGGCAACGTCGTTTGGGAGGAGGGGGAAAACCGTCGCCTCCCGGCAACCGCCGCCGGTGCGAAAGCCGCAATGGTGAGGCAGGACGAAACGCCGCACATGAGCGTCAGTCCCTGGCGCGGCGCAGGCTGCGTGGTGCCCGTATTCTCACTGCGCAGTGAGGGGAGTTTCGGAGTGGGCGACTTCGGCGACTTGGTCTCGATTGTGCGCTGGGCGGCCGAGTGCGGCATGAAGGCGGTGCAACTTCTGCCTGTCAACGACACTACGCGCACGGGGTCGTGGCGCGACTCTTATCCTTATAACGGCATTTCGGTTTTCGCCCTCCATCCTATTTATATCAATGCGCGCGAGTGGTGCGATTCGGCTGCTTTCGCCCAGTGCGAGGCGAGGGGAAGGGAACTGAACCTGCTTGCCGATATGGACTACGAGGGGGCTTTTGCCTTGAAAATGGAGTTCTTGCGTCTGCTCTTTGCGGAGATTGGCAAATCGGTCACGGCGACGAAGAACTTCCGTGAGTTCGAGGCTGCAAACAACGACTGGCTCGCTCCCTACGCCGCCTTCTGCACGCTGCGCGACCTTTACGGCACGGCCAACTTCCGCCAGTGGCCGGAGAAGGTGCGGCAATGGAACGGCGAGGGGGTGTTGAAGGCTATTCCGCCCAAGGCGAAGGGCAACGTAAGGTTCTGGAAATTCGTGCAATACCTGCTCCATACGCAGATGCTCCGCGTGCACGAAAAGGCTGCCCGACGAGGCGTTCTGATAAAGGGAGACATTCCCATTGGCATAAGCCGCGACAGCGTGCCGGCATGGGCAGACGGCCGTCTGTTCCACTTCGACGGACAGGCTGGTGCGCCGCCCGACGCGTTTGCCGTGCATGGGCAAAACTGGGGTTTCCCTACTTACAACTGGGAGGAGATGGCCAAGGACAACTACCTGTGGTGGCGCAGGCGCTTGCAACACATGGGCCTCTACTTCGACGCTTACCGCATCGACCATGTGCTGGGTTTCTTCCGTATATGGGAGGTGCCGACCAATCAGACTTACGGCATATTGGGCCACTTCCGCCCTGCCCTGCCGCTGAGCCGCACGGAGATAGCGGAATGGGGCTTCCGAGGGGATGCGGAACGGCTTTCGCAACCCGTGGTCGACGCAGAGTGGATGGCGGAACTCATCAAGGAGACGGGACATCCTGACTTTGCCCTGCTATTCTTCGACCAGGCGACGGACGGCACGTACACATTGCGACGGGAATACCAATCGCAACGCCACATTGAGCAGACGGTCGGCGACGCAAAGCTTCGCAACACACTGATGGACGTGGCGTGCGAGGTATTGTTTGTTCGCGACGCATCGAACCACGAACTTTTCCACCCGAGGGTGATGCCACAAAATACAAGGCGCTTCAAGCAGCTTGCGCCCTCCGATCAGGAAGCTTTCAACCGTCTGCACGACGACTTTTTCTACGTACGCCACAACCAGTTCTGGGCCATTGAGGCCATGAAGAAGATGCCCGTCGTGACGGGCTGCGCCGACCCGGAAGATGCTTCCGTGCAACTCTGTCCTCTCGACGATGCGGCCATGCTTCCTTGTGCAGAGGACCTCGGCATGGTGCCGACTTCGGTCAAGGGGGTGCTGGAACGGCTGCAAATCCTCTCGCTTGAAATTCAGCGGATGCCCAAGGCATACGGCGTGCGTTTTGGCCGTTTGGAGGACAATCCCTACCTGTCGGTCAGCACCATAGCCACGCACGACATGGCTCCGCTCCGCCTTTGGTGGACCGAAAGCCGCGAGCAGACGCAGGCTTTCTGGCACGAAGCCCTGGGGCACGAAGGCGACGCGCCCGCTGAGGCCACGCCGCAGGTGTGCGAGGAGGTGGTGAGGCGGCATTTGGAGTCGCCCTCCATGCTTTGCCTGCTCGCCTTGCAGGATTGGTTTGCCATCGCCCTCGAAACATCCGCGCGCAACCCGGCGGAGGAACAGATAAACGTGCCGGCCAACCCCGACCAGTACTGGCGCTACCGCATGCACCTGACACTCGAACAGCTAATGTCCTGCACCGCTCTCAACGAAAAGGTGCGCGGCCTCATCGCCCTTTGCCGAGGCTGACACGCCTCCGCATAAAATCCCCCCCCTTGCCCAATGTTGTCCTAAACGTTTTTATTTCTGTCCGATAAAACAAACCCAACGCATTGCTCAAGCTTTCTCCTGACTTCATTACTTTTTTGCACCACCAAATGGCGCATATTGAAAATCAACGAGTTACGTATTTTTATAGGGTGACTTTGGGCGACGCAAACGAAAAGCTCGAAGAAGGCTTCATCTAACGACGTACGTCCACCCTCTTTAATGACGTACGTTCACTC
>CAVLCM010000030.1:0-17671 GCA_963661625.1 bacterium
ACGTACGTTCACTCACCCTCATGACGTACGTTCACTCATCGCATAAATGTACGCTTTGATTTTCAACGGAAATACTTTACTCCGAAGCATCCTTTTTTTCCAGACAAAGAGCCTGCGACGAGGGCGAAGTCTGTTGTCACTCATTGTCTCTATTGTCGTTCTTCTTACCACGCCCCACCTCTTCCTTGGTTTACTGCAACAGAGGCAATCTTGCAGCCCACAGGGGGGGCGCCTTCCGTTGAAGGCCATGCCTACGTGCCACAAAAGGCGAGTTAGCAAAACTTTGGTGACAGAATGATACCTTTATACGACGAAAACCAAATATATTGATACAAAAAGTGCATAAAGTTTGCCGTATAAAAATTAGTATATATTTTTGCAAAAATTTTGGTGAAGATTGCCGTTGGAGGATTTTGCCTTACAAGCGGCACTAAAATCCGCATAAGCGGCGATGAGTGAGCCACAAAGTTTGGCTGTACGAGGAGATTGAAAACCAGCTTCACCAAATAATAACCTTAGATCGACATCCTTCTGTGAAAGCAGGGTGTCGGTTTCGTGTGTTAGCGCGTCGCGTAAAAAAGTCAGTGTCGTTGGCCGCAGAGACGGACTGTATGAGGCGGCCGGAAGACGGACAGACACGCTTATATACATATATATACAGGGGCGGTGCACTTGCGCCGCACGGATAACAAACCAGAATAACAACAATCAAAAGGTAATTAATATGCAGAAAAAGTTAGTGCTTTTAGGAGCTGGCTTGCTGTTGACAGCAGCTACGGCTTCGGCGCAAAACGTGGTGACGGGCCGTGTGACCGACTCGCAGGGCGAAC
The DNA here is from genome assembly GCA_963661625.1 of bacterium. Taxonomy (GTDB): domain Bacteria; phylum Bacteroidota; class Bacteroidia; order Bacteroidales; family Bacteroidaceae; genus Alloprevotella. The sequence goes on from CAVLCM010000030.1 coordinate 831, forward strand.
CTGTGATGGGTGCCACGGTGCGCGTACCCGGCACGAAGGTGGTGACCACCACCGATGCGCAGGGTAAGTTCCGCCTGTCGGGCGTACCTGCCTCGGCCAAGAAGCTCATGGTGTCGTACATCGGTATGAACACCGCCACAGTGAGCGTGGCCGGCAACGTGAACGTAGTGCTCAAGGACAACGAGTTGGGCGAAGCCGTGGTGATCGGTTACGGTACGGCCAAGAAGGTCGGCACGGTAGTCGGTTCGGTGAAGAAGGTGAGCGGCCAAGTGGTTGAGAACAAACCCGCTGTGAACGTGGCCGACGCATTGCAGGGCCAGGTAGCCGGTCTCAACATCTCGAACAACTCGGGCGACGTGGGCACCACGGACAACATCACTATCAACATCCGCGGTATCGGTTCTCTCTCAGCCGGCAGCACCCCCCTCATCGTGGTGGACGGTACGCCGGCCGGTACGAACATTCTGCAGATGCTCGGCCCGAGCGACATCGAGAGCGTGACGACGCTGAAGGACGCATCGGCAACCAGCATCTACGGTTCGCGCGCTGCCAACGGCGTTATCTACATCACGACGAAGAAGGGCCGCAACAGCGAAAAGGCACAGGTGAGCATTTCGCAAAACATCGGTTGGAGCCAGATGGCACGCACCATCGGCAACCCGATGAGCGCAGACGAACTGCTCGACTTCCAGCTCGAAAACGGCATTATCTATCCGCAAAACTACCAGGCATACAAGGAACACGGCGCTAACACAGACTGGAACTGCTACATGTTCGACAACGCCGCCCCGATGCACACCACGGACTTCTCTATCCGCGGCGGTTCGGAAAAGACGACGTACTACGTTTCGGCTTCGTACCTGAAGCAGAGCGGTATCACATACGGTTCGAGCATCAAGCGTACCACCCTGCGCACCAACATTGAGAGCAAGGCCAAGGATTGGCTGAAGGTGGGCATTGCACAGTCTATCGGTTACTCTGAGAACAAGGGCAACCGCTTTGCCGGCACAGTTTCGAGCAACCTCTACTCTCCCTCAACGGTGGCAGCTTCGTGGCCTCGCTACTGGGATTTCAACACGCTGAAAAGCACGCATCAGATTTGGGGCAGCGAGTCGTGGGGTACGCTCTTCGACCCGAACTATTTCGTTGACGCAGCTCCCAGAAAGAGCAACAACTTGGTTTACAACGGCACGGGCTATTTGGAAATCACCCCCATCAAGGGTCTGACCATCCGCTCGCAGCTGGGCCTCTACGCCGAGAGCAGCCGTGTGAGCTCGGTTATTCTCCCGAGCTATGCACAGTTATCTGGTTCGGGTACGGGCAGCGCATCGCGCAGCTCGTCGCAGGCAAGCACGTGGACCATCACCAACACGGCTGAATACAAGTTCGACATAAAGGACAACAACCACTTCACCTTCCTGCTCGGCCACGAAGGCATCAAGTACGACTACGACGGCTTCACTGCCTCCGCACGCGGCTTGAACGACGACCGCCTGACCACTCTCTCGGCCGGTACAGTCCCCGTGGCTTCGTCGGAATCGAACGCCAAGTACGAATACCTCTCGTTCTTCGGCCGCGCCGACTACGACTGGAAGCAGAAGTACTACGCCAACTTCACCGTACGTTCGGATGCCTCCTCGCGTTTCGGTAAGGACAACCGCACGGCCCTCTTCTTCAGCGGCGGCCTTATGTGGGACCTCATGCAGGAGAAATTCATGCGCCCCGCTTCGTCGTGGCTGACCAACTTGCAGCTGAAGTTCTCTGTTGGTTCAACGGGTAACTCCGACATCGGCGACTACGGCTACCTCGGCCTTTCAAGCAGCACGCAGTACGACGGCGAGACAGCCCTCTACTACTCGCAGTTCCCCAACAGCCAGCTGGGATGGGAAAAGCAGATTCAGAGCAACATCGGCGTGTCGGCTTCGTTCTGGGGCAAGGTGACGCTCGACGTGAACTTCTACAACCGCAAGACGAAAAACATGCTCCTTTCCACTCCGTTGCCCTACACAACCGGTCTTAGCAGCATGATGAAGAACATCGGCGAGCTGACCAACCGAGGCGTGGAACTGGAACTTTCGTACGACATCGTTCGCAGCAAGGACTGGTTTGTGAACTTCCACACCACCTACTCGTACAACACGAACTTCGTAGACAAGCTGTTCTACGGTTTGAGCGAATGGCCTATGAAGGAGTCGCTGCTCAACTACCAGGTGGGCAAGACGCTCAACTACTACATGCCCATCTTCGCCGGTGTTGACGAAAACGATGGTGCGCCCATGTGGTACAAGGTAGGTTACAGCGGCGAAGCCGGCTACACCTACAACCCCGAGACGATGACCAAGGACGAGAGCCAGATTGAGAGCCTCTATCAGGACACTGGCAAGCGCCGCTTCGCCCCGCACAACGGCGGCTTTGGCTTCCAGGTGACGTGGAAGGGCCTTTCGCTCGTGGCAGACTTCAGCTACGTGCTCGGCAAGTACATGGTAAACAACGACTACTTCCTCAACACGTCGAGTTCCGCCGCTACGCAGGGCTTGAACCTCGACCGCGACGCACTGAGCATGTGGAAGAAGGTGGGCGACCACGCCAAACTGCCCGCATTCAAGTACGACTCGCAGTTCGACAGCCACTTGCTCGAAAACTCTTCTTACCTCCGCATGAAGAACTTGCAGGTGATTTACGAATTGCCGAAGCGCTGGATGGAAGCCACTCGCTTCTTCGAGAGCGTACGCTTCAACTTCACGGCGCGCAACGTATTCACCATCACCAAGTTCACTGGTGTTGACCCCGAGGTAGACAGCAACATCACGGCCGGCAACTATCCTGCCACACGCCAGTACACCATCGGCGTAGACGTGACATTCTAAGCATTGCGTGAACACTCAAAAAAGCTTTTTACAATCATGAACAAATATATCATCAAAAGTCTGTTCTGCTCCGCCATTGCCCTGTCGGCCCTCTCTTCGTGCGAAATGGACCAGTTCCCCACGGACAGCCTTACCGACGACACGTCGATGCAGACATACAATGACGCGCAGAGCCAATACAAGGGTCTGCTCGCCGAACTGCGCGGAGCGGTGGGCGGTGCCAACGCCTACATAAGCGACGTACAGTCCGACCTCTTCAACCAGCGCCAGACATCGGCCGTGCTTTCGAAGGTGCAAAACTGGAGCTTCACCGGCACACAGTTTGACGGCGACGTGGTTTACTCCAACAACTACAGCGTAATCAAGCAGGCCAACTTCATTCTTGGCAACATCGGCAAGATTGAGGCGGACAGCACGCTCACCGATTACAGACGTGCCTATCTTGAAAACATCAAGGCCAGTGCCTACTTTGCCCGCGCCTTCGCTTACAGCAACCTCATCCTGCGCTACTGCAAGGACTACGAGCCCGAAACGGCAGCTACGGAATTGGGTATGCCCATCGTAGAGGAAATCAACAGCGAATACCGCCCTGCGCGCGCCACGCTGCAAGAGACCTGCGACACCATCGACGTATACCTGGCCAAGGCCGAGGAGTGCTTCGCCAAGGTGGAGGCTTACAACGAAGCAGTTGCCGCCAGCGGCAGCCAAAGCGCCAGCCAGATAATCAACAGCGTTTACGAGCCCAACGCTGACTGCGTCACGGCACTCCGCGCACGCCTCTACTTGTACGAACACAAGTTCGACGAGGCTATCGACGAGGCCATGAAGATTATCGACAACTACAACCTGGCTTCGGGACAGTCGAACCTCTTTGAACTGTACTACTACGACAGCTCGAACGAGATTATCTACGAGCCCGTGCAAACTGCGGATGAAGTGACGAACAGCTATGGCATCTACGTTGACTACAACTTCGTCACCTCTAACCTGACGACAGACCTCAACGGTTTCAAGCCCGACTTCCTGCCGACGCAGGGCCTGATTGACCTCTATGAAAGCGACGACCTTCGCCGCAAAATCTTCTTCAGCCATAATTATCAGGGCTACAACAGCCTTTACCTCACGCAGACAAGCGGCGTCTACGAACTCGCTATGATAGGCTATGAAGTGACGGTTGTGGCAAGCAACGGCGCAACAGAGGACGGTACGTTGTTCACGAAGTTTGCCGGCAACCCCCTGCTTCGCAAGGCTGGCGACAATGCGTGGTACTACCAGAACTACAACATGAGCAAGGCTTTCCGATCGGCTGAGGACTACCTCATCATCGCCGAAGCCAGCCTGCGCAAGGCCACCCGCGACGAATCTACGGCTCGCGACGCTCTCAACGCACTGCGCGAAGCACGCGGCGCAAGCGAAGTGGAGGAAAGCGTAACGGGCGACGAGCTCGACAAGGTGATGCAGGACGAATGGACACGCGAGTTCGTGGGCGAAGGCTTCCGCCTCGACTGCCTGAAGCGTTGGCACCAGGGCTTCACACGCATGACGGCACAGGCGTTTGCCAACCCTGTGCTTATCAGCCAGCCCAACTACCAGAACCGCACGGTCACTGCCGAAGACCCGCGCTTCGTATGGCCCATTCCCCAGCAGGATATGCAGTCCAACCCCAACCTGAAGCAAAACGCAGGATACTAACAGCAAAGCATTATCAACATGAAACAGACAATAAGCAAACTCATCCTCTCGCTGCTCTGCGTGATGGCTGGCCTTACGTCGTGTATCAATGACGATCTGGAACCCCTCCGCTCCTACGACAGCAAAGAGACGCTCGCCAACTGGCAGAGCGAATACACCGAGGACGGTTCGGTCTACACCATCTCTATCAAACTCGACGAGAAGGGCGACACAACCGCCGTGTTCTACAGCGATGAAGAAGATGGCCTCTATGTGTGCAAAAACGGCGTATGCTCGTACAATGCCGCTGCCGGCATGACCACCATCGACTTCGAGGACACTCCCATCGGCTACCCCGTGCGCCTGTACCTTGCCCGCCAGTCCGACAGAAACCGCATGACGGTTTACGGCATGGGCATCTACAACTACAACGGCCAGGAGTATGAGATTATGGGCGAGAAGTTCAACGCCACTCCCGTTAAGGGCTGCGTTGTAGCAGGCGTGACCTACTGCAACAGCGACGAGACAGACTTCATCCAGTTCCTCAAAGACGGCACGTGCAACTGCCTGTTCGACGGCGACGAAGAAAACGTTCTGGAAGGCACCTACACCTACACGCCGGCTGCCGGCGAAGGCACGTTGACGCTCACCGACGGCACCGTGTGCACGCTGAGGACCAACGAGAAGAACCAGCTCGTGCTGACACACGGCGACAAGCAGACTGTTCTTGAAGTGATGTCCGAATAATCGGCACTTCACACTGTACATAGCAACCCACCATCCGCCACGGAGCCTGCACAACGGCTTCGTGGCGGATTTTTGCGTACCTTTGCAATATGACAATGCGCATATTCTCTCTTTTTCTGTCCGTTCTGATTGCTTTTGCCGCATCCCTGCCATCCGCCGCAAGGCACACGGGCTACGTGGGCGACACCGTTAAAGTAGTTGCGGACAGCACGTTTCTCCCCACCGACACCATCCAGGCAGACACCCTTGCCGACGAGGGCGACTCCATCCCCTCACTGCCCCAGCGCATTGCCAGGTTGCTCGACAACGACATCTTTGAACGCACGCAGGTGGGCATTTACGTTTACGACCTCACAGCCGACACACTCGTATTCGCCCACAACGAAAGGCAGTGCATGCGCCCGGCATCGAGCCACAAGGTGTTCACCGCCGTCACGGCCCTGCGCACGCTCGGCACGGACTATCACTACGCCACACGCCTCTACGCCACTGCCCTGCCCACCGACAGCGACAGCCTCTTTACGGAACACCTATACATAAAGGCCGGCTACGACCCACTCTTCGACGAAACGGACATGAAGGCGTTCGCCGATAGCCTTGTGGTGCATCGCATCACACGCATCACCACCCCCATACGCATTGACCTCACCTTCAAGGACAGCAAACGGATGGGCTGGGGCTGGTGTTGGGACGACGACACCGTGCCGCTCACTCCCCTGCTCTACCGCAACCGCGACAAGTTTGTCGACGCACTGAGGCGCACCCTGCGCCAAGCCGGCATTGAGTGGGACGGCACAACGGAGGAATGCGCCCTGCCCGCAGGCGGCGAGTTGCCCCTCGTCTGCCAACGCACGCACACCATCGACCAAGTGTTGCTGCCGATGATGAAAAACAGCGACAACTCCATGGCCGAGGCCACCTTCTACCAAATAGCCGCCCACAGCGGACGAAGCCAGGCCGGACGCAAACAGGCCGTGCCTTGCTACGAGTCGCTTATAAGGGAATTGGGACTTACTCCCTCGCACTACCAAGTGGCCGACGGCTCGGGCCTGTCGCTCTACAACTACGCCACGCCCGAACTGCTCGGCAAGGTGTTGCGCTACGCCTACCGCCACGAGGCCCTATACCGCCACCTGCTGCCCACGCTCCCCGTAGCCGCCCACGACGGCACGCTGCGCAAGCGAATGCGCGGCACGCCAGCTGCTGGGAACGTGCGCGCCAAAACAGGCACCGTGGAGGGCGTGTCTACCCTTACAGGCTACTGCACGACGAGCACGGGCAACACGCTTTGCTTCTGCATCATGAACCAAGGACTGCGCTACGGCTCCACGGGGCGCAACTTCCAAGACCGCCTCTGTCGCGCCCTCTGCAAATAAAGCCTCGCAGGGCTTGAGCCGCTTTCGGGCTAAAAGACTAACTTTGCCACACACGAACACATTGCTAACCATGACATTCACGCCACACATACCGCCAAGGATAAACGCCAAGATAGACCTTCCCTCGTCGAAAAGCCTGAGCAACCGCGCCATGTTGCTCTGCGCACTGAGCGGCGTAGGGTCGAGCGCAGAACGCATATCCTCGTGCGACGACTCGTACGTGATGTGGCGCGCCCTGCGCGAACGCCCCGAAACGGTCGACATCATGGCTGCCGGCACAGCTATGCGTTTCCTCACGGCATTCTTTGCCACCTGCGACGGCGAGGAACACATCCTCACCGGCACGGAGCGGATGCGCCAACGCCCAATCGGCGTACTGGTGGACGCATTGCGCAGCCTGGGAGCCGACATCGACTACGTAGAGCGCGAGGGTTTTCCCCCATTGCGCATTCGCGGCAGGGAACTCCAAGGTGGATCGCTCTCGCTGCCGGCAAGCGTGAGTTCGCAGTACATCTCCGCCCTGCTCATGACGGCCCCCCTGATGCGCGACGGCTTACGCCTCACGCTCGAGGGTGACATCATCTCGCGCCCATACATCCTCATGACCATCGAAATGATGCGCACGTTTGGCGCAGACGTGGAATGGGAGGACGGCAACGTGATACGCACGGCGCACAAGGACTATTCGGGAGACGTTATCTACCCCATCGAAAGCGATTGGAGTGCAGCGTCGTACTGGTACGAGATAATGGCCATCACGCCCGATGCCAACGCCACCGTTGCCCTGCCCTACCTCTACAAAAAGAGCCTGCAAGGCGACAGCCGCGTGAAAGAGTTTTTCGAACCGCTGGGCGTGCAGACAACCTTCGACGAAGAACACGAACAAGTAATCCTCACCAAACGCGCCCTCACCGACGAGGAACGGCGCACGAGCTACGAATTAGACCTCGTAGACCAGCCAGACCTTGCGCAAACGCTCGTGGTGACTTGCGCCCTGCTGCAACGACCGTTCCGCTTCACGGGGCTTCGTTCGCTGCGCATCAAGGAAACCGACCGCATGGATGCTCTGCGCAACGAACTGGCAAAGTTTGGCATCGAGCTGGGCATTGAGGGCGACGAGGCCCTCTTCATCCGCTCTTACGACAGTCTGCCCCAATACAACGGCACGCCGATAGCCACCTACCACGACCACCGCATGGCCATGGCGTTTGCCCCAGCGTGCATCAAGTTCCCGAACTTGCTCATTGACAATCCCGAAGTGGTGAGCAAGAGCTATCCACACTTCTGGGACGACCTTGCCAGCCTGGCCTAAGCAAAAACATCCACCGCTCACCGAACTCATACTAACTCCTCCCATGTTCGTACTTATCCTTTCGCTCATCGCCCTCGCCGCCGTGGCCTTCGTGGCCGGCTGTGTGCGCAACCGCCTTTTGCAGAAGAAGCTGGAACGAGGCGAGATAAGCGAAATGCCCGGCATACGCAAGCGCCCCGACGGTTGCTGCGGACAGCACGCCGTGTGCGAGAAGGAGGAACTGCTCAAAGCCGTGGGCAAACCAGTGGAGTACTTCGACGACGAGGAACTCGACCGCTTTGCCGAACGTCCCTCCAACGAGTACACTCCTGATGAGGTGGAACAGTTCGAGGAGGTGCTGACTACCATGCGCCCCCAAGAGATACCGGCCTGGCTCAGTTCGCTGCAACTGCGGCGTGTCAACGTGCCCGATGACCTCAAAGACGAGTTGATGCTGCTGATGGAACAATCACGCTAACTCTTCCCCTCCTAATACACATAGAGCCTTGCGCAAAACCTTCCTACTCCTTCTGCTCCTTGCCTCCGCGCTTCTAGGCCACGCTCAAAGCGCGCTCTACAACCGCTATATCGCCCAATACAGCGACATGGCGGTGGATCAGATGCACCGCTACGGCATCCCGGCGAGCATCACGCTGGCGCAGGGACTGCTCGAGAGCGCAGCCGGCACAAGCCGATTGGCGCGCGAGGGCAACAACCACTTCGGCATCAAGGTGGGAGGCACGTGGACCGGCCCGTACATGGTGATGGCCGACGACCGACCCGACGACAAGTTTCGCGTATACCGTTCGGCCAAGGAGAGTTACGAGGACCACTCCAAGTTTCTGCGCAACGGCCGGCGCTATGCCTTCCTCTTCTCGTACAGCATTACGGACTACCGCTCGTGGGCGCACGGACTGAAAAAGGCCGGCTACGCCACCAGTTCCACCTATGCGCAGTCGCTCATCACGCTCATTGAGAACAACAACCTGTCGCGTTTCGACAAGGCTTCGCGACGCAGCGCACGCCACGAGAAGAAAGAAGAGAACAAACTACAACAGTTGGCAAAGTCCCACGAGGTGCGCCGCTGCAACAGCCAATATTACATCATCGCCCAGAGCGGCGACACCTACGCCTCGCTCGCCAAGGAGTTCAAACTGCGCGAGAGCAAACTGCGCAAATACAACGACGTGGACGAAACGTACCAGCTGCGCAAGGGCGACGTGGTATACCTCGGCAAGAAGCGCCGCAAGGCCGACTCCTCGATGAAGCGCCGCTACCACGTGATGGAACAGGGCGAGAGCCTTTACAGCATTGCCCAACGCTACGGCATACGCCTCAGCTCGCTTTGCCGCATGAACCCCATCAGTGGCGACTACCACTTCCGCGTGGGCGACGAAATCAAGATTAAGTAAGAGAGCAACACACTGACACACAAACCGATGACCCCAACCGACCAAACGCACGCCGCGCCTTATTTTTCGTTCGAGGTGCTACCTCCCCTGCGCGGCCGCGGACTTGAAAGCATATACAACACCATCGACCGGCTCATGCCGTTCAACCCTGCCTACATCAACATCACTACACACCGCGCCGAAACCATCTACAACGAGGTGGGCAACGGCACGTACCGCAAACTCTCCGTGCGCAACCGCCCCGGCACGGTGGCTATCGCCGCCGCCATCAAGGAGCGTTACCACATCCGCACGGTGCCGCACGTGATATGCAGCGGTTTTTCGGCAGCCGAAATTGAGAGCGAACTGATTGACCTCTCCTACCTCGACATCACGGAGCTGCTCGTGCTGCGTGGCGACCGCGCCAAGGGCGAAAACCGCTTCATCCCCACCGAGGGCGGCCACGCCCACGCCGACGACCTTTGCCGCCAGGTGAACAACTTCAACGAAGGACGGCTCCTGGGCGACGTGGAGTGCGAACGTCCTGCCACGCCTTTCACCTATGGCGTGGCCGGCTACCCCGAAAAGCACGAGGAGGCCATGAACCTCGACACCGACATCGAACACTTGAAGCGCAAGGTGGAACTGGGCGCAAAGTACATCGTGACGCAAATGTTCTTCGACAACGAAAAGTACTTTGCCTTCGTCGAACATCTGCGCCAAGAGGGCATCGACGTGCCAGTCATCCCCGGACTGAAACCGCTCACCACGCTCAACCACTGCACGATGCTTCCACGCACGTTCCACATTGACTTTCCGCAGGAACTGGCCAACGAGTTTGTACACTGCCGCAGCAACGCCGACGTGAAGCAGCTCGGCGTGGAATGGGGCATCAAACAGGCCGCAGAACTGAAACAGGCTGGCGTGAGCGGCATCCACTTCTACTCCATGAACGCCGCCGAGAGCATCGAACGAATAGCCAAAGCCGTGTTCTAACCATCGGCGCGCACACCTTATCATATATATGTAGAACGCATGGCGGTTTACGACAAAGAATATTTCCGCAGCAAATTCGCTGAACGCATACATATCCTCGATGGGGCCATGGGAACGATGATACAGCGTTTCCACCTCACCGAGGACGACTTCCGCGGCGAGCTCTTCAAGGACTGGGGCGTGAAGCTGCAAGGCAACAACGACCTCATCGCCCTGACGCGCCCCGACGTGTTGCGAAGCATCCACCGGCAGTATCTCGAAGCCGGAGCTGACATTATCGAGAGCAACACGTTCAATGCGCAGCGCATCTCGCAAGCCGACTACCACACCGAGGACTACGTTGTACAGATGAACCGCGCCTCGTTGCAGATAGCGCGCGAAGAGGCCGACCGCATGACGGCCCTTACCCCCAACCGTCCGCGCTATGTGGCCGCCTCCATCGGCCCAACGAACCGCACGCTCTCCATGTCGCCCGACGTGGAGAACCCGGCGTTCCGTGCCGTCACGTTCGACGAACTTTGCCAGGCCTACGAGGAACAAATGCAGGTGCTTTCGGAGGGAGGCGTAGACTTATTCCTCTTTGAGACTATCTTCGACACGCTCAACACAAAGGCGGCCCTCACCGCTGCCCGCCGTGTGAAGGAACGCACAGGGCGCGCCGTACCCATTATGCTCAGCGCAACGATTGCCGATGCGTCAGGGCGCACGCTCTCAGGACAGACGCTCGAGGCATTCCTTGCCTCTGTGCTGCACGACGAGGACATCCTCAGCGTGGGCCTCAACTGCTCGTTTGGTGCGGAGGATATGCGTCCCTACCTGCGCACACTCGCCGAAAAGACTCCCTGCTGCGTCAGTGCACACCCCAATGCCGGACTACCCGACGAGGAGGGCGTGTACAACGAAACGCCCGACATGATGGCGCGCGCCATCAGCCTGTTTGTCGACGACGAGAGCGTGAACGTTGTGGGCGGCTGCTGCGGCTCTACGCCCGACCATATACGAGCCATCGCCCAAATGGCGGAGGGACGCAAGCCGCGCCCGCTGCGCACCGAGGGCCACGTGGACTGGCTCGCCGGTCTGGAAGGCTTTACGCCCGTCAAAGGCAGTTTCATGAACGTTGGCGAACGATGCAACGTGGCCGGCAGCCGCAAGTTTCTCCGCCTTATCAAGGAGAAGCAGTACGACGAGGCCTTGGGCATTGCCCGCAAACAAGTGCGCGACGGGGCAACGCTGCTCGACATCAACATGGACGACGGCATGCTCGAAGCCGGCGAGGAGATGCAGCATTTCCTCAACCTCATGGCCTCCGACCCTGAGGTGGCTCGCATTCCCTGGATGATTGACTCCTCGCGCTTCCCCGTTATTGAGGCGGCGTTAAAGTGCGTGCAGGGAAAATGCGTGGTCAACTCCATCTCGCTCAAAGAGGGAGAGGAACTGTTCCTCGACCATGCGCGTACCATCCGCAACTACGGAGCGGCTATGGTGGTGATGGCTTTCGACGAGGAAGGACAAGCCACAACGTACGATAGCAAAGTAAGCGTGTGCGAACGGGCTTACCGTTTGCTCACGGAGAAAGCCGGCGTCAACCCCATGGACATCATCTTCGACCCGAACGTACTCACCGTGGCCACGGGCATGAAGGAGCACGACCGCTACGGACTTGACTTTATCCGTGCCACGGGCTGGATTACACAACATCTTCCCCACGCCCACGTGAGCGGCGGCGTGAGCAACCTTTCCTTCGCCTTCCGAGGCAACAACTATCTGCGCGAGGCCATGCACGCTGTGTTCCTCTATCACGGCATGCAAAACGGCATGGACATGGGCATTGTCAACCCTGCCTCAAAGGTGATGTACCAAGACATTCCGGCGGATTTGCTCCAAGTGATTGAGGACGTAATCCTCTGTCGCACCGACGACGCAGCGGAACGGCTCATCGAAAAGGCGCAACAACTCCTCGCACAAAAGGAGGCTGCCCCGGCCGCTGCCGCCCAACCGCAGATTGACCGCACCACCCTTCCCCTCGACCAAAGGCTCGCCGACGCGCTCCGCACGGGCGACGACGAGTTTCTTGAAGCGGATATCCACGAAGCCCTTTCACAGTTTCCCGCTCCCGGGGCAATCATCGAAGGGCCGCTGATGAAGGGTATGCAACTCGTGGGCGACCTTTTCGGCGAAGGCAAAATGTTCCTGCCGCAGGTGGTGAAGTCGGCGCGCACCATGAAGAAGGCCGTGGCCATCCTGCAACCTTACCTCGAACAGAGCAAACAGGCCGCCGCAAAGAGCAACGGCCGTTACCTCGTGGCCACCGTCAAGGGCGACGTGCACGACATTGGCAAGAACATCGTGGCCGTAGTGCTTGGCTGCAACAACTTCGACGTGGTGGATCTCGGTGTGATGACTCCTGCCGACAAGATTGTGCAAACCATCCTCAGCGAGAAGGTGGATTTCGTGGCGCTCAGCGGACTAATCACGCCTTCGCTCGACGAGATGTGCCACACGGCGGAGGCCATGCGCGAGGCGGGCATCACCATACCGCTCTTCATCGGCGGTGCCACTACGTCAGAACTCCACACGGCTCTGAAAATCGCACCGCTCTACAACGGCCCGGTGTTCCACGTCAAGGACGCATCGCAAAATCCCGTGCTGGCTCTTCAACTGCAAAGCGACGAACGCAAGGCGGTCATCGCCGCCAACCGCCAAAAGCAGGAGGAACTCGTACGCAACTATCAGGCGCAAAAGGCCGCCAAACAGCTCATGCAGCAAGCCGCAGCCGCTCCCGAAAGCGAGGACGAACGGATTGAGAAGGTGCGTTGCCGCATCGACTGGACGAAGGAGCAGTTGCCCCGTCCCTCCTATGTGGGCTACCGCACGCTGCCGCATATTGCCGTGAGCGAGGTGCGAAAGTTCATCAACTGGATTTACTTCTTCAACCTGTGGAAGGTGCGCCGCGGCACGCCCGAGGCGGAAAAGATTAAACACGAGGCGGAACTCCTGCTCGACGACATTGAAAAGCGTCACCGCATGCAGGCGCAAGTGGGCTTCTACGCTGCCCACGGCACGCCGACAAGCATCATCCTGCCAGGGGCGGTGGACGGCAAGGACTTGGAACTGCCCACGCCGCGCCAGAAGCAGTCTGCCGAACCCGGCGCGCCCTGCTATGCCCTGTGCGATTTCGTTGCGCCTTTGCCCTACGAGGACTATGTGGGGGCGTTCGCCGTCACCGTTTCGCCCTCGTTTGTCAAGGAGATTGAGGAGGCAAAGACCTCAACCGACACCTACCGCGCGCTGATGCTGCAAGGCATTGCCGACCGCTTGGCGGAGGCCACGAGCGAATGGCTACACCGCGAAACGCGCCGCTCGCTCTGGGGCTACGCTCCCGACGAGCAGCTTTCGATGGACGACCTTGCCCGTGCGGCCTATCAAGGCATCCGCCCGGCCGTGGGCTACCCCTCACTGCCCGACCAGCAGCTGATTTTCCCGCTGAGCAAACTGCTCAATTTCACTGCCCTGGGCATCACGCTCACCGAGAACGGAGCCATGTATCCGCAAAGCAGCACGTGCGGCCTGTACATCAGCAATCCGCACGCTCGCTACTTCGCCGTGAGCCGCAATTAACGGCTTTTCGGTCAAATTGGCAATTAATTCATAAATTTGCACGCCTAACTCAATACCTGTATGGACAATTCATCCCTCTCCACCCAACTTCAACACATCAAGCGCGCCCTGCGCGGCGTGATGAATGGGCCTGTGAGCGCGTCGATGCGCAGCAAGGGACTGGCCTACAAGGTTATCTTCGGCGTAGAATTGCCTCGCTTGCAGCAGATGGCCGAGGAACTGCCGCACACGTTCGAACTGGCTTCGGCGCTGTGGAAGGAGGATATTCGCGAATGCCGCCTCCTGGCAGGTATGCTCATGCCTGTGGAACGGATGGACGCAGAACTCGCCACGCTTTGGGTGGAGCAGATGCGTTTCCAGGAGGAGGCGGAGTGCAGCGTGATGCACCTGTTCGCCCACGCAGAGTGGGCTTCCACGCAAGCGTTTGAGTGGATAGCTCGCCACGAGGAGATGTTCCAGCTTTGCGGCTACTTGCTGCTGGCGCGCCTCTTCATGCAGGGGGCCATGCCCTCGGAGCGCGATGCGGACGAATTTCTCGACCAAACGGCAACGGTGCTGACCGCCGGCAACAGCGTGGCTCGAGCCGCTGGCAAAGCACTAACCAAATTCATGGACCTCGGTGCGGCACAGGAGAGAGCCGGCGAGCGTCTGTTGCGTTCTCTCCAACCTCGTGCCTAACAACGGCTCTTACCAATAGCTTCCCTTACACACCTTATTGAACGAATGAAAGCCTTACGTTTTACTCCTCTGCTCAAAACCACCATTTGGGGTGGCGAGGAACTCACCGAGCTGAAGCATCTGCCTGGCGCACCGCGTCAGGTGGGCGAGACGTGGGAGATTTCAGGACTTCCCGGCGACGAAACGCCCGTGAGCGAGGGGGAGCACCGTGGGCAGACGCTGGCGCAACTCATTAGTATATATGGGGCCGACTTGGTGGGAAAGGCAAACTTTGACCGTTTCGGCACTAACTTTCCGCTGCTCATCAAGTTCATGTCGACGGCAAAGGACCTGAGCATTCAGGTACACCCCGACGATGCCATGGCACAGCGAATGGGCCGTCCGTTCGGCAAGAGCGAGATGCAGTTTATCCTCCATGCACAGCCCGGGTCGCATTTCTATGCCGGGTTCAACACGGACTTTTCGGCCGATGCTTACAGCCGCAGCGTGGCCGACGGCACGCTCATCGACTACCTGCGTTGCCACGAAACGCACGCCGGCGATTGTTTCTTCATCCCGGCAGGCCACATCCACAGCATCGGGAGCGGCAATATGCTCATCGAAATTCAGCAGTCGAGCAACGACACTTTCCGGGCCTACGACTTCGACCGCCGCGATGCGCAGGGCAACAAGCGCACGCTGCACATTGCCGAAGCACGCGAGGCGCTCGACTTCAAAGCTTACCCCACTCACCGCGTGGCCTATACGCACTGCCCCAACCGTCAGGCCGACTTGCTGCTGTGCAAGGACTTCACGGTGCATCTTTTTGAACTGACCGAAAGCGTAGAGACGGATTATTCACAGCTCGACTCTTTCGTGATATATATTGCCTACGAGGGCAAAGCCACCCTGCGCTACAACGAAGGCGAACTGACCTTGCAGGCAGGCGAAACTATCCTGTTCCCGGCCACAACGACCGGCGTGGAAATCGTTCCGCAAACGCCTTCGTTCAAGGCTCTCGAAACTTACTGCTAAGACAGCCGCGCACAGAACCGATGGCTACTCTGCACATTTTCAACGCTTCGCACGACGAGGCCTTGGCTGCCCACTCCCCCTACTACTATCCCTCAACCATTGCCCGCACGCTGGAATGCCGCTGGGCCGCCCTGCCGGCGGTTTGGGCGGACAGGGATGACTTCATCCTTTTACCCAAACCGACAAAGGGGCAGACTGAATGCCGGGAAGCGCAACCCGACTTTCTGAAATCTATACTCCCAGCCTCGGCGGCCGAAACTCTCCCCCGTTTTCTTTTTCCCAACGAACTTACCCCCAAACTGTGGCGCACCGTCACGCGCATCGAGCCTTGGGGGTGGGACTTGCTCGTGCGCCACAAACTGACCAAGTGCGGCGCGCCCGAGGCCTTGCTCCCCACCGCCGAACAAATAGGCGACATCCGCACGCTCAGCAGCCGCGCCACCACGGCTCGCCTTCTGCCCCTCCTGCGCAGGCAGCTCCACGCGGAGGGCATTGGCACAGTGGGCCTTTCGCTGATTGTGAGCAGCGAGGAGGAGATTGACCGTTTTTTGGAAGAGCATCCCGAGGCCTTTGGCAAGAGTTTGTGGTCGTGCAGCGGCAGGGGCGTGTTTCCCCTCTCCCGTCCGCTCAACGCCTCCACCCTTGGGCGCATACGCCGACTGCTTGCTGAGCAGGACGGCGTGGAACTCGAACCACGCTTCACGCCCGTAGCCGACTTCGCCCTTGAATTTTATGCCGACAAGGCCCAAGGCGTACGCTACGAGGGGCTGTCCGTTTTCAGCACCAACTCGTCGGGTGGATATACGCAAAACATTCTCGAACCGCAAAGTCGGCTCTTGGAACGCCTTGCCGCCCTTTGGCCAGAAGCGGCTGCGTTCACTACACTTGTGCGCATCTGCTGCGAACAACTCACCACGTTGCTCGCCGGAAAGTACGAGGGATATTTAGGAATAGACATGATGCTGGCCGAGCAGCCCGACGGCCCAACGCTACTCCACCCGTGCATCGAGGTCAACCTGCGTCGCACGATGGGCATAGCAGCCCTTGCCGCAGCCCAAGACGGCCACCGCAAAGGTTTGTTTGAGAAAATCATGGGGAAATAACAGTCGGAATTTCCGTTGAAAATCAAAGCGTACATTTATGCGATGAGTGAACGTACGTCATGAGGGTGAGTGAACGTACGTCTATAAGT
>CAVLCM010000031.1:0-17609 GCA_963661625.1 bacterium
TTAGATGAAGCCTTCTTCGAGTGAATGGCCGGTGAACGTACGGTGAATGAAAGGGTGGAAAACGGAATGGTGAATCAACACTTTGTGAACGCTTATGAACAGAATTTCGGGCGCAGGGGGAGATGCCTCACGGGGCAGTACCCGTTGACCGGCTTGGGGCGTTTTTGGCCGCCTGCGCCCGTGGTTGGGCTTTTTTTCCTACATTTGCAACAAAGTAAAGAACAATAACCGCTAACTATGAAAAAGAAATCACTGATTGTAGGATTGGCTGCGCTGCTCTTCCCCATGGGGCTGAGTGCGCAGTATTCGATTTATCCCGTGCCGCACCAGCAAACGGCTGGCACGGGCACCGTGGCCTTTACGCCGACGGTGACAGTTGTTTGCGACGCTGGCATCGACAGCTACACCAAAGCCCGCGCCGAGAGCGTGCTGAAAGCGAAAGGCTTGGAGGTTGTATTTGCCGACGCGGCCAACGACGCAAACTCCAATATATATATAGGTGTGGCCGGGCAGGAAGGCAAGGCCAACGCCATGATTACGCAGCTCGGCCTTAGCACCGATGTACTGACGCAGGCCAACAAATTCGACCGCCACATCCTCTCGCTCAGCGACGCAGGCGAGGGCAAGGCTCAGGTGGTTATCGTGGGCGAGAATACCGACGCTTCGTTCTGCGCCCTTGCCTCGCTCGAACAAATCTTCGACAACGGCACGGAGAGCCTCCAGCCCGTGGTCATCAACGACTATGCCGACCTCAAGAGCCGCGGCATCATTGAGGGCTACTATGGTTTGCCCTATTCCATGGAGACGCGCAAGGACCTCTTCCGCTTCATGATGCGCTACAAAATGAATACCTACGTGTACGGCCCGAAGAGCGACGTGTACCACTCTAGCTACTGGAAGGACCCGTACCCCACCGAAATCACGCAGGAACAGCGCGACAACGGCTACCTTACGCAGGACGACATGAAATCCCTCTGCGGAGTGGCCCACGACTGCAAGGTCAACCTCGTATGGTCCATCCACCCGGGCAACGCCGTAGTCAACAGCGCAACGGTGGTTGACGACGTGATGGCCAAGTTTACGAACATGTACTCGCTGGGTTTCCGCCAGTTTGCCGTGTTCGCCGACGACGTAAGCGTGCCCAGCACTACGGACGGCATGAACACCACCACCCAAAACATCGGCAACATCCAGAAAGCCATTGAGGAGAAGTGGAACAAAGAATACACCGACCCCAACGACACCGTAAAGCCCCTGCGCTTCACGCCCCAGATATACTGCCGCTCGTTTGCCGGCTCTGATACGCAGTACAACAGCTTCTTCCAAGCACTCTCGGCACTGCCCGCAAACGTCACCGTGTTCTACACCGGCGGTGCTGTGTGGTCCGTGCCCAACGACGCCGACCTCAACCAAGTGCAGAACCAGTTTGGCCGCGAAGTGATTTGGTGGTGGAACTATCCCTGCAACGACAACGGAACGGGCAAGAACGAGATTTATCCGCTCGACATGAAGAGCAACTTCTACGACATGCCCAACGTCAACAGCAACAGTTCGCTCCCCAGCGAAATCACCGCCAGCAAGCAAGGCATCCTCTGCAACCCCATGGAGCAGGGCGAAGTGTCGAAAACGGCCGTGTTCTCCGCCGGCGACTTTGCGTGGAACAACAAGGCGTTCAACAACGCCACGTCGTGGGAGGCATCGTTCAAAGCCCTCTTCCCCAGCAACGAGGCCGTGCAGAAAGCCTACCGCTTCCTTGCTCCCTACCTGAGCAAGAACGACCCCGAATCGCTCAACACGCTCATTAGCAGTTACAAGAGCAACGGCGATGCCACAGCCCTCAGCGAACTGATGGACAACATCGTGGCCAACTGCGACGTGATGGCAGGAATTGAAAACTCCGACGTAGACGGCGAACGCCTCCTCTACAAGGACGCGAAGCCCTGGATACTTCGTTTGCGCAACATGGCGCAGACCACGAAAAACCTCATGACCGCCGGCAAACTCACCGACGATGCTGAGGAGTGGGCAATGTACCAAGCGAACAAGACTGAGGCGGCCGCCCTTTCGACCAACGACGACTACTTCACCGTGCATGGCGCTGGTTTTGGCGGTGGCACAATCACTACGGAGAAGCACCTTACGCACGCTTCGTACCGCTACCTCACGCCGTTCGCCACGGACTACCTCCCGAAGCACGCTGTCGACAACCTCTTCACCGCCAGCGAAAGCACAACGGCGAAGCTCTTCACCAACGTCAGCACGGTTCGCGCTACGGTTTCATCCAGCGCAACCAGCACCAAAATTAATATGTCGAAGGCATACGTGCTGCCCGCTGGCGGCTACGTGGGCGTGGAACTCCCCAAGAGCATCCGCGTGAGAGATATCGCAGTGGCCGACACGCTGTTGGAAAGCAAAAACTTCCGCATAATGGTTAGCACCAACGGCAAGACGTGGGCCACTCCCAACGACAGCTTGCAACCTTCGTCGTTCATACGCTACCTGATTGTGCTCAACGTAGCCGATGGCAACCGCTCGTTGCGTCTGCGCAGCAACACGCTCGCCATCAACCACGAGCAGAAGGCTGAGGTGGAGAGCGTGACAGTGCCCGAGGGCAACATCTGGCAGAGCCACAACGCCGAACTCCTTGCCGACGGCAACTACACCACTTATGTGACAGTGCAGAAGAAGCAGGCCGTTGACGACGTTTACCAAATCAAGCTCAAGGAGATGCAGGAGGTCAAGAGCGTGCGCGTTTGCACCGCAACGACCAACGACGACTACATCCTCAAAGGCGTTGTGCAAACCTCCGAGGATGGCACCAACTGGTACACGCTCAAAGTGGCTGGCACAAAGAGTGCTGACTACAAGATGGGACTTGCCCAAAACTTCAAGGTGGGTACGGCCGACGGCGCTGACGTAATCGCCACCGACTTCATTCCTGCCGACGGCATGGGCAAACCCATCACGAAGAATGCGCTCTACGTGCGTGTCAAGGTGACGGAAGCCCCCGACAACAAGTGGGTGCGCCTGAGCGAAATCGAGGTGAACGGCCCCGCGTCCAACGAACTGGTTGCCTTGCAGGACGAAAACGGCATTTCCCTCACCGGCGGTGTGGACAACGATGTCACTACTTCCACCTCGGGCTATGAGCTCGGCACGAGCCAGGGAGGTGAGTTCGTTTACTACTTCCTCAACTACGCCCCCGTCAATGGCGTGAAGCTCTATTGCGACGACGGCACGGTAGACGACGTGACCTATCAGATCATCACCGACGACGAAACGTGGAAAGACGTGGAGGCCGAAACCAACAATGGATTGGTAAAAATCAACTTCTCTGATGCCGACAAGAACGTCTTGGCTTTGAAGATGAAATGGTCTTCCAGCACCGTTCCCGCCATTTGCGAGGTGGCCGAACTGACTACTGGCGACGACTCGAAACCCGTCATCTCGGGCATTGAGGCCGTTAGCAGCAACGATGAGGCTGCCGAAGCCGACGTGTTCAGCATCGAGAACGGCACGCTCGTGGCCAAGTCGGCCATCGGCCTGCGTAGCGTAGAGGTATATAGCCTCGACGGCAAACTCGTCGTGAGCCAAACGCTCGGAGGTGCCAAGCAAGCCGTAATGCCCGTCTTCGGCGCAGAAAAGGCTGTCCTCGTCAAGGTGACGCTCACCAACGGCACCACGAAGACGGTCAAGGCCGTGAAGTAACCCCCTCTTACAAGTAAATACACAGTCCCCCTGGGCATTGCGCCTCGGGGGACTGTGGCGTTTCAGGGCGTGCCTCGCGTGCCGGGCAGTTCACGCTATCTTAACAAGACGTAAACAAGGGCGTAACGCATAGGTAGGAACTTTGCAACCGAAAGATATAGCAAAAACAATCCTACTTACGCATTATACCTATATGAAACAGACAAAACGTTTGATTGCGCTGGCGTGCCTGCTCTTTGCGGTGTGCACCACGGCGCTTGCTGACGTAACAGCCAGCCTCCGCGGCCGTGTGGTCGACGCAAAGACGGGCGAAGCCCTCGTGGGGGCTACCGTGCAGATTTTGCAGGCTGGCAAAACGGCCGTGAGCGACGTCAACGGCGAGTTCACCCTGCAAGGCCTCGGACAGCGCAACTACACGCTCACGGCGGTTTACCTCGGCTACAACAAGCGAACCCTCACTGTCAACCCGGCACGCATCGACAGCGTTCTCGTAGTGGCCATGGAGGAGAAGGAGGAAATGCTCGGCGTGGCCACCGTCACCGCCAAGGCCAAGCACAACACCGAAAACGCCCAAGTGGCTGTGCAGCGTCAGAGCCTCGTGGTGCAAAACGGCGTGTCGGCGCAGCAAATCAGCAAGACGCAGGACAAGGACGCGTCGGAGGTTATTCGCCGCGTGCCGGGCATCTCCATCATCGACGAGAAGTTCGTGATGGTGCGCGGCCTGTCGCAGCGCTACAACAACGTATGGATTAACGGCGCGGCCGTACCGTCGAGCGAACCCGACTCGCGCGCTTTCTCGTTCGACATCATTCCTTCCTCGCAGGTCGACAATATGCAGATTGTCAAGTCGCCCGCGCCTCAGTACCCTGCCGACTTCTCGGGTGGCTTCATCCTTATCGACACCAAGGACGTGCCAAACACCAACGGAGCGCGCATCTCGCTCGGCATCGCCGCGAACGACCAAACGCATTTCCAGAGTTTCTCTTCGGCACGGGGCGGCGCAACGGACTTCCTCGGTTTCGACAACGGCTTGCGCTCGCTCAAGGGCGGCCTCGACCGTGCGATGGTCAACACCCCTGGGGGCAAAGGCATTAGCCTTACTGACAACGCCCTCAACAACGACTGGACCGTGAAGAACCGTCATCCCTGGACCGACTTCAACCTGTCGGCCGACCTGAACCGCTCAAAGGATTTCGACAATGGGGCAGTGTTGGCCCTGCTTGCCTCACTCAATTATAGCAACACCTACCGCACCTATGCCCCGATGGAAAACTCTTTCTTCGGCGCATACGACCTTACGCACGACGAGAGCGTCTACCTTCACCACCACATCGACCGCCAGTACAACCACAAAACTCGCCTCGGCGGCATGTTCAACCTCACGTTCGTTCCCGCCAAGGGTTCGGGGCGTTACGAGTGGAAGAACATCTTCAACCAGCTCGCCACCGACCGCTACACCAGCCGCGAAGGCACCGACGCTCAGAGCAACCATGTGCGCGAGGCGGAATACTACTATTCGAGCCGAACTACTTACAACACGCAGTTCACAGGCAAGTACGTCTGGGACAAGGACCGCTTCGACTGGAACGCCGGCTACGCCTACGCCAACCGCAACCTGCCCGACCGTCGCCGTTACAGCACCGACGACCAGCTCGAAACGGGTCTCATCGGTCTGACCACGGGCAACGAACTCTCGCGCGAGTTTACCCGTCTCGACGAACACATCGCCTCGGGCGCGGTCAACTATCGCCGCGACTTTGAGGCGCGCCACATCGCTCCCCAACTCTATGCCGGAGCCTATGGCGAATACCGCACGCGTTCTTACCGCACACGCAGTTTTATCTATTCTTGGGACCCTTCCGACAACAACCTGCCCGAGGGCTTCCGCTACCTCGACCTGCCCACGCAACTGCTCCAATCGGCCAACTACGGCGACCAAGGACTTTACCTGCTCGACGACACCAAACTCACCAACGACTACGACGGCCATCAAATCATCGCCTCGGCCTATGCCGCCGTCAACCTGCCGCTCGGCGCGTTCAATGTGTATGCCGGCGCACGCTTTGAGCATTGGGGCATGACGCTCGTGAGCAACCTCAGCGACTACGAACGCCGCACGTCCGACCGCAAGTACAATGGCAACGATATCTTCCCCTCGGTCAACACCACGTACAAAATCAACGAAAAACACCAGGTGCGCCTGTCGTACGGCCGTTCCGTCAACCGTCCTGAGTTCCGCGAAATAAGCACCTCCGTATTCTACGATTTCGACCTCGCCAGCAACGTGCAGGGCAACACCGAACTGCGTGCCTGCCACGTCGACAACGTCGACCTCCGCTACGAATGGTACCCCTCGCAAGGCGACCAAATCTCGCTCGCAGCTTTCTACAAACACTTCGACTCGCCCATCGAGTGGAGCTATACGGTGACGGGCGGCACGGGCGTGGTCTACTCCTACGTCAATGCCAAACAGGCCACGAGTTTCGGTCTTGAACTCGACATCCGCAAGAACCTCGCCTTCATGGGTTTGAAGGATTTCACCCTCGTGTTCAACGGTTCGGCCATCAAGAGCCGCGTCAACTTCGATGCCGGTTCGCGCCAGAAAAACCGCCCCATGCAGGGACAGTCGCCCTACCTCGTCAACCTTGGCCTGTTCTATAGCCACGGCCAGTGGAACGCCTCAGTGCAGTACAACCGCATCGGCAAACGCCTCGTGGGCGTTGGGCGCAACCTCGGCTCAACGGGCGACCAAACGGTCAATATCCCCGACTCCTACGAGATGCCGCGCAACTCGCTCGACCTTTCCGCATCGGTTGCTCTCGGCCACTTCGAACTGAAACTCGGCCTGCGCGACATCCTCGCCGAAAAGATCCTCTTCAAGCAGTTTAACGACGTGACCCTCGCCAACGGCACGTCCAAGAGCGTCGAGGAGGTCACCCGTTCCTACCGTCCCGGCCGCGACATGAGCCTAAGCGTATCGTACAAGTTCTGACGCACGGGAAACCCTCAACCTCTCCGACACGCATATTTCACCCGTGTGCAACAGTTCTGTAACTGACGGGGCGGAACTTTGCAGCGTAAAAACAACAAGAACCTATTTAATTTACACAACAGTTATGCGAAAACAAACTTTCAAGGTGCTTGCCCTCACAGGTTTCATGGGCTTGGCCACTGCTGCCGTGTTTACCTCGTGCAGCGACAACAACGGCACTGCTGAACAAACTGGCGACACACGCACTTGGGGCAAAGACGGCGGACTGAACTCTGCCGATAACCTCCTCTTCGACGGCAACCAGATTGGCAACGGCGACAAGGAGTTCGTGTTTACGGGCAAGCAGACCTTGAAGAAGGGCGTTTATACGCTCAAGGGCTGGGTGTACATTGCCGACGGCGCAGAACTCACCATTGAGCCGGGCACCATCATCAAGGGCGACAAGCAGTCGAAGGCGGCTCTCATTGCCGAACGCGGCGGCAAGCTCATTGCCCAGGGTACGGCCACTGAACCCATCGTGTTCACCTCGGCACAGGCCAAAGGTCAGCGCAAGCCCGGCGACTGGGGCGGCATCATCCTCTGCGGCAAGGCTCCCCACAACGCCAACGAGGCACAGATTGAGGGAGGCCCGCGCACAAAGCACGGCGGCTCCGACGCACACGACAACTCAGGCGTGCTGAGCTACGTCCGCGTAGAATTTGCCGGTTTCCCCTTCGAAGTAGACCAAGAGATCAACGGCGTAACCCTCGGCTCGGTGGGCGACGCTACGAAGATTGACCACGTACAGGTGAGCTACTCCAATGACGACTCTTTTGAGTGGTTCGGCGGCACGGTGAACTGCAAATACCTAATTGCCTACAACGGCTGGGACGACGATTTCGATACCGACAACGGCTTCTCTGGCCACGTTCAGTACGGCCTCTCCGTTCGCGATCCGCGCATTGCCGACAAGAGCCAGAGCAACGGCTTCGAGAGCGACAACGACGCAAGCGGCTCCACCGCCATTCCCGTCACTTCGGCCACATTCAGCAACATCACGTTCATTGGCCCGAAGGAGGGTGCAACGGACTTCGCCAACAACGACAAATACATCACCGGCGGCTCCATGAACCCCAACAACGGCTCGGGTCTTGGCAAGTTCCAGTCGGCCATGCAGATACGCCGTGGCTCGCGCCTTAACTGCATCAACTCCATCGCCCTCGGTTGGCCCATCGGCTTGATTATCGACAGCGAAAAGGGCGACACGCGCCAGCAGGCCGAGAGCGGACAAATCCGTTTGCAGAACATCTGGTTTGCCGACATGGACGTGACGGGTACGGATGCCAACAAGGAATACCGCGACGTACGCGTAGATTATGTCAACAAGCAGGCCGTAGTCGACGAGTCGCAGAAGTCGTGGTCGTCCACCTTCTTCCTCGCCCAGAGCGGCAACAAGGTTTCCTCGCTCACCGAGATGCTCCTCACGGGCAAGGGATTGCTCTCCGGTCTCAATGTCAACTTCATGCCGAGCGCAGCCAGTCCGCTCCTCACGGCCGCCTCGTTCACGGGCGTAACGAGCTCTTGGTTTGACAAGGTAAGCTACATCGGCGCATTCTCAGCCACCGACAACTGGCTCCAAGGATGGACGAACTTCGACCCTGAGAACACCGACTATTAATAGCTCATCACCGCTCTGCGCAAAAGCTCTTAGCGGCAGATAATAAGGGCCGGCACTTCCCGCGAAGTGCCGGCCTTTTGCGTGTGTCCGCCTGCGTGCGGCTATTTCGCCGTTTCGGCCGGGAATACGTGCTTGCCATAGTCGATTCCCATGGCTCGGTAGTATTGCGGCTCTTGTTGCAGGCGTTGCAGGAAGTCGGGGTATTTGCGCAGTGTCTGCGGTGTCCATGCCGCCTCGGCCACGGCGGCCAAGCGGGGGAACATCAGGTATTGGAGCGTCGGGGCGTTTTCCACCCATTCCGTCCAGAAGTTTGCCTGCACGCCCAGGTACTTGCTGCACAGCGTGGAGTCAACGCCCTGCTGCGGCACGTAGTTGTAAACGGCCTCTACCGTTTCCGTGCCGTATCCCTGTGAGCGCGGTTCCCATACGTCCTTGCTCTGGCGGCGGTTGATGTAGTAGGGGATTTGCGGCGTGAGAATGGTTGTCAGTCCGCGCTGCGCCGCGTCCTTGGCGGCTGCGTCGGCACCCACCCAGGCCATCACGGTGATGTCTGTGCCGAGGGGCGCAGTGTTGCCGTGAAGCACCTCGTTCCAGAAGATGAGTTTGCGCTGCTCAGCCTTGGGCTTCTGCGCAATGTGCTCCTTGAGCTGACGGTAGAAGTTGATTTGCAAGTCGCGGTAGTTCGTGCTGCCCAACGTTTTGAGCTGCGCCTGGCAGTCGGCGTTGGCGCGCCATTTGTCCACGGGGCATTCGTCGCCGCCCAAGTGGATGTAGCCGAAGGGGAAGAGGTCGGTCAGTTCGTCCACCACGTCCTTGGCAAACTGCACGGCCTGCGGATTGCTCACGTTGATCACGTCGGCCGACACCCCTTGGTAGAGCCACACGTCGTGGGCGTTTTCAGGGTCGCAAGCTAACAGGTCGGGGTACGAAGCCACGGCTGCCTGCGAATGTCCGGGAATATCCACCTCTGGCACAATTTCAATGAAGCGGTCGCGGGCGTAGGCCACCACCTCGCGGATGTCGTCCTGCGTGTAGAAGCCCCCGTAGCGTTCGCCGTCGGGACGCGTCGGGCCCCATCCCAGCACGCGGCTGTGGCGCCAGGCCCCGGTGGTGGTGAGTTGCGGGTATTTCTTTATCTCGATGCGCCAGCCCTGGTCCTCCGTGAGGTGCCAGTGGAAGCGGTTCATCTTGTAGGCCGCCATTGCGTCGATAATCTTCTTCACCTCCTTCTTGCCAAAGAAGTGGCGGCCCTCGTCGAGCATAAAGCCGCGCCAGCCAAAGCGCGGTGCGTCCTCAATCAGTACGCACGGCACGGAAATCGAAGAAACCGTGTCTGCCTTGGCCCCGGCCAGCACGCTGCGCGAGGGCATCAGCTGCTGGAGCGTTTGCAAGGCGTAAAAGAAACCTGCGGGACGGGCTGCTTCGATGCAGATGCGCCCCTCGTCCACACGGAGACGGTAGGCTTCGGGAGCGAGCGACTTGTTGAGGCTCAGCGTGAGCTTGGCCTTGCTCTTAACCTGCTTGAACTGCACGCCGGTTGAGGCCGTCAGTTTGTCGGCAAAGCGTTGCAAAACGGTGCGCACGCTGTCGCCCTCGTAGGCCGGGGCCGAGGCCGTGAGCAGGGTGGGGAAGGCGAACGACCCATTGCCCTGCTCCACCTTTTGCGGCAGGGGAATGAGCGAGAGCGACTGCTGGGCAGAGGCGAAAAGGGAGAAGCCGGCAAACGCTGCGGCGAGGAAGGTACGGGCTATGCGGTTCATTCGGCAGAGGGCGTTTCGTTAGACAATTTTTCCCAGAACGCTTCGAGGTCTGTGTCGAGTCCGGCCATGAGGTCGCCGCTAAGCACGATGGTGTCGTCGTCTACGAGGTAGAGGTCGGCTATGATTTCGCGGTCCTCGCCGGCCAGAACGTAAGAGTAGGGTTTCAGTATGGCCACGTTCTCCGTCACGTCCTTTGTCTGCCCAATGGCATCGGCCAAAATGGGCTGCACGGCAGCGTAGAAGTCTTCGTCGGTGTTGTCGAGCCATTGCTCCACCACGCAGCGCGTGAGTTCGTTGTCATCGTCGTCGAAGATGAGCAGTTCGCCGCTCTCCTGCTTCACTTGCAATACAATGTCGGTGAGGGGGTAGCATTCGGCTTCGGCCGGAAACTTTGAGGCCGCCTTGCGCAAGGCGCGCTCTATCTGCTGATAGGTTTGTTCGTTGGCAATCATAGTATGGGGAATAAATGTTGCGGGCATTGCCCTGAGGATAGTAGGGCAAAGGTAGTTCTTTCCCCCTGCCCCCCAAAACGCAAGGCTTACGAACTTTTGCGGTAGCTCCATACGGCCCACGCAATCATGACCGTAGCCGACACGGCCAAGGCCCGCACCTGGTGACGGACGCAACCGAAGTCGCCGCCGCGGACAAACACCGTGCGCACCGCGTCGATGAAGTAGTGCATAGGGTTGACGTAGGTGGTCAAGTAGGCCCAACGCGGCATGGAACGCACTGGCGTGAAAAGTCCGCTGAGCAGCAACAGACAAACCACTATGAACCACATGACGAACACGGCCTGCTGCATCGTGCTGTTGCAGTTGGAAACGACCAGCCCTAAGCCGCTGAACGTCAGTGCCAGGAGCATGGCAAGGAGATAGATGAGCGCAAGGTTACCGGCCGACGTAATGCCGTAGACAGCCCACGCTAGGATGAAGCACAGCGTCATCACCACGAGGGCAATGAGCCAATAGGGGATGAGTTTGGCGAGGATGAAGCACGTGCGGCTCACCGGCGTGACGTTCACTGCCTCGATAGTCCCCTTTTCCTTTTCGCCCACAATGTTGAGTGCAGGCAGGAAGCCGCAAATCAGCATGACGAGAATGGCCATGAGCGAGGGAATCATGAATACCTTGTAGTTGAGGTGCTTGTTGTAGAGGTAGAGGGCGGAGGTTTCGGGCAGTTTCGCCTCGCTCTGCCCCTGCGCCATCGAGGCTATGTGGCGGCCGATGATTTGCGTGAGGTATGCGCTGCCCATGTTGCCCTTTGTGCCGTTGACGGCGTTGACCGCCACATGGATGCGGGGGCGGCGCCCCAACTGTGTGTCGCGCTCAAAGTGGGGCGGTATCTCCACCACTGCATCAGCGTGCGAATGTTCCACATTGTCGAGTGCCTCGGCGTAGGAGGCGCATTGGCCGGCAAACACAAAGTAGCGGCTCGAAGCAATGCGCTGCACGAGGCGCGACGAGGCCGGTGAACGGTCGTTGTCGACCACGGAGACCGTGATGTTCTTCACCTCCATGTTCATCACCCACGGCATGACGCACATAATCATGACGGGAAAAACAAGAATGAGGTGCGGAATGAATGCGTTGCGGCGTATTTGCAAAAACTCCTTCTGCAAGAGGTATTTCAATGTCATAGGGCAATGGGTTATTCCAAACGTTTCTTGAAGTTGAGCAACGCCGCGCCGAGTAGCACGGCAAGCATGGCGAGCAGCACAGCCACCTCAGGCACAACCTTGTCGATGCCCACGCCCATAATCATGAGTTTGCGGATGGCGGCAATGTAGTAGCGCGGAGGCAGCACGGCCGACACGCATTGCAGCACGCGGGGCATGCTCTCCACAGGATACATCATGCCGCTGAGCAAGATGCTCGGCAACATGAGCATCATGGCCGACGAGAGCAGGGCGGTGAGCTGCGTGCGCGCCACGGTGCTGATGAGCAGTCCGAGCGACAGAGCCACAAGGATGTAGATGCCCGACACGGCGAAAATCCAAAACAGGCTGCCCGCCACAGGCACGCCGAGGACAAAGCGGGAGATGAGCAGTATGCCGCAGAGAATGACGAACGACAGCACGAGGTAAGGCACCACTTTGGCTATCAAAACCATAAGTGGGCGCACGGGACTGGCAAGGAGCAGTTCCATGGTGCCTTGTTCCTTTTCGCGGACAATGCTGACACTCGTCATCAGGGCGCAGATGAGCATGAGCAGCATGCCCATGATGCCCGGCACAAAGTTGTAGCAGCTGCGCATCTGCGGATTGTAGAGCAGGCGTGCGCTGACGGGGGCATTGGCTTGCGATAGGATTTGCGAGGCGTAGGCAGTGTACATCTGCGCCATGTTAGGGTCGGCCCCGTCGGTGATAAATTGCACGCCGCCGTGCCGGGCTAAGTGGGGGGCAAAGACAACAGCTATGTCGGCTCGTTGCGAGCGGATGAGCCGTTCGGCCTGAGCGGGCGTTTCCACGCATCCCACGATGTCGAAGTATTCGCTTGCGCCGAGCGCTTCGATGCGCTGCCGGGCAAGGTTGTCGACGGTGGTCGACACCACCGCCGTGCGGACGTTGCGCACGTCGGTCGAGATGGCGAAACCGAAAAGCAGCATCATAGCCACGGGCATGCCGAAGAGAATGAGCATGGTGCGCCTGTCGCGCAGGATGTGGCGCATCTCTTTGAGAACAAGGGCGGTGAACTGTTTCATTGTCGGGTTGATTGGCGGGCGAGGAGGGTGAATACGTGTTCCATGCTGGGCTGTTGGAAACGGTTTTTGAGTTCGGCGGGCGAACCGAGCGCGCGGATTTTTCCGTCGACCATAATCGACACGCGGTCGCAGTATTCCGCCTCGTCCATGTAGTGAGTGGTGACGAACACCGTGATGCCGCGGTCGGCCGCCTCGTAGATGAGTTGCCAGAACTGGCGGCGCACGGCAGGGTCGACACCACCCGTTGGCTCGTCGAGGAACACAATCTCCGGTTCGTGGAAGATGCTCACGGAGAATGCCAGTTTTTGTTTCCAGCCAAGGGGGAGGCTGCCAACGATGTCGTCGGCGTGAGCCATGAAGTCGAGGCGGCGGAGCAGTTCGTCCGTTTTGCGGCGAATGTCTGCCGGGCGCATGCCGTAGATGCCGGCAAAGAGCCGGATGTTTTCGCATACGGTGAGGTCGTCGTAGAGCGAGAAACGCTGACTCATGTAACCGATGTGACGCTTTATCTGCTCAAACTCCGTCAGCAAGTCGCAGCCGGCCACCCGTCCGCTGCCGCTCGTAGGACGACTGAGCCCCGTGAGAATGTGCATGGCGGTGGTTTTGCCAGCCCCGTTGGCTCCGAGAAAACCGAATATCTCGCCGCGCCTGACGGAGAACGAAATGTCGTCCACGGCGCGGAATGATCCAAAGGCTTTGACAAGGTGCGACACCTCCACCACGTTGTCGCCCATGGCATTGGCCGCCTCATGGACAAGGCCGGGAGGACAGAAAACGTCGCGAAACTCTTCGAGAATGTCCTGCGGAGAGCCGATGCCCCTCACCCGGCCCTCGTGGAGGAAGGCCACGCGACCGCAGCGGCGAACCTCGTCGAGATAGGGCGTAGACACGACAATCGTCATGCCACCGGCGGCGAGATTCTCCAATACGTCCCAAAAGTCGCGGCGGCTCACGGGGTCGACCCCCGTAGTGGGCTCGTCGAGTAGCAATACGTCGGGGTTGTGCACAAGGGCGCACGAGAGGGCCAACTTTTGCTTCATGCCGCCCGACAGTGCGCCCGCCTTGCGATGGCGAAACGTCTCAATTTGCGAGTATACAGGACGGATGCGACTGTATTCAGCCTCGATGGTTGTGCCAAAGAGCGTGGCGAAAAACCGCAGGTTCTCCTCAACGGTGAGGTCCTGATAGAGCGAGAAACGGCCCGGCACGTAGCCGATGCGTTTGCGTATGTCGCGCATGCCGTCCACAGTGTCGAAACCAAGAACGGAGGCTCGCCCCTCGTCGGGCAGGAGCAGCGTGGCGAGGATGCGGAAAAGCGACGTTTTTCCTGCGCCGTCGGGCCCGATGAGGCCGAACAGTTCGCCCTGGCCCACCGAAAGAGAAACGTCACGCAGTGCCTGAACCTTGCCGTAACGCTTGCTTACGCTTTTTACTACGATTGCCTTATCCATACGCCCTCAGAATTTCACTTCGCCGTACATGCCCGTCTTTATGTACCCGTCGTTAGTCACCGCCACCTTGACGGCGTAGACAAGGTCGGCTCGCTCGTCGTCGGTGAGGACAGTTTTGGGTGTGAACTCCGCCTCTTGCGAAATCCACGTTACGCAGCCGGCGTACTCCCTGCGTTCGTTGTTGCCGTAGTCGGCATAGACCTTCACCGCTTGGCCGAGGCGCACGCTCTTGAGCTGTTGCGACGTGACGTAGGCTCGCAGGTAGACGCGGCTAATGTCGGCCACCTTGAAAAGCGGTTTGCCGATGGCGGCAAACTCTCCCTGTTCGGCGTACTTCACCAGCACCGTACCGCTCACGGGCGAACAGATGTGGCACTTGCGGAGCTGGTCGGCCACGATGGCACGCTGTGCGTCGGCTGTGCTCATCTGGGCGTTGAGACTGTTGGTGGACGTGCGGAGCGCGGATAGCTGCGCTTCGAGTTGACGCTCCAACACCTGCACCAAGCTGCGGGCATCGTCGAGTGTTTTCGTGCCGGCTGCACCATCGCTCACCAGTCGGGTGGAACGGGCATACTCCTCGCGCGCTTTGGCAAGCTGTTCCCTCGTGGCGGCTACCTGCTTGGCTACGTCGGGACGCTGCGAGGCGTACACCTGTTTTGTGCCGCCGATCTGGCGCATTTGTAAGGCGAACTGTGTAGTGTCGATGAGGCCCACTTGGCAGTCTTTGTTGATGCGGTCGCCTTCGTTGACCGCAAATTCCACGAGTTTCCCGTTTTGCTCAGCCGAGACGGTGACCTCCGTAGCCTCGAAAACGCCCGTGGCATCGTAGGTGGTTGTTTCGCCGCTGCACGCAGCGAGGCTGAGAGCCGAGAGAACGATGGCGAAAACGTATTGCTTATTTTTCATTGTTGATATGCATTTGGTTGTACATTTCTTTTAAGAGCAGAATCTCGTGTTGTGCCTTTTCGGTCCGTGCCATGCCGACGGCGAGGATGTGGCGAAGAAGTTCGTTGACGCTCTCCGTGCCGGCCTTGACGCGGCTTTCGCTTGTGGTGCGGATGTTTTCGCGAAGGCGGACAATATCGTCGTCGTGGGCCAACTGCTTGTGGAGCGACGTGGCCGCACCGGCCGTTTCCTCCTGTTGCAAACGGTTGTTGAGCAGGAACGTGGCGCGCTGTGTGTCGTTCATCGTCCGTTCCAGTTCGAGTTTGCGCAGGTCGTTGCGCCGGGTGTAGAGCGCGCCGACGTTCCACGAAATCGACACTCCGGCGGCAAGCACACCGTTGCGCACAAGACTGCTCACCTGCGTGTGGCCCATGCCCGTTCCGAAAAGAGCTACGGTGGGCAACAGGTTGGTCTGGAGCTGTTTGCGCCGTACGTCGACAAGATTGTTGAGCGAGGCATAGTACGAGAGTTCGGGGCGTTCGCCGCATTGTCCCGAGACGGCCGGGACGGGGGCAGGGCGTTGCAGCGTGTCGGTTTCGGCAAACTCCCTGCCTGTGAACACCCCGAGCATACGCAGGTAAGCACTGCGCGAGGCGACGACGGCCTCCTTCTGTTGGAGCGTTTTGAGCTTCTCGGCAGAGATGGCGTCGAGGTCGCTCTGCGTGGCCAGTCCGTTGCGCACAAGACTTTCGACCGTCCGCTCGCTCGTGGCGAAGTCGTTGAGGAGCAAGTCGCACTGCCGCAACTGCGCATCGAGCAGCAGAACACCGAAGAAAAGATTGTCCACCCGTTCGTCGAGGACGTACATCGACACGTCGAGCTGCCGCTTCTGCACTTCGCTCTGCGCCGCGACGACAGACTTTTGAGCCGATGTGCGTCCGCCGTCGTAAACGGTCTGTTGAAGAGTTACTGAGGCCATGGCCGTGAGGTTGTTCATGTCTACGCCCATCTGTTTCATGAGGGGATTGACATCGAGGATGTCGGTGAACGCATACGCCCCGGCCGACGCACTGACCCGAGGCAGCCAAGCCTTGGCGGCGTTGCTGAGGGTGAAGTCGCGGCTTTGGTCAATGAGGCGGTATTGCTTGACCGCTGGGTAATTGTCGCGCGCAAGCCGCCGACAGTCTGTTAGTGAGAGCGGAGACGGGACGGGCGTTGCCTCCTGCGCCTTTGCTCCCAGCCCGACAACGGCGCACACGAGCGTGAGGATGAGTAGAAACGGGTTGTGCATACTTCAAAATGCTGTTTGGTTACGGCTGCAAAGGTAGGGTGGGAGAGTAGCCTGCTTGTTATCCATACAATTCGTAAAATGTTCATTTTGTATGATATCGTAGCTCGTTTGCCCCATGAACGGGCTGATTGGTTATCTTTGCGGCATATATAAACCCAAACGAACACGAAAATGAAAGAACCCCAGTTGCTTACGTTGCAGAAAGTGTTTGACACGCTCAACCGCGAGCACCTGTTCCCCGAAAAGCATTTCTTTGGCAGCGACTTCGGAGTGGTGGTGAGCCTGAACCGCTTTTTGCAGCCTTTCGTGCAGAGCGGTGAGAGTCCGTACCTGCTCGACGACTACCGCATGGGATGCGTGGTGAGCGGAGAGATGCGCGGCATCATCAACTTGCAGGAATGCACAGCACGGGCCGGGCAGGTGATTTTCGTTACGCCTGGCACCATCGTGGAGCCGCTGGGCGCAAGCGACGACTTTGCTATTGTGGGCATGGGACTGTCGGCCGACCTGTTTCAGGTGGCGCACTCGGGTAGCGTACCCGAACTGTTCAACGGAAAGCAAAAGAACGGCATCCTCGGGGTGAGCGATGCGCAGGGCTTGTTGCTGCAACGGCTCTATGCCCTGCTGTGCGATGAGGCCATTGAACAAAGCAGCGAGGAAAAACGCCTGAGCGAGAAGCGGCAGGAGGACAAGCAGACCATCTATCACCTGATAGCCGCCATCACGTCGACCTTTGACCGGCTCTTTGCCCACAGCCACACCGCAGCGGAAGGTGCCCCAGCAGCACACAACGTGTTCAACCGCTTCATACAACTGGTGAACGCGCATTGCAAAGAGGAACGAAAACTGTCGTTCTACGCCGATAAAATATGCCTTTCCGAACGCTACCTCGGTACTGTGGTGAGGCAGACGAGCGGCGTTACGGCAAAAGAATGGATAGACAAGGCCGTAGTGACGGCAGCAAAGGTGATGCTACGGCACAGCGAGAAACAAATAGCGGAGATTACGGACGAACTGCACTTCCCCAATCCCAGTTTCTTTTGCAAATACTTCAAACGTCTCGTGGGCTGCACTCCGCAGGAATACCGGCAGGGAAAATGACTACCTCGGTGTTCACCGGCCATTCACTCGAAGAAGGCTTCATCTAACGACGTACGTCCACCCT
>CAVLCM010000032.1:0-17594 GCA_963661625.1 bacterium
CGTCCACCCTCTTTAATGACGTACGTTCACTCGAGTTATAGACGTACGTTCACTCTACTTATAGACGTACGTTCACTCACCCTCATGACGTACGTTCACTCATCGCATAAATGTACGCTCTGATTTTCAACGGAAACGCTGTTCCTCACTGAGAAGCATCTTGCCATAAAGCCGCTTTTCGGGTTAGAAACCTCCGAAAACTGATTTGGGTGACGCATTGACGAAGTCAAAAAAAAATGCATTTGCCTTGCGCTTGGAACGCAGACAAATGCATTTTTTGTGATGTACGGTTAATTGGGTTTCACCTTATTGCTGACTGCCTCCGGCAATATCGAGCAGTTCGGTGGTAATGGCCTGCTGGCGCGTCTTGTTGTACGTAAGGTTAAGCTCGCGCAGAAGTTCGTCGGCGTTGTCGGTGGCCACCTGCATGGCCACAACGCGTGCGGCATGTTCACTCGCCAGACTGTCGAGCAGGGCGGTGAAGAGTTTCAGGTGGAGCGACTTGGGGATAAGACGCTTGACAACCTCTGAGGCAGAAGGCTCCACGATGAAGTCGTAGTTAGCCTCGGCTGCATCGCCTGCTCCGTCGCCCTCCGTGGAGAGTTTGATGGGCAGAAATGTTTCCTCCGTAAGCACCTGCGTGCCGGCACTTTTGAAGTGGTGGTAGAGAAGCACCACCTCGTCCACTTCGCCCTCAGTATAGAGCGACATGAGTTGCGAGGCCACTTGCGCCGTCTTTTCGTACGAGGGGTGGTCGAGCAACGGGCTGAGGTCTTCCTTGATGTTCAGACCCGCCTTTTGCGCCGCCTCGTAGGCTTTGCGCCCGAAGGGACAAACGTATGCCACCTCGACGCCAGCCTTCTCGTACTCCGCGGCTTTTTTGTGGAACGCCTTGATGACGTTGCCGTTGTATGCGCCGCAGAGCGAAGAGTTGGACGTGTAGAAAACAATGGCAACACGTTTTACCGGACGCTCCCCGGCGTAGGGAGTATCGAGTTCGCCCTCCATGTTCGCCACAAAGGTCGACATGATTTTGCCAAGCTGCTTTTCGTAAGGGCGCATACTCTCAATGGCCTGCTGCGCGCGGTGCAGTTTTGAAGAAGCCACCATCTTCATAGCACTCGTTATCTTGCGCGTGCTATTTACGGATGCTATTCGTGTTTTTACTTCTTTCAGTGATGCCATATCGCTTATGCTTTATATTGTCCAGCCACGTCGGCCGCAACCTTCTCAATGTTTTTGCAAACGTCGTCGGTGAGTTTACCGGCTGCCAATTCGGCGAGCACGGTGTCGGCATATTGCGAACGGATTACTTGGAGGAACGTGTCCTGAAAATCGCGCACTTTGTCGAGAGCCACGTCTTTGAGCAAGCCATGCGTGCCGCAGTAAAGGATGGCCACCTGTTCGGCTACGGGCATGGGACTGTACTGCGCCTGGATGAGCAACTGGTTGTTCTTGCGTCCGCGGTCGATGGTCATTGCCGTCACTGCGTCCATATCGGACGAGAACTTGGCGAACGATTCCAACTCGCGGTATTGTGCCTGGTCAATCTTCAACGTACCGGCCACCTTCTTCATACTCTTAATCTGGGCTGCGCCACCCACACGGCTCACGGAGATACCCACGTCGATGGCGGGACGGAAGCCCTGATTGAACAAGTTTGAATCGAGGTATATCTGACCGTCGGTAATTGAGATGACGTTGGTAGGAATATACGCTGAAACGTCGCCAGCCTGCGTTTCGATGATGGGGAGTGCCGTGAGCGAACCGCCGCCCTTCACCTCGCCTTTGAGGCATTCGGGAAGGTCGTTCATCTTCTCGGCCACTTCCTGCTGGTTGTTGATCTTCGCAGCACGTTCGAGCAAGCGAGAGTGAAGGTAGAACACATCGCCGGGATAAGCCTCGCGGCCAGAGGGACGACGAAGAATAAGAGAGATTTCGCGGTAGGCAACGGCCTGTTTAGACAAGTCGTCGTAAACAACGAGTGCGTGCAAGCCGCGGTCGCGGAAGTACTCACCAATGGCTGCTCCGGCGAAGGGAGCGTAGTACTGCAAAGCTGCGGGGTCGCCTGCCGTTGCGCTTACGATGATTGTGTAGTCCATCGCGCCAGCCTGCTTGAGCGTGTTTACGATGTTTGCCACCGTAGAGGCTTTCTGTCCGATGGCCACGTAGATGCAATATACAGGGTCGCCGGCTTGATAGTTGCCCTTTTGGTTGATGATGGTGTCGATGGCAATTGCCGTCTTACCCGTTTGGCGGTCGCCGATGATAAGTTCACGCTGTCCGCGGCCGATGGGGATCATGGAGTCTACGCTCTTCAAGCCCGTTTGCAGTGACTGCGTTACGGGTTGGCGATAGATTACGCCCGGGGCCTTGCGGTCGAGGGGCATGAGGTACTTTTTGCCGCCTATGGCCGCACCGCCGTCAATGGGAGCGCCAAGCGGATTGATAACACGTCCAAGCATCTCGTTGCTGACCTCGATGGACGCAACCTTGCCGGTACGTTTCACGCTCTGCCCCTCTTTGATACCCTCCGAAGAGCCAAGGAGCACAGCGCCCACATTGTCCTCTTCGAGGTTCATTGCCACGCCGATAACGCCGTTCTCAAACTCGATAAGTTCGTTCTCGGTGACATTAGTCAGCCCGTAGATGTGGGCTACGCCGTCGCCGATGGAAAGCACCGTGCCTACCTCTTCAAACTTGATGTCGGTGTCTATGTCGTGAAGCTCGCGCAAAAGCACTTCGCTGACTTCACTTGGCTTTATATTGTTGGACATGTTTTTCTCTTTATGGTTATGTTTATGTGTTACGCCTTAGAGGCTGCGCCGTATCTTGGCGAGTTGCGTGCGTACGCTTGCATCGAGCTGGTACGTGTCGTATTGCAGAACGAAACCGCCCTGAATGGCAGCGTCCTCCCTTACCTGGAAGTCGATGGCGCAGTGCGACTTGTTCTCCACGAAAGTCTGGAGCTTTTTCACCACGCTCTCGTCCACCTTTCCGGGGACAACGAGTTTTGCCTGAATGACATTGTGCTTCGTGCGGTAGAGCGATCCGTAGGAGTGCGCCACGTAGAGCATTGCCTCGGCGCGCCCTTTCTTGACAATGAGCCTAACGAAGCGTTCGAGCGACTTTGATGGTTTTGCCTCGCCGCACGCGGCGGTGAGCAGCAGCTGCGCCTTGCGTTCATCCGTCAAGAGCGGATGGAGCAGAGCCTTCTGCAAATCAGGGACTTCGAGGAATGCGGCAGCCAGTTTGGAAGTTTCGCCGTAGACAGTCTCTTCTTCGTTGTTCTCCTGCGCATAGAGAAGCAAAGCCTTTGCGTAACGCATAGAAATGATACCTGAATCCATAAATCTACTTGTTTACGATTTTACTCTCAGGCTTTGCACACCTCGTTGAGCATATTGTCGATGAGCTTCTGCTGCTCGGCGTCGTTCGAAAGCTTTTGGCGGATAACCTTTTCGGCTATCTCGACGGAGAGGCCGGCCACTACCTGACGGATGTCGCGCAGGGCGTTCTCCTTCTCCGTTTCAATTTGCGTCTTGGCGTCCTGCAAGAGTTTCGCTCCTTCGGCCTGCGCCTTTTCGCGCGCCTCGCTTACGATGCTCTCGCCGGTGGCCTTTGCTTGATTGAGTATTTCGGCCTGACGTGCACGCGCCTCATTGAGCAGACGTTCGCTCTCCTCCTGAATGCCGGCAAGGCGTTCGTTGGCTTCGTGCGCCTTTTGCAGGGATTCATCGATGTAATTCTTTCTGTCCTCAACCATCTTTGTGATTACCGGGAAGCCGTATTTGGCCACCAAGAAGAAGACGATGAGAAAAGACAAGAGCATCCAGAACAGCAGCCCGAAGTCGGGCGTCAGAATGGACGGCAGATTGATTGACTGCATATAAATGAGTTTTAAGTTCGCAAGCGGCAAGCTTAGCAGCCCGTAGCTCGGCTCGTCCTGTGGGGCGGCTTAGGGATGCGGGCTGTTAAGCCTGCTGCTTATTTTTAAAGGAAGAGACAAAGCAAGCAAACAATCACTGCGAAGAGGGCAACACCCTCGACCAGAGCCGCGATGATGATCATGTTGGTACGGATGTCACCAGTCGACTCGGGCTGACGCGCGATTGCTTCCATGGCTGCGCTACCAATGCGGCCGATACCAATACCGGCACCTACGGCAGCTACACCGGCGCCAATGCCTGCACCTAACTTTGCAATTCCTGCAGCTTCTAACAATGCGAGTAAGATTGACATAATAATTTTGATTTAACGGGTTACTATTAAGTTTCTTTTTAGTTGTTTCGGGTTTGTGTGCCTCTGGGTTTATCCTTCATGGCTTTCGGGGTGAGCCAGGCCAATGAACACAGCGCTAAGCATCGTGAACACGTAGGCTTGGATGAATGCCACGAGAAGTTCGAGGGCGTTCATGAATATCATCATGATGAAGCTAACGATGGTAAGCGGAGTACCGATAACCGCGCCGAGCTGGCTCGTGATGAAGATGACGCACGTGAGCGAAAGGATGATTGCGTGTCCGCCCATCATGTTGGCAAACAAACGAACCATCAGGGCGAAGGGCTTTGTGAAGATGCCGAAGAGTTCAATGACCGGCATCATCGGTACGGGGCATTTGAGCCACGTGGGCACGGGTGGCCAAAGGATTTCCTTCCAGTACTCTTTGTTGCCGAAAAGGTTGACGAGCAAAAGGGTGAACATGGCGAGGATAAACGTCACGTTGATGTTGCCCGTGATGTTCGCGCCGCCGGGGAACACCGGCAACAATCCCATAAGGTTCGTGATGAATATGAAGAAGAACGCCGTGAGAAGGAAGGGCGCGTACTTCTTGTAATGCTTTTCGCCCACGGAGGGACGGATGAGGTCGTCGTGAATAGACATGACAAACATTTCCACCAAGCCCACAAAGCCACGAGGCGCCTTGTCGCCCGGCTTGCGTCCTTTGTACCAGCGCGCAGAGCCAATGAAGATTACCGCCATAAGGATGCCAACGATCCAAATCTGCACCACATCCTTCGTAATGCTGAGGTCGAGCGGCCGAACGCTTTGTCCATCGGACAGACGTTCGTATATTTTCCCGTTCTGTTCCTCGTTGAGGTAGAAGCCCTCGTACGTGCCGTCGGCATTTTCGTGGAAGCGCGCAGAACTGAACACGTGCCACGAACCGTCTTCACCCCTCACGATAACTGGAAGCGGGATGGACACATGGTGTCCGTTCCAGGTGGTGATATGCCATTCGTAGGCGTCGCCCATGTGTCCGAGCACTATCTCCTTCACGTCGATGGTTGACTCCTTCTGTTCTGCCGCTACCGCTCTGCCCGAAACGAGCGAGAAGGCGCAGAGCATCACAACAAACAAACGGCTTAAATGTTTCATACAGAGTGTTTTCATTGCTTTTTACTTATTCCTTGCTCCACCTTCACGTAGAAGATGATTGAAGTAACCATGCTTACCAAGTACAGTGCCAAAACGCTCATGGCGAACGC
This sequence comes from bacterium, assembly GCA_963661625.1. Taxonomy (GTDB): domain Bacteria; phylum Bacteroidota; class Bacteroidia; order Bacteroidales; family Bacteroidaceae; genus Alloprevotella. Next base: position 5,490 of record CAVLCM010000032.1, read on the forward strand.
CAGAAGGTTGCGGCAGTCGGCGAAGGCGTAGAACATCAGAATGGCTATCGTAACAAACATACGCAGGACTTTCCCAAGCATGTAGAAGCCAATTGCGTTCTTCCCGCCTTTGCGCATCACTATACGGTAGAGCGAGTAGCCAGCCGCGCTAAGCAGGAGGTATATCACGGAGACGATGCCCAGAAGTACGGCTTGCCGTGCGGCTGCCGGTTTTCCTATCAGCACGGTGTCGGCTGCGTAGATGAGAAGCGTTGCGACGCAGAACGCCGCCGTTTTGAGTATCATGGAGTGGCGTATGTGCCTCTCAATGTCATTCATGGTAAGGTAACAAGGTTTAGGTGAAGGGATTGGGGGAATGTTCTTTCGGGGAGAGAAGCTGCGAACGGCTTGCGCCACGGCATTTGCCGTTCTGTCGCTTTTGTCCGGGCGAAGGAACATGTAGTTCCGATCACTGCACCCGTGCCGGCGTTACCCGCCTCAGATTTCGACGCACACGGACACGCTGTCGCCAGCCACTTCAGCAAAACCGCTGCTTATCTCGACTTTGTACGGTGTATCCCCGACACACTCGACAGTGCCTTTGGCCAAGGTTGATATGATGGGGGCGTGGCCTTTCAGCACTTCAAAGCGCCCCATCTCGCCGGGCAGTTTCACGCCGTCCACACTGCCTTTGAACAGTGTCTTTTCGGGCGAAACAATGGTTATTTCCATATTCTTAAAGCTAAGGGGTTTTCCGCTCCCACTGGGGGCGCGTTGTTAAGCTTGCGCCATGAGTTTCTTGCCTTTGGCTATGGCATCGTCGATGGTACCCACGTTCAGGAAGGCCTGTTCGGGCAGGTCGTCCACCTCGCCGTCGAGAATCATGTTGAAACCACGGATTACCTCTTCGATAGGCACCATCACGCCGGGAACGCCCGTAAACTTCTCGGCCACGGTAAAGGGCTGGCTGAGGAAACGCTGCACACGGCGAGCGCGGTTCACGGTGAGTTTGTCCTCGTCGGAGAGTTCGTCCATACCGAGGATGGCGATGATATCTTGAAGTTCCTTGTATTTCTGCAGAATCTGCTTAACGCGCTGCGCACAGTTGTAGTGGTCCTCACCGATAATGTTCGGGTCGAGAATACGCGACGTGGAGTCGAGCGGGTCAACGGCCGGGTAAATACCAAGTTCGGTAATCTTACGGCTAAGCACGGTCGTTGCGTCGAGGTGGGTGAAGGTCGTAGCGGGCGCAGGGTCGGTCAAGTCGTCGGCCGGCACATACACAGCCTGAATAGACGTAATAGAACCGTTCTTCGTCGAGGTGATGCGTTCCTGCATGGCACCCATTTCGCTCGCCAACGTGGGCTGGTAACCTACGGCCGAAGGCATACGTCCCAAAAGGGCGGAAACCTCTGAACCGGCCTGAGTGAAACGGAAAATGTTGTCGATGAAGAAAAGGATGTCCGACGTTTTGCCGTCCTTTGCACCGGCGTCGCGGAAACTCTCGGCGATGGAAAGTCCAGAGAGAGCCACCGACGAACGCGCGCCGGGAGGTTCATTCATCTGTCCGTAGACAAGCGTTGCCTGGCTCTTTTCTACTTCATTGTAGTCTACCTTCGACAAGTCCCACTCGCCGCGTTCCATAGCCTCGGTAAACTCCTTGCCGTAACGAACTACGCCGCTCTCGATCATTTCGCGGAGCAGGTCGTTGCCCTCACGGGTACGTTCGCCCACACCTGCGAACACGGAGAAACCGTCGTGTCCTTTGGCAATGTTGTTGATGAGTTCCATGATAAGCACCGTCTTGCCCACACCGGCACCGCCGAAGAGGCCGATCTTACCACCTTTGGCGTAGGGCTCGAGCAGGTCGATGACCTTAATGCCCGTATAAAGCACTTCGCTACTCGTCTTCAAATCCTCGAACTTAGGCGGATCGCGGTGGATGGGGTATGCTCCCGTCGAACGGTCAAGGGTTTTGAGGCCGTCGATAGAGTCGCCCGTCACGTTCATCATGCGGCCCTTAATCTGGTTACCCACGGGCATCGAGATAGGTGCGCCTGTGCGCTTCACTTCCAGTCCGCGGCTAAGGCCGTCTGTATTGTCCATGGCCACGGTGCGCACGGTGTCTTCGCCGATGTGCTGTTGCACTTCAATGACGATGGTGCGGCCGTCGGGGTGAACCACTTCGAGGGCTTCGTGAATACGTGGCAAAACTTCCTCTGAGTTTTTTCCTTGCACGTTGAACTTCACATCGATTACCGCACCGATAATCTGCGAAATCTTTCCGTGTTCTACGCTGCTTTCACTCATAATGTATTGTTGTGTATAATGGCTTTCGTACGAGTTGGCCGCCGTGGGGCATTTTTTGCTTCGTTGTCGTTTGGGGCATGTGCCTCGCAGTGGCCATTCGCTCGTGTTCTCTTTGTTTTTGCACGGGCAAAATTAATACTTCCAAATTTATAGCAAAGAAATTCCGTTATTTAATTTCCGTGAAAGAACTTAGGCGTATCTGAAACCGGGTGGGAATGTCACAATTTTTCCGACTTTCTGGAAAAATTCAGTTTCCCAAAGGCCGTTGCTACGGGGAAAAACGCCTATTCCCGCTATTTCCCTTTCTTCGCAAAGTCTACTCCGAGCGGCTTCATACAGGGGCTGTACTTGTCGCGGAGTTTTTCGATGAGCTGCGAGGCTTCTTGTGCAAAGCCCTGCCCTTTCCAGATGCTCGTGTTCGAGAGAATTACCCAGCACTGGCGTACCTGCGGATAGTAAGCCACGTATGCGCTCGTGCCAGAGAGTGTTCCTGTGCGCGTCCACGCTTTTTCGGTTGTGAAGTTCCACCCAAGCGAGAAGGCATGGGCAGGCATCTCCTCCGTCATGGCCTCCACCTGTTCTTTGCCAAGAATGTCGGGATAGTGCGCATCGCCGTCGATGGCCGCCACAAAGTGGCACAGTTCTGCCGCCGAGGCGCACCAAGCCCCCGCACCATCGAGTTCGGGGATGTTGTTCTCGCCGTAGCACTTCTCCACCATTCGGCCGCTGTTGTTGAACTCTTCAATGGGTTGCGCCTCCTTGTGCATATAGTACTTCACCTCGCCCGGATGGCGGTCGGCCTCGTAGTTGTTGGCTATGGCGAAGCCGAAACATCCCGCGGGCCTAAGCACTTCATGTTGCATAAACTCCTCGTAGCTCTCGCCGCTTAGTTTTTCGATAATCATCGACAGAAGCACGTAGCCGATGTTGCAATAGCGGCGCACATCGCCTCCGGGTTCGTACCCCAGACGGCGGCGCAGCACGATGCGTAGCAGCGTGCGGTGATCGGGTGGCACTGTGAGATGGTTCTGCATCATGATGTACCGCGTGGAAAAGAGCGGGTCGCCCGCGCCGTTCGTAAAACCTGCGCGGTGGCGCAGCAGGTCCTCCACGGTAATGTTGAAATACCGTTTGTCGGTGATGACGTTCGTATAAGCTGTGTCGTTGAGAATGCCCCGGTCACCGAACACGCGGTCAGTGAGCTTTACCTTTCCCATCTCCTGCAAACGCATAATGCCGGCTGCGGTGATGAGTTTCGATACCGAGGCAATGCGCATGATGTGTGTCGGGGTCATAGCCTCGCCACTCTCCTTGTCCGCCCATCCGTACCCTTTGGCATAAACGAGCGAGTCGTTGCGCGAAACGGCAATCTGCAAACCTTTGAGTTCCCAGCGGTGAATAAACTTTGCCACGGCTGAGTCCATCTCAGCAGTGCCGTCGTGGCCGGACAGGGAGTTGCTGAGCAGGTCGTTCAGGTGGGGCAGACTGTCCACGCGCGCCGATTCATCAGTTCCGCATCCGCCCGTTCCGCAGCGCCTCACAGCGTAGACAATGGCCACTACAATCACCACAAAGAGCATGAAGCGCAGCAAGAACCAGTAATGGTTTTTGCGCCTGCGTTGCGGCCTCTTAGCCTTTCGTTTTGCTATCGGTTTTGTCATCAGATTTCGTAAGGGCTATGCTCACGGCCGCAGCCACGACGAGGAGCATGGGATAATACAGGTTGGGAATGATTTCCATCGGGCTAACGGCTGCCAAACCAGCTGCCATGAGCAGTTGCGCACCGTAGGGGATGATGCCCTGCACAATGCATGAGAACATATCGAGCAAACTGGCCGCACGACGGCTGTCCACGCCGTAGCGGCGACTGATGTCCTTTGCTATTCCGCCCACGGAGAGTATGGCCACGGTGTTGTTGGCCGTGCAGCAATTCGTGAAGGCTACCAGGAGTGAGATGCACGCCTCAGCCCCGCGGCGCGACTTTACGCGGCTCGTCAGTGCGTTCACAACGAAGGCTATGCCGCCGCTTTTGCGCACCACGGCAAGCAGTCCGCCTGCCATCATGGAGATGAGGATGAGTTCGCCCATGCCGCCTATACCCTCGGCCATCGAACCGACCCAGCCCATCAGGTTGTAACAGCCTTCGGTAATACCTACAATGCCCGCCGCAACAATGCCCATCAGCAGCACGACGAGTACGTTCACGCCGGACAAGGCAGTTACCAGTACAAGGGCGTAGGGGATGACCCTCCACAGGTCGATGTTGCCGTTGGTAGTGTATCCTGCATGGCTGCTGCCCATGCCTATCCATACATATATAATAAAGCAGACAACGGCTGCCGGCAGAACGATGCGGAAGTTTGTGCGAAACTTGTCGCGCATGGAACAGCCCTGCGTACGCGTGGCTGCAACGGTCGTGTCGGAGATAAACGACAGGTTGTCGCCAAAAAACGAGCCGCCCACCACGGCTGCCACAATGAGGGAAAGCGACGTGCCAGTGCGGGCAGACAGTTCGGCGGCCATCGGCACAAGGGCTACAATCGTCCCGACAGACGTGCCGATGCACAGCGAAACGACGCACGAGGCAAGGAACAGTCCTGCCAAAAGCATCGAACAGGGCAGCAGGGCCATGGTGAGGTCAACTGTGGCGGTGACGGCTCCCATAGCTTTGGCCGACGAGGCGAACGCCCCTGCCAGAACGAATATCCAAATCATCAGGAGGAGTTCGCTGTTGCCTGCTCCGCGCGAGAATACTTTTACACGTTGTTCGAGCGTGTGCCCACGGAGCGTAAAGAGCGAGACAACACTCGTAAGGAGGAATACAACGGCCATCGACACCTTGGAGAAGTCGCCGGCCAACAAGCCCATCGCGACCATTAGCAGGGCGAGAAGCAACAACGGCATAAGGGCCACCCAGCCCTTCGTGGGCGGCAGCATTTTTGTGTGGGAACTTTGCGGTAAGTCCATAAAGGGGAAAATCGGAGTTTGTGACAGTTTCGCGCGTCTTCGTCTGACAAATTGCGGACTGCCAAGGCCCGCCTGCGCGCTTTTTGACGTACGGAACGCAAAGTTAAGAAATATTGCTTACCTTTGCTATGCATAAAAAACAAATGTGGGCTTCACCTCTTGCGCCAGCCCCTGGGGCAACGCCGGGCGAAACCCGCCGTACAATCTAAACCCACCTATCATGCTCAAGCAATTCACCAATGGCCGCATCCTTACTCCCGACGGCTGGCTCGAAGGCGGTTCAGTAATCGTTGAGGGCAACAAAATCAAGGCCGTAACCAATTGCGACTTACACATTGAGAATGCCGAAATAATCGACGCCAAGGGCTGCGCCATCGTGCCGGGCGGCATCGAGATGCACGTGCACGGCGGCGGCGGACGCGACTTTATGGAAGGCTGCGAAGAGGCTTTTCGCGTGGCCGTCAAGGCACACATGAAGCACGGCACAACTGCCATCTACCCCACCCTTTCTTCCTCTACCGTCCCCATGATTGAGGCCGCTTGCGAAACGTGCGACAAACTCATGGCGGAGGAGAACAGCCCCATCCTCGGTCTGCACCTCGAAGGCCCGTACTTCAACCTTGCACAGGCCGGTGCGCAAATTCCCGAATGGATTAAGCCGCCCGTAGCCTCGGAGTATGAGCCGCTGCTCAGCAAGTACAAGTGCCTGAAACGTTGGGACGAAGCTCCCGAACTGCCTGGCTCCATTGAGTTTGTCGAGGCTTGCCGCCGCCACGGCGTATTGCCTGCCATAGCCCATACGCGTGCCACTTACGACGACGTGCACGCTGCCAACCAGGCAGGCATGACGCACGCCACCCACTTCTACAACGCCATGCCCGTGGTCTACAAAAACCGCGAGTTCAAGGTGCCCGGAACGGTTGAAAGCATCTTCGCAGAGGAGAATATGACCGTCGAAATGATTGCCGACGGCATCCACGTGCCCCCTGTCATGCTCCGTATGATTTATCAGATCAAGGGTGTGGAGAAGACGGCTCTTATCACCGACTCGCTGGCTTGTGCCGCCACAGAGAGCGATGCTGCCTTCGACCCTCGCGTTATCCTCGAAGACGGCGTATGCAAACTGGCCGACCGCTCGGCTTTGGCTGGATCAATCGCCACGATGGACCGCCTTATCCGCACCTGCGTGCAGCAGGCTGGCATTCCCTTGGCCGACGCTTGCCGCATGGCCAGCGAAACGCCGGCGCGCATCATGGGCGTTCTCGACCGCAAGGGAACAATCGAAGCCGGCAAGGATGCCGACCTTATCATGTTCGACGACGAACTCAACCTCACCTACGTCATGCAGATGGGCAACGAGGTAACCAACTCGCTCTAACAACTACTTCCCCATTCCTTTTATACAGGACGGGCAAAGCCATCAGCGGCCTTGCTCGTCCTTTTTCAGTCTTGGCGCTACCTCGTTCACACCCAGAATGTAATCGAGGTAAGCCTATCCGTAATTGCCGTATGCTGGGCTTGGCTGTTTGGCCGTAACTTTGCAGCGTACCAAAAACACATACAGACTTATGTACATCGAAAACATTTCGTCGCCTGCCGACGTAAAGAAACTCAACGCCTCTCAGCTCAACGAACTTGCCGCTGAGGTGCGTGCCGCCCTGCTTCAAAAACTTTCTGACCATGGCGGCCATATTGGCCCCAACCTGGGTCTTGTCGAGGCCACAGTGGCCCTGCACTACGTGTTCAATTCGCCTGAGGACAAGATTGTATTCGACGTGAGCCACCAGAGTTATGCACACAAAATGCTCACGGGGCGCAAGGATGCCTTCCTCCACGCTGAGCAGTACGACAGCGTTTCGGGTTACTCGGAGCCTTCTGAGAGCGAACACGACCATTTCGTTATCGGCCACACGTCTACTTCGGTCAGTCTGGCCTGCGGTTTGGCCAAAGGTCGAGACTTGCTCAGCGGACACGAAAACGTCATTGCCGTCATTGGTGACGGTTCGCTCAGCGGCGGCGAGGCACTCGAGGGCCTGGATATGGCCGGCGAACTCCAAACGGGCATCATCATCGTGGTGAACGACAATGAAATGTCGATTGCCGAGAACCACGGCGGCCTCTACGCCAACCTCGCCCTGCTGCGCCGCACGCAGGGCAGCGCGCCCTGCAATCTGTTCCGCTCCATGGGCTTGGACTATCTATACGTGGAGGAGGGCAACGACGTGCAGGCGTTGATAGCTGCTTTCAGTCAGGTGAAGGACACCACGCGCCCCGTGGTAGTGCACATCCACACCACGAAGGGCAAGGGCTACCGTTTTGCCGAGGAGCAGAAAGAGCGTTTCCACTGGGGTTTCCCGTTCTTTATCGAAACGGGCGAGACAAAGCCCGAATTTCGCTTCGGGGAAAATTTCGGCGATTTCACCGCCAATCTTCTTCTCGACGAGATGGCCAAAGACCCTGCGGTGGTGGCTCTCACGGCCGGAACGCCTGGCATCTGGGGCTGGACACCCGACAAACGCCGCCAGGCTGCGGGACAGTTTGTCGACGTGGGCATAGCCGAGGAAACGGCCGTGGCAATGGCAAGTGCCATTGCGGCGCGTGGAGGCAAACCGGTTTTCGGCGTGCATAGTTCGTTCATCCAACGAACGTACGATCAGCTCTCACAGGACCTTTGCATCAACAACACCCCTGCCACCATACTCGTTTTCGGAGGTTCCCTGTGCGCCCTGAACGACGTGACGCACCTTGGGTTTTACGACATTGCTCTGCTTTGCAACATACCCAACCTCGTTTACTTGCAACCTACATGTCGCCGCGAGTACGAAGCCATGCTCCGCTGGTCGCTGAACTATACGGGCCACCCCGTGGCCATACGTGTGCCGAGCGTACCCTTGACGTATGACCACGACGTGGAAGCACTGTCGGACTTCTCCGACCTGAACCGCTACGAAGTGACGCACCGCGGCAGCGGCGTTGCCATCCTCGGGCTGGGCAATTTCTACGCCCTCGCTTGCAAGGCGGCTGAGGCGTACCGCGCAAAGGGTGTAGACGCAACCATCATCAACCCACGCTTTGCCACGGGCGTTGACGAGGAATTGCTCACCTCGCTGCTTGCTGACCACCACACTGTCATAACGCTCGAAGACGGACAAATTGACGGCGGATGGGGCGAAAAGGTGGCTCGCTTCTATGGCAACACGCCTATGCACGTTCGTTGCCTCGGTGGACGCAAGGGCTTCGTTGACCGTTACTCGTACGACGAATATCTGCGCAGCAATGGCCTGACAGTGGAGCAAATTACCCTTGAGGCTACTTGGAAAAGTCTTTAGTGCTGAGTAATGTATTTCCGTTGAAAATCAGGGCGTACATCTATGCGATGAGTGGACGTACGTCATGAGTCTGAGTGAACGTACGTCTATAAGTTGAGTGAACGTACGTTTATAACTCGAGTGAACGTACGTCTATAACTCGAGTGGACGTACGTCATTAAAAAGGGTGGACGTACGTCGTTACCCACCCCCTTGGCTTTCGCTGTATTGATTGTCTTAAATTGTCGGTTCAGTTTTTATAATGTGATATATTGATAATCAATCGCATTCAACAAACTGTATAAATGAAATTGCGGAACGCTCCAAAACCGATTTCTCGGCCTGAGGCGTTCCGCAATTTCGTTACGCATTGTCGCGCATGGCACGCAGGTGGCTGCGCTGGCTTTCCGTTAGACCCTTTGGCAGTTGCACGTTGTAAGTAAGGATGAGGTCGCCAAACGTGCCGTCGGGCTTTTGCCTGCCCTTTCCTTTGAGACGTACCTTTGTGCCGTTCTGCGTTTCAGGTTTTACTTTAAGTTTGAGTTTGCACCCCGGTGTCTGTAAAAGGATTTCGCCTCCGAGGAGTGCAGTGTATAGGTCTATATTAACCGACGCGTTCATGTTGTATGCTGCCGCCTGTTCGGCTGCGCTTTGGCGGAAGTGCGCACCGCCGCGTGCCGCGCCGCCCATTGAGCCGAACAAATTCTCGAAAAACGACGAGAAACCGCCGTCTGCGCCGCCAAACTGACTGAAATCGAACCCCTCCATGCCGTCTGGACCGTACGCTCCACAGCCCTGTCCGCCACGTGAGTCTCCTGCCCTCGCTGCACGCTCGTAGGCATCGGCCTGTTTCCAATTCTGCCCGTATTTGTCGTACTTTCGCCGCTTCTCGGGGTCTTCCAGTACCTCTCTGGCCTCATTGAGCGCCTGCATCTTTGCCTTAGCTTTCGGGTCTTCCTGATGCAGGTCGCTGTGGAACTGCTTCACACGCCGTTTGTAGGCATTGTGCATCTCCGATTGCGGGTAGTCCCGAGGCACTCCCATAATCTTGTAATAATCAATAAATGCCATAATCTTATTGTGCTTTTGTTTTTGCCCTCAATGCAACAAAATAGGTGCCAATCGTCCTTTTCGTCGCTGGTATTTCGCTGATTTTCGCTCATAAGTCCCTATAAATAGATGCGCCGGACAGCGGACAGCCGTTTTTTTAAGTACTTTTGCAATGCCTGCCACGAGGCGTTGCGGCTATGTGGCACGGCAGATTTTCAAACCGTACAAACAAATAAAAATACCGATATGTACACCGTAGACGAACTCAACGACCGCCTGATAGACCTCGCCTTTTCCGAGGATATCGGCGACGGCGACCACACCACCCTTTGCTGCATCCCCGAAGACGCCATGGGCAAATCGCGCCTCCTCATCAAGGAAGAGGGCATCCTGGCTGGTATGCGCATTGCCAAGGAGATTTTCCACCGCTTCGACCCCACGATGGTTGTGGAGCAGACGATGGAGGACGGCGCACACGTGAAGCCCGGCGACGTGCCGATGGTGGTGACGGGCAAAGTGCAGTCGCTCCTGCAAACAGAACGCCTGATGCTCAACGTCATGCAGCGCATGAGCGGCATTGCCACGATGACGGCCAAATACGTGGCACGTCTCGAAGGTACCGGGACGCGCGTGCTCGACACCCGCAAGACAACACCCGGCATGCGTATGCTCGAAAAGGAGGCCGTGAAGATTGGCGGCGGATGCAACCACCGCATCGGCCTGTTCGACATGATTTTGCTCAAAGACAACCATGTTGACTTTGCCGGAGGCATCAGTCAGGCTCTCGACCGTTGCGCGCAGTATCAGAAGGCGAAGGGACTCAACCTGAAAGTGGAGATTGAGTGCCGTTCGTTCGACGAAATTCGCCAAGTGATGGCGCACGGCGGCGCAGACCGCATCATGCTCGACAACTTCTCGGTGGAGGACACGCGCAAGGCGGTGGAACTCATCGACCATAAGTTTGAAACGGAATCGAGCGGCGGCATCACCTACGACACCCTGCGCGACTATGCCGAATGCGGCGTTGACTTCATCTCGGTGGGCGCACTGACGCACTCGGTGAAGGGTCTCGACATGTCGTTCAAGGCGTGCTAATATTTTTCTGACATATGTGGGGGAACACGGGGCAAGCGTCCTCTGTTCCCCCACTCTATTTATCTTTTTCCCCTTTCTTCATGAAACGTTCATTCCTTTCTTTGAGAAATACATCCCTCGCGCTGCTGCTTGCCGCTTTCATTGCCCTGCCGATGAACCGCGCCGAGGCTTGCACGAGTTTCCTCGTTGGCCGCAAAGCGTCGACCGACGGTTCGGCGTTTATCACGTACAACCAGGACGACTACGGCATGTACGGCACCCTGCAATACCTGCCGGCAGCTCGCCACAAAGCAGGCGAAATGCGCAAGATTATTGACGGCGACACGAACCACTATCACGGCGAAATACCCGAAGCACCGTACACCTACAGCGTGATGGGGTATATCAACGAGCATCAAGTGGCCATCACGGAGACCACTTTTGGCGGACGCACCGAACTGGAAGACCCAAACGGCGTGATTGACTACGTAAGCCTGATGACGATTGCCCTGCAACGTTCCAAAACGGCGCGCGAGGCCATTCAGGTGATGACCACGCTGACGCAGCAGTACGGCTACGCATCGGAGGGCGAGAGTTTCTCCATTGCCGACCCCAACGAGGTGTGGATTCTCGAAATGATCGGTAAGGGCAAGGACGAGAAGGGCACCGTTTGGGTGGCCGTGCGCATTCCCGACGATTGCATCGCTTGCCACGCCAACCAAAGCCGCATTCACCGCTTCGACATGAAGGACAAGAATAACGTGCTTTATGCCAAGGACGTCATCTCCTTTGCTCGTAAAAAGGGTTACTTCAAGGGAAGGGATGCCGACTTCTCATTTTCAGACGCTTACGCACCGGCTGATTTCGCTGCCATACGCTATTGCGAAACCCGCGTATGGAGCTTTTTCAACCGCTGGGTGGAGGGCATGGATCGCTATCTCGACTATGCCGACGGCCGCCACATCGGTGAGGCTGAACCGATGCCGCTCTACTTCAAGCCTAAGTGTAAACTCTCGCTCCACGACGTGATGAACTCCATGCGCGACCACTACGAGGGCACGCCGTTCGACGTGACGAAGGACGTGGGTTGCGGCCCTTACGAGGCTCCCTACCGCCCCACTCCGCTGGCTTGGGAGTACGAGGGCAAGAAGTACTTCAACGAACGCCCCATCTCCACGCAACAGACTGCCGGGACGTACGTCATACAAGTCCGCTCGAACATGCCCAACGCCATTGGCGGCGTGCTTTGGTTCGGCAACGACGACCCCAATATGGTGGCTTATACGCCCAATTACTGTTCCGCAACGGCTGCGCCCGAGTGTTACCACGCCAAGGACGCTGACGGCGTGACGTTCTCGTGGAACTCGGCCTTCTGGGTCGAAAATTGGGTCTCAAACATGGTATATCCTCGCTACTC
>CAVLCM010000033.1:0-17527 GCA_963661625.1 bacterium
ACGAAATACAGATAAGCCTGTCGGCAGTGAACATTCTTCACTATCGACAGGCTTTATTCTTTACGTTCCACTAATTTGATACTAACGGAAGTTAACTACGCTCATTTAGCTCGTTCTGTATCTAAACAGAATCCATATTGTCACTTTTCTACCGTTTAGAACGTATCATATTGATAATCAACTAATAATAGATACGATGGTTAACAATTACCGACTAAGCATTATTTTTGTCTTCTTCATAGAAGCCTTTGTTATTGGTGTAGGCATATCCGTAACGGTAGCCATAGCGGTAGTTGCCGTAACGATAGCCTCCGTAGCGGCCGCTCGATTGCGAAACGCCGTTGAGGAGCAGTGCCATACGCTTGTATGAGTTCGACAGGTAGAGGTTGTCTATCTCGCCAAGGAGACGCTTGTCCATCAATCCGGCCCGGATGACGAAGAGCGTCATGTCAGCACAGTCCTTCACAATGTTTGTGTCGGCCACAATCTCTACGGGCGGACAGTCGAGGATGATGTAGTCATAGCGTGTACGCAGAGTTTCGATAAGTTGCGTAAGTTTTCCGTTGCCGAGCAGTTCGGTGGGGTTGGGCGGGATGATGCCTACGGGAAGCACGTCGGCGTTCGTGCCGATGGCATCTTTGTGTATCAGTTCGTCAATATCGTCTGTAATGCAGCCGAGGTAGCCCGAAACGCCCTTGTTGCCCACGAGGCCAGTAGCTTGCGATATACTGGCGTGACGAAGGTCGAGATCGATTGTCAGCACGCGCTTGTTCTGCAAAGAGAGAGCCTTTGACAGGTTGAGGGCCGTAAGACTCTTGCCCGCACCGGCGTTTATACTCGTCAGCATAATCACCTTGCTATCCGCCTCCACACTGTGCAGGTAGTAGTTGAGTTTGGTACGGAGTATGCGGAAAGCCTCGTTGATCATGTCGCGACTGTTTTCCTGCACGTACACCTTGCGCACCACGTCGCGCTTGCTGCGGCGCAGGCTGTGGTGCTTGCCGATGGCGGGAAGTTCACCGATGACGGGTATCTTCATGCCTTCAAGGTCGGCACGGCTGCGCACGGTATGGTTGAGCGTTTCGATGAGGTAAAGCACGGCAATGGGCAGTGCAAAACCCACAGCAAGCGAAATGAGAAGGATGATGGAACGGCGGGGAGCCGAGGGACTTTCGCTGCCAATGGGCGGCTGGATGATGCGCGTGTTCCAGGCCGTGAAGGTTTTGGAGAGTTCATTTTCCTCGCGCTTTTGCAACAAGTAGATGTAGAGTGTCTCCTTCACCTGCTGCTGACGGCCGATGGCGAGGAGTTGTTTCTCCTGCTGCGGCGTGTTGGCCAGTTTGTTGTTGTTCTTCTCCTCCGTGCTTTCCCAGTTGCTTATCTGCGTCTGTATCTGTTCGATGAGGTTGTCAAGCGAATGGGTAATCGTCTGCTTTTTCAGGGAAATCTCGGTGTTGAGTTTCTGCACAAGCGGTTGGCTCTCGCTGCTGTTGTTGAGCAGGTCGTTGCGAGTAGAGACAGTTTTGTTGTACTCCTCTATCATGTTCTCGATACCCGTGCTGCCGATGCCCGTATTGCTGGGGAGGTACTGTCCCAGTTTGGCCGTTGTGAGGTAATCGCGCACATAGCGAGCCACGCCGAGCTGATTGTTCAGCGTCAGTATTTGGTCGTTGTTCTTTGTACTTTGCGCAAGATACTGCGACGAAGCGACCGTTGCATCGGGTATGTGCGAGCGACTCTTGTAGTCGGAAATCTTCTGGTCGACGTCGCCGAGTTCTTTCGACAGCACGTTGAGGCGTTCGGTGATAAACTCAAACGTACTTTCGGCCACGCGGTTGCGGTCTTTAAGCCACTGTTCGTTGTATACATCAATGAGTTTGAACAGAATGTCGGTGGCGCGCTGCTTGCTCTCATCGGTGATGGTGAGGTTAAGGATGGTCGATTCCTTGTCGCTCAGAGCCACAGTGAGACGGCGGTTGTAAAAGTTTCCTACGGATTGCTGAGGATATTTGCTGACGTATATCACCTCTTCATTGAACGTATTGCGCCAATCGTCAGTGGGCTGTATCACGACGATGCCTACGGGCGTTTTGGCAAACGTTCCCATCTTCACGGTAATGTGCTTTTCTATCTCCTCGTCGGCTGTCTCGAAGTCCCACAGTTCGGCAGTGCGGTCTTTGCGCAGGCGCATCTTGAAGGCACAATAAGCGTCGGCGGGAGTTTGGGGCATAAGCAACTTGACGGGCGCATTGTCGTAGAGCGGCACGCGGTGAAGACCGGCCTCCTGCTCCATCTGCACGTCGAGGTGCAAACGCTTCACAACCTCCTCCATCAATACGGGGGCTGAAATCGTCTGTATCTCGTTGTTGATATTCGACATGTTGCCGATTATACCGAGATTGGCAAGGTCGTCGCTGAGACTGCCCGACTGGCCTTTGCGGTCTTCGCTCTTGATGAGAAGCTGCGTAGTCTTCTGGTAGGTAGGCGTAGTACAAAGGATAGACAGCGCACCGATGCACAGGGCTACTGCCACCGAAACGACTATCCATCGCCAATGCTTCAATACGAGGAAACCAAAATCTACGAGGTTAAAGCTATTCTCTTCTTGTTCGTTCTGCTTACTTGTAACCTGTTCGTTCGTAATAAGTTCCATGTTCATGTTTCTCTCTGATGGGGAATAATTTATGCAAAGTTAAGTTCTCTTATACATATATGAAAGTGTAAGAGATTAAAATGGGGGGGGTAAAATACTACTTTTCCCTTTTTGGAGTTATTTGGAAAGGAAGTCGAGCATTGCCTTCATGGCCTTTTGCCTCACCTCGGCGTCGCGGATGCACTCAAAGGGAAAGCCCATCGAGAGCGTGCGGTAGTCGCGCCCCTTGTAGGCCACGCCCGCGCTCTGCCCGTTTCCGTAGGCGAAGGCAGCAAAGGCCGTTGAACCAACGGGGGCGATTGCATCCGGGTCGATGGCGGCGTAGTGCACGGCATTGGGCTGGCGGTATATGGGAAACTGCATATTCAGTCCATTGACCACGCCAGTGGAGTCGATGCGCGCCGAACCGTCGAACTTAAACTTCAACACATTCTCGGCAAACGAGCGGTCGGCCCCGTCGAGGTTGTCGCTGCCTATGTAACTGCCGCTCAGCAGCAAAGCGCCGCCGCCTTTCAGGTAGTCGGCGAGTTTGTTGCGCGCTGCCGTGGTGAACACGGGGAACGGGCGCAGGTTCCACGGTTTGCGACCTTGCAAGCCGGCAATGTAGTCAACGGCCGCATAGCCGCGCAACGAGAGCGACGGCGATGCAAAGGCTTCGGCACTGACGGAGGAGAAGGAATATTCATCCGATGCGGCAATGGCCGTGCCGTGTTCCAAAGGATAGTTGAATGTATTGCCAGCTATTTCCTTGCCCACGAGTTCCTGCCCCGACCGTCCCATGCCGTTCGAGGCCGAACGGGTGAACGACTGCTGTTCGCCGCAGTAGGCAGTGGTTGATAGATAAGAAACGCCAGGGTCTACGTCGAGCCGGAAGCCAAGCGAATCGGGCGTATCGACAAAGGCCGGGCCGCTCAAACGCGTGAAGGCGTTGACCACAAGCACCTTGGGGGCATTGCTCTTCGTGCTGCGGTAAACACTGAGTTGCTCTGACGGAAAACTCTCGCCGCCGGCGTTCACGGCAGTCACCTTGAACGTATATATGCGTCCGGGCTGAATAGTCATACGATAGTTCGTGGCGTTGCCCACACTCAGTCCGTTGTCGAAGTCCTCGCTGCCAATTTTGGTGTAAAGCACATAGCCCGTTGGCACTGCGCTCTCTTCAATAGTGTCGGGCATAGCCTGCCAAGAGAGCTGCACCTCGCCCCCTTCGGTCAGCGTGGCGACAAAGGCGTGGGGCGGCAGGGGCTGCACGGTGCAAGACGTGATGCCGTGTTCATGGTTGACAAAACGGAGAATGCTTTTGTACACCGATCGCGCCAAGGCAAATTTGAACAACGGGTCGTGACCGAAGCGCATATCGGCGTAGTTCTGGTGCGACATGGTTTCGAGGATGGCCGACGGCACGTTGGGCATACGAGTTTCGGCGTAGTTGCGGTCCCAATGTTCGCGCTGCGTCCACGCCACGCCAAACGACCTGCTGAGGTCGGCCGTGAGGTTGTTGAGCAACAGCTGGGCAAAGTCCGACGAAGCCCGGCGCGACAGTCCCGACGGGTATTCCGTACGCCCGTCGCCGTCCTGCGTGGTGGAGATGGCGAGCGAACCATAGATGCTCTTGTCCGTGCGGTAGCCGGCATCGCTGTGCACTGCCAGAGAGAGTTCAAACGGCACGCGGCCGCCGTTGGGTTTGTCGGCCGTAGCGGACAAATACACACTGCCGGCAGCCAGGGAATTGAGCATATTACTCCGCACGCGCAGGTCGTCGTTGTAGTCGTTCGCTCCGCTCTCGGTGTTGACCAGCGTATCGGCCACGCCGGCCCACTGGGCATAGTAGCGGGCAGCTTCGAGGTAGCGCGGCAGACCGCTTGTTCCTGTCATTTCGCGTTCGGTCTGCCCCACTCCGCCGCCGAAGCGCACACCATCGGCAGTCACCACGCCCCTGTGGTCGCTCTGGTTGGTCAGCACCACGCGTCCGGCAGTGTTCTGTCCTTTGTCAAACTCAAACGTACCGAGATACACCCACGTGCCGCCACCCATCTGCTGGTTGACGGTAAACGTGGTTCGTCCGCCTTTGTGGAACACGGTGTAACGGGCATCCGGCACGGAGTTGGGCCGTGTGGCGTAACTCACATAGACGGCATAACGCCCGTCGGCAGGAATGTTGGGTGTCCACGTGGCGGAGGCAAGGCGCGCCTTGCGGTCCACGGCCGGTGCAAAGCGATACGTGCCTTGGCGGAAAGGGTTCACGCCGTCGGTCAACAGGCCGCTCAAAGGAGCAAAGCCGATTGAATCGGCGGATGATTGCCAGGCGGCATCGTCCTGAGCATTTTCGGTGTATGCGCCCTGTTGCACCGGGCGGTCATTGTCAACCACAGCCTCGTGCGTTTGGTAGTCTCGCTCGCGCGGACACGCCACCACGGCCCCAGCCTTTTCGAGCATGGGGAAAAGATAGGGGAATACAAACGATTGGGTGAAGATGTCCTCGTTGGTACAGAAGAGGTTGGGGCGCTGCCACTGCCACGAGCCGTTCTTGTAGTATCGTCCGTGACTGGGCCAGATGAACAGATGGCGGCCGCGCAGGCCGCGCGTCACCTTGTAGGGCAACGACGTGTTTTCCACCCATGGCTGTCCTGCGTAGTTTATCTTGCCCCAAAGGCGTGTTTCGTCCTGTCCGTCCTGACGCAGGATGTTCGGCACGAGGTCTTCTATGAACTGCCCCTTTCCGTTGCACACGGCAAGGCGGTAGGTGTTGTAGGGGGCAGGGAGCCTCCGTTGCAGTTCGGAATAGATGCGGTTGACGCTTTGGGGCGTAAAGGGCTGCGAACAAAACGACTCATTGGCGTATATGTGGAGTTCGCGTCGCTCATCGTCAATCTGCACGGAGTCCATCCGCATGGCATTGGCTGGCTTGTATCCGCTGAGCGTATAGGTATTGAAATACGAGTTTGCCGCCGTCTGCACGTCGGTCTGCGCCCGTCCGCCCAGCGGCAGAACGAGGAACAGTACATATAATAAGGTATAGGGTTTCAGTTGCATGGCGATATGCTTTACGCCGTTTATTTGTCGCATATCTTTTTCTCGGTTGTCGCTTAGTCTGCGCAAAGAAAAAAGCGAATGCGTAAGTGCGCTCCTACGAGTATCGGCGCATTTACACATTCGCATAAATGGTTGCCGGAATGGGTTTTCCGGTTGTCGTTCTTACTTTTTAAGGGAGGCGAGGGTCTCTTTCAGCGTAGCAATTTTGCTTTCGGCATCGCTCTGCTTCTTGCGTTCGAGTTCCACAACGGCTGCCGGGGCGTTGTTCACGAAACGCTCGTTGGAGAGTTTCTTCTTCACACCCGTGAGGAAACCTTCCAAGTGTTTGAGTTCGGCCTCAGCCTTCTCGATTTCAGCAGCCACGTCAATCAGGCCGCCAAGAGGCACGGAGTATTCCGTTGTGCCTACCATGAACGAACTTGCGCCGTCGCCCTTTTCTGTGACCACAGCCACACTCTCTACGTTGGCCATCTTGACAATCACGCTGCCATAGGCGGCCACGGGGTCGCTGCCCACAACGTGCAGGCTGAGCGTTTCGCGCGGCGAGATATTCTTGGTGTTGCGGATGGCGCGCACGCCGGCCACTACGCTCTTCACGGCCTCAACCTGTGCGAGGATTTCCGCGTCGCCGTCCTTCGGGGCGGCAATACTCTGCGGACTTACCATGATGCTTTCGCCCGGCTTGCGGTCGGCGAGGTGCTGCCACAGTTCTTCGGTGATGAAGGGCATGAACGGGTGGAGCAAGTGGAGCAGGTGGTCGAACGCTTCGAGAACGGCCTTGTAGGTGGCTGCGTCGACGGGCGTGCCGTAGGCGGGCTTCACCATTTCGAGCAACCAGCTCGAGAATTCGTCCCAGAAGAGGTGGTATACCTCCATCAAAGCCTCGCTCAGGCGATACTTGGAGTAGAGGTCGGCCATCTCGGCTGCGCTCTGACGCAGCTTCGCGCCAAACCATTCTATGGCCAGGCGAGCCGTTTCGGGCTGTTCGGCCTTTTCGTCAACCTGCCAGCCTTGCACAAGGCGGAAGGCGTTCCATATCTTGTTGCAGAAGTTGCGTCCTTGTTCGCAGAGGGCTTCGTCGAAGAGGATGTCGTTACCGGCAGGAGCGGCTAGCATCATGCCCATGCGCACGCCGTCGGCACCGAAGCGGTCGATGAGGTCGAGGGGGTCGGGCGAGTTACCGAGCGACTTCGACATCTTTCGGCCGAGCTTGTCGCGCACGATGCCCGTGAAGTACACGTTTTTGAAAGGCATCTTGCCCGTGAACTCATAGCCGGCCATAATCATGCGGGCCACCCAGAAGAAGATAATGTCGGGACCTGTCACGAGGTCGCTCGTGGGATAGTAGTAGCTGAACTCTTCGTTGCCGGGCTTCGTGATGCCGTCGAAGAGCGAGATGGGCCAGAGCCACGAAGAGAACCACGTGTCGAGCGCGTCTTCATCCTGACGCAGGTCGGTTGCGGTGAGGTTGGCGTTGCCGCTCTTCTCCTGTGCCAGGTTCACGGCCTCGTCGATAGTCTCTGCCACAACAAAACCGCCCTCGGGCAGGTAGTATGCCGGGATGCGGTGTCCCCACCAGAGCTGACGCGAGATGCACCAGTCCTTGATGTTTTCGAGCCAGTAGCGATAGGTATTCTTGTATTTTGCGGGGTAGAACTTGATTTCGTCGTTCATCACGGGCGGCAGAGCCAGGTCGGCGAAGTGCTTCATCTTCAAGAACCACTGCATCGACAACTTCGGCTCGATGGGCACACCGGTGCGTTCGGAGCAACCAATCTTGTTGTCGTAGTCCTCGATCTTCTCCATCAAACCTGCCTCTTGCAGGTCAATGGCGATCTGCTTGCGCACGGCGAAACGCTCCTGCCCCACGTACATGCCGGCGGCTTCGGAGATGGTAGCATCGTCGTTGAAGATGTCGATAGTCTGCAAGTTGTACTTCTCGCCGAGCATGTAGTCGTTCACGTCGTGAGCCGGGGTTACTTTGAGGCAACCTGTACCAAATTCGATGTCGACGTATTCGTCCTCGATAACGGGGATGACGCGACCTACGAGCGGCACGATGACCTTCTTGCCTTTGAGCCAGTGGTTCTTGGGGTCGTTGGGGTTGATGCACATCGCCACATCGCCCATGATAGTTTCGGGGCGCGTGGTGGCTACCACGGCGTAGCGGCCTTTTGCATCCTCGTGAATTACTTCGCCCTCTTCGCCGGTTGCTCCCGTGCCGTCGTCCTCGCTCACGTAGTACTTCATATAGTAGAGCTTCGTGTGCTCTTCCTTATAAATCACCTCCTCGTCGGAGAGTGCCGTCTTGGCCTTGGGGTCCCAGTTCACCATGCGCACGCCGCGGTAGATGAGACCCTTTCGATAGAGGTCTACGAACACGTGGATAACGCTCTTCGAACGCTCTTCATCCATGGTGAAGGCCGTGCGGTCCCAGTCGCACGAAGCACCCACACGGCGCAACTGCTTGAGGATGATGCCGCCGTGTTCTTCGGTCCAGTCCCATGCGTGTTTGAGGAACTCCTCACGGGTGAGGTCGGTCTTCTTGATGCCTCGTTCGGCCAGACGGTTCACCACCTTTGCCTCGGTGGCAATCGATGCGTGGTCCGTTCCCGGCACCCAGCAGGCGTTTTTGCCCTCCATGCGTGCGTGGCGCACGAGGATGTCCTGAATAGTTTCGTTGAGCATATGGCCCATGTGCAGCACGCCGGTCACGTTGGGCGGCGGGATTACTACGGTGTAGGGCTTGCGGCCGTCGGGCTTTGAGGAGAACAGGTGGTTCTCCGTCCAGTATTCATACCATTTCCCCTCTACTTCTTCGGGATTGTACGTCTTTGCTAATTCCATTATATATATTGTGTGTATTTCTCTTTAGGCGTTCCGTGGGGAACGGACTTTGTGTATTGCGATGCTAGCCTCGTCGGCGGCTTTTTACTTGCCCTTCTTCTTAACGTCGATGAAGTAGGTCAACTTGGCGTAGATGGTGCCGTTGTTCGAACGGCTGAACACGTCCTTCTTAGCGTTGCCGTAGATGTCGGACAGGCCGTAGTAGTAACGTGCCTCAACAAGGAAGTGGCCGGCCTTCGTGGTCAGTTCCGCACCCAAGCCAGCTGTGATGCCGTAGTCAAACTTCTTCTCCACGGGCATGGAGTATTGTTCGTAGGTATTGTTGGGGCGGTCGGGTTTTCCCTCGCTGTTGAGGGTAAAGGTGCTGGCCTTGATTGTTTCACCGATGCACCAGCCTATCTGCGGTCCGGCAAGCACGTAGCCCATCAGTCCGCGCTTCTCGCGTCCCCAAGCCAGGCGCGCCAACATAGGGAGTTGTATATAGTGCATATCGCGGCTATAAGTATCGGGCAGCGGCTGCGAACTGGAATTAAGGATATTTTCCTTCCAACCCAGGCAGGAATAGTTGAGTTCCACCTGCAAGGCGCAAAATGCCTTGAAGTAGCGTTCGCTCGTGTAGCGCACGGCCAGGCCCACCGTAGGGCCAACGTGCTGCGACTGTTTCACCGTAGGGTCAAAGCCGATACTATTGAGCACAACGCCGCCCGAAACGCCGAGGCACAGGTTGTGGCGAGCCTCGCCCACTTGCGCTTTCGCACCGAGGGAAGTGAGGCTCACAAGGACGGCGACAAGGAATCTTGCCAACCGTATGCGGCGGATGTATGCGGAGAGGTGTAACGTCATTGTGCGGAAATCTTCACGATGCTCATGTCCTTTTTGAAATGCACGAGCCACATACTGCGGCTCACGTAGCCCCCTTGTTCGCCAACACTGGCAAAGCGTGCTTCGCTCTGCAGCTTAGGCTGTGCGGCCACGGTGTTGGCCTTGGCGGTCTGCGTATTGTAGTCGTGTCCGTAGGTTGCGAGGTTGCCGAGGAAGCCGCGGGCAAGGTCGTAGCCCAAGGGGGCCATGCGAGGCGAACAACTGAGCAGACCCGAGCGGAAGTGGCTGCGGTAGTTCTCCTCAAAGGCTTTGGCTGCCGTGGTGTAGGGATAATAATAGTTGGGGGTAAGCACGTAGGTGTCGGCTTCGTGGAAACGGGCGCGGCCGTTGCCTTCGCTTGCGCTTATCCATGAGTCGTAACCGAGGAGCGACACGTGCGCATCGGGCAGGAGTTGCTGCACAGCCTTTGCCTTGTCGAGCATTTGGTTCATCGTAGTGGCAGAGGCATCGTCGGGAACAAGGATATAGTCGCCCTTCTTCCCTGCAAAGTTCATCACCACTTGCTGGGCTGTGAGGGCGGCGGGCAGGGCCGACACGTCGTAGCCAGCAGCACTAAGGCGGCGTTGCAGGGCATCAGTGAGGGTGCGCTTGTTGCCGTTTGTTGTTTGAAGCACCACCACGCGGGTCTGTTTTTTAAAACTGTTCATAAACAGGTCGATGGCGAGTGTGCTTTCGTAGGCTTCGGGGGTGTTGACGACGTAGAGTTCGGGGCGGTACGACACCTGCGGCACTTTCGACGAGAAGGGGACTACCACTTTGCAGTCCTTGGCAGACAGGGCGGCCACATCGGTGAAGTGCGAGGGATAGAGCGGACCGACAACTACGTCGGGACTGTTGGCTTTCACTCGGTTGACGAGTTGGGCAATGCTCACGTCGTCAGCCGGTTCCTCATAGGCACGCACTTCAACGTTTACGCCAGCGTTTTTCAGTTCTTCTACGCCCATCAAGAAGCCGCGGTAGAACTCAACGCTGCGCTCGTACACCACGCCTGTACCCACAAAGGGCAAAACCACGGCTGCACGTACAGTTGACAAGCCCTTGAACTGCGGCTGCGCCACGGTTTCCTTGACGGGGATGCGTATCACCGTGCCCTTTTTGAGCTTGGCGTCTTTCTCGGCAAGCGAGGGGTTAGCTGCCATCAATTCATCCACGGTGATGCCATTGGCTTTGGCAAGAGCGTAGGGCGTATCCTTGCGCTTCACGGTATATTCTTTGTAGACTATCTTCACTTGGGGCTTTTGCTCCACGGGGGCCGTGCCCGTCTGCACCTGAGCTGCGGCTTTGCGAGCCGCTTCGCGCTGAGCAGGCGTGGGAGCAGCCTCTGCGCCTCCCGGCACGTAAGGCACCACGATGGTCTGCCCCGACTGCACATAGTCAGCCACAAGGCCGGGGTTGAGGCTCAGCAGGTGGTCAAGCGTAGTGCCGTGGCGATGGGCAATACCCAGCACGGTCTCGCCGGGCTGCACGGTGTACTTCACCGTTCGTTCGCCCGTCGTCTGCGCCTGTGCCGTTGCGGGCATTGCAGCACTGAGGCCGCACGCAAGGGCAAGGGAGCAAAATATGTTCGTTAGGAGTGACTTCATCATTCTCTCTTCACGCATGCAGAAATCGTGCGTGTTCTTTGTTCTACGGTTTGCAAAAATACACAAAAGTACGCACTCCTTGCGGCTGCATCGGAAAGAAAATAGTACTTTTGAACGTGCAAACAACCGCAGTGCCTAAATACCGGCTGCTGCGTGTGCCATCCCTACCCTACCCAAGTACTTACATCCGAAAAGTTCATTTCGATTCATGATACGAAGCTTTTTCCTCTCCTTTTTCATCCTCCTTGTCGCCCTGCCCCTCTCTGCGCAGAAAAAGCGCACCACTCCTTCCGTCGCACATACGCTCTCGGCAGAGCAACTCGTGCAGCAATATCGCTTCTCCGAGGCGGCGCAGTTGCTGCAAAAGGAGGCTAATGCGGCTCGCGCTGCCGGCCGTTCCACCGAACGCATCGAGGCGGAACTTAGTCGGGCTAACCTCGGAGCTGATATGCTGCGAGGCACGGAGAGGGTGACGTTTGTGGACAGTTTCCGCGTGGAGCGTGCCCAGATGTTTTCGGCTCTTCGCCTATCGCCCGAGAGCGGCCGCCTGGTGGCTCTCGACGGGGAGACGAGCAAATTTGCCGCTGCGCCGCAGAACGCCGGCGAGGGGGCTTACGTCAACGAACTGGCCGACCGCATCGTGTTTGCCGCCGCTGATTCTGCCAATGGGCCGACGCATCTGCAATGCGCCTACCGCACCGCCAACGGCTGGGGCAAACCTTTGCCGCTCGCGGGCTTGCAGGACGGCGACGAGAGCCAGGACTACCCGTTTGTTATGCCCGACGGCGTAACGCTCTACTACGGAGCGCAAGGTGGCGACGGACTGGGTGGCTACGACATTTATATAACGCGCTACAACTCCGAGACAAAGGAATTTGTACAGGCTGAAAACCTCGGCATGCCCTTCAACTCGCCGGCCAACGACTACCTCATGGCCATCGACGAGGCGAACAATTTGGGCTGGCTCGTAACGGACCGCCGACAGGCTGCCGACAGCGTGTGCGTATACGTATTTATACCGAACGCCACGCGCGACACTTACGAAATGAGCGACGCTAACAAAACGCAGGTGGTGCGCGCGGCACAACTGATGTGCATCGCCGAAACGCAAACCGACGCTTCAGCGGTGAAGGCAGCCAAGGAACGGTTGGCAGCCGTCATAGCCGGTACAACAGTTGCAAAAGCCGGCAAGCAGAGCCGCTACGTTATCAACAACCACACGGTATACACTCAGCTCAGCGACTTCAAGAGCGCGAAGGCCCGCACCTTTGCGCAACAGGCCGATGAACTGGCGGAACAGATTGCAACGCTATCTGCCGAGCAGGACAGTCTGCAACGCCTCTGTGCCAAGGGACAGCGCACGGAAGCTACGCTGAAACGCCTCCGCTCGCTCAACGCCGAACTGTCCGCCTTGCGGAGTCAGCTCAGCAAGGTACAGAAAAATATGCGGCAGGCGGAAACGGAATAATCCCCAAACTGAACGATACAACCTATCCCCTGCCGCCGCTCTGCGCCAGGGGATTTTCTACTTACACACAACTTTTTTACAGGAAAGAACCATGAACAACGAACCTATCGCCCCCTCTGAACTTATCATCAATGCGGACGGCAGCATCTTCCACCTGCACGTGCGCCCCGAGCAGCTTGCCGACAAGGTAATTCTCGTGGGCGATCCGGGCCGCGTGCCGCTCGTAGCTTCGCACTTCGAAACTACGGAATGCGACATCGAGAGCCGTGAATTCCGTACCATCACTGGTACTTACAAGGGCAAACGCATCACTGCCCTCTCCACGGGTATCGGATGCGACAACATCGACATCGTGGTGAACGAGCTCGACGCTCTGGCCAACATCGATTTTGAAACGCGTACCATAAAGCCCGAACTCCGCCAGCTCGAACTCGTGCGCATCGGCACGTGCGGCGGCCTGCAACCCTACACGCCCGAAGGCACGTTCATCGCCAGCGAAACGAGCATTGGCTTCGACGGTCTGCTCAACTTCTACGCCAACCGCGACAAGGTGAGCGACCTGGCGCTCGAGGAGGCTTTCCTGCGCCACATGAACTGGCACGGCACGCAGTGCATCGCTCATCCCTACGCCGTTCACGCCAACGCAGAACTGATAGACCGCATCGCGGCCGACGACATGACGCGCGGCATCACCATTGCCTGCGGCGGATTCTTCGGTCCGCAGGGCCGCAAGCTACGTCTTCCCCTCGCCGACCCCGACCAAAATACGAAAATCGAATCGTTTGAGTACCAAGGCAAGCAAATCACCAACTTCGAGATGGAGAGCAGTGCATTGGCCGGCCTCTCCCTGCTCATGGGGCACAAGGCCATGACCTGCTGCATGGTCATTGCCAACCGCCGCGCCCACAAAGCGAATACGAACTACAAAAACAGCATCGACACGCTCATCAAAACGGTGCTCGACCGCATCTAACGGTCACACGCCAACATCCTGCGCGCCTCTCTGCCCTACCAAGCGGCAGTGGGGCGCGCAGCCGTTACTTATTGTCACATGAACGTAACAGTATGCATTCTTTGTTAGCAAAAATTCAGCTGTTATGCAATTACGTGCGCCCAACTTCACGTTTTCTCATGCATAGCCCGTAACTTTGTAATGCGCTGCGAGAAGGCTCGCGCTTTCTCCGGCTTTCGTCTTAAAAACACACAAAGCAAAACAAACGGCAAACACACCGGCAAAACACTGAAACGGCATGAGCTTTAACCTTCCCAAGACCGACAAAAAAAGAGTTGTTATTGTAGGCGGCGGCTTCGGCGGCCTGAAACTGGCCAACAAACTGCGCAAGAGCGATTTCCAAGTGGTGCTTGTTGACCGCAACAACTACCACCAGTTTCCCCCTCTGATTTACCAAATCGCCTCGGCCGGCATCGAGCCAAGCTCTATCTCGTTCCCCTTCCGCAAGATTTTCCAGAAGCGTAAGAACTTCTTTTACCGCATGGCGGAGGTGCGTTCCATTTTCCCCGAACACAAAATCATCCAAACATCTATCGGCAAAGTCAGCTACGATTATCTCGTTCTGGCTGCCGGCGCTACGACCAATTTCTTCGGCAACCAGAACGTGGCCGCCGAGGCCATGCCAATGAAGAACGTCAGCGAGGCCATGGGGCTGCGCAACGCTCTGCTCGACAATTTTGAACGTGCCCTCACCTGCGCCACCGACAAAGAACGACAGGAACTTCTCAACGTGGTCATCGTGGGCGGCGGTGCAACGGGCGTGGAAATTGCCGGCGCATTGAGCGAGATGAAGAATTTCGTCCTTCCCAAAGACTACCCCGACCTGCCCACGTCGCTCATGCACATATACCTCATCGAGGCAGGTCCGCGCCTTTTGGCCGCCATGAGCGAAGAGTCGAGCCAAAAGGTGGAGAAATACCTCCGCACCATGGGCGTAAACGTTTTGCTCAACAAGATGGTGACGGACTATAAGGACCACAACGTGATGCTCCGCGACGGCAGCAGCATAGCCACGCGTACCTTCATCTGGGTGAGCGGTGTGGCGGCACAGCCCGTGGGCAACCTCGACGACAAACACCTTGGCCGCGGCCGCCGTATCGTGGTCGACGCATTTAACCGCGTGGAGGGTCTCGACGGCGTGTTCTGCATCGGCGACCAGTGCATCATGCCCGAAGGCGACGACAATTGGAAGGGCGGACACCCGCAGTTGGCACAAGTGGCCATACAGCAGGGCGGCAACCTCGCCCGCAACCTCAAGCGCCTCGCCGCCGGCAAGGAGATGAAGCCGTTCCGCTACAAAAACCTCGGGACCATGGCCACCGTGGGCCGCAACCGTGCCGTGGCGGAGTTTAGCAGCATGAAGTTTGGCGGTTTCCTGGCCTGGGTTCTCTGGCTCGTGGTGCATCTCCGCTCCATTCTCGGCGTACGCAACAAACTCATCGTTCTTTTCAACTGGCTCTGGAACTACGTTTCCTACTCGCAGTCGCTGCGAATGATTATCTACGCCAAAAAGGCCAAGGAGGTTGTGGAACGCGAAAAGCGCCTAGCCTCTACCCACTGGGGCACCGACCTCATGAGCGAAGGCTCGGAAGATACGGCCAACGCACAGGAAGAAGAGAAATAGCAAAAAGGAATAGGCATAATGTGCATTTGGAGCATATTATGCCTATTGCCTTTAATGAGCCTAATATGCCTATTAAGCCAATAACCAAGTGCAAGCTTGGCAATATTGCACGCATTTTGTACTTTTGCGCAGAAATTTAACGCAAACATCCGCGTGGCAAGCGTTTTTGCCTAGCGCGGACACACCACACAAACATTATGACTCACAATCTTTTGAAAGGAAAGCGCGGCATTATCTTCGGCGCGCTCAATGAGGACTCAATTGCCTGGAAGGTAGCTGAAAAGGCCGCACAGGAAGGCGCACAGATAGTATTGAGCAACACGGCCATGGCCCTGCGCATGGGCACGCTCCCCAAGCTGGCCGAGAAAATCGGCGCAACGGTTATCGCTGCCGACGCTACTAACGTTGAAGAATTGACCAACGTGTTCCAGCAGGGCATGGAGGTATTGGGCGGCAAGATTGATTTTGTGCTGCACTCCATCGGCATGAGCCCCAACGTGCGCAAGCACCGCACCTACGACGACCTCGACTACAACTACTTGCAGAAGACTATCGACATCTCTGCCATATCGTTCCACAAAATGCTTCAGGCTGCCAAAAAGCTCGACGCTATTGCTGAATACGGTTCTGTGGTTGCCTTGACGTACGTGGCTTCGCAGCGTACATTCTACGGTTACAGCGACATGGCCGATGCCAAGAGCATGCTCGAGAGCATAGCCCGTTCCTTCGGCTACATCTACGGCCGCGAAAAGCACGTACGCATCAACACCATCTCGCAGAGCCCCACGGCCACCACGGCGGGTAAGGGCATCAAGGAGATTGACAACATGATGGACTTCGCCGACAAGATGTCGCCTCTGGGCAACGCCAGCGCTGAGGACTGCGCCGACTACTGCGTAATGATGTTCTCTGACTTCACCCGCAAGGTGACGATGCAAAACCTCTTCCACGACGGCGGTTTCTCGTCGATGGGCATGAGCCTCCGCGCCATGAACCAGTACGCCAAGGACATGAAGCCCTACGAGGACGAGAACGGCAAGGTAATCTACGGCTAACCATTAACCCCGAAACGCACAGCGAGCCATGGGCATATTTTCTTCTCTCTTCGGCACGTCGGCTCCTACGCCCGACTCTAAGTTTGCCATTCTGCGCGACGACGGTCTGCGCGCCATGCAGATGGGCGAACTGCCCTATGCCGAAAAGTGTTTCACCGCGGCCCTCGAAGTGAAGGACGACCTCCGCACGCAGAGTTTCCTGGCCGAGGTATACCTCCGCATGAAAAATTGCGAGAAGGCCTTGCCCCTGCTCCAGCGGCTCGCCTCCTCGGCCGAGAGCAACGTCGAGGTGCGCCTGCTTTTGGCACAGACACTTGGCAAGCTCAAACGCTACGACGAGCAGAAAGACGTGTGCCAGGCCCTCATCGACGAGGATGCCAACGAGCCTCGCGCCCTCTACCTCATGGCCGAGGCCGAACAGGGACAGGGCAACCTCATCTCCGCCATTGCGCGCCTCACGCAGTGCCTCACTCTGCGCCCCGACTATACGCAGGCCCGCTTTCTCCGGGCCAAGGTGTTGACGGATATGCAGCAGTTGGCAGATGCTCTGGCCGATGCTGACGAGCTTATCGCCACCGACGCCACCGACGTGGATTGGCGAATGCTTCGCGCAAGGCTCTACTTGCAGCTTGGCCGCACCGATGAAGGCATGGCAGACCTCCGCGAGGTATTGGCACAAAATCCATTCTGCGACGAGGCCATCCTGCTACTTGGCGAGAGCTACGAACGCAACGAACAGTGGGAAGAAGCCTTGGCCGTATACGACGAAGCCATTGAGCAGCGCGACAACATTGCCCTGGCCTACAAGGCTCGCGGACAGGTGAAGTACCATCTCAATGATTCGCAGGGAGCTGCCGAAGACCTAAAGAAGGCCCTCACCCTCTCCCCCGAGGTTGAGGCATCTATCGACGGCCAGTTCACAAATCTCGAAAACGAGATGAAGCAACGCTACAAAATCCTCAATCCCTACGGCTTCTAACACTCACCGGCAGCTCTGCCGCTAACCATCCAACGCCAACGAGGCGAAGCATCCCACAACGGTGCTTCGCCTCGTTGGCGTTTTATGCGTACCTTGTATCTTACAGTTGCAACGTTACGTTCTGCCCCACGCATATGCTGTCAGCACCCCTAAGGTTGTAATCAATATCTTGCAAGTGTTTCGTCTCAACCCCAAAGCTATTTTTGCCTACCCCGCAGTGCACCCCACCGCTCCATGAAGGCGAAAGTGTAACATAACGTTTTTCAGCAATATTTTTTAGAGAGTTTTGAATGAATAACCTACTTAGTTACCTTACTATATACTTCTTTTCTTTGGCCACATACACACCTTTGGGAAGATTCTGCTGACTGGCTTTACCTATCTTTTGTCC
>CAVLCM010000034.1:0-17518 GCA_963661625.1 bacterium
ACGTACGTCTATAAGTTGAGTGAACGTACGTCTATAACTCGAGTGAACGTACGTCTATAAGTTGAGTGAACGTACGTCATTAAAGAGGGTGGACGTACGTCGTTAGATGAAGCCTTCTTCGAGCAATACGTAACTCGTTGATTTTCAATATGCGCCATTTGGTGGTGCAAAAAAAGTGATGAAGTCAGGTACACGCTTGAAACGATTAGGACAATATTGCGACTCCCCAACCAAAAAGAAGGTGTATTGTTTGCCTGTGCGGAAAATACCTCCTATATTCGCAGTGCTGGCGGTTTGCTGGCTTATTATAATACAAACCTTCTAATACCTTATGCTATGGATTTCGGTACTTCTGTAAAGCACTGTTTCAACAATTACACCACGTTTAGCGGACGCGCTTCGCGTTCTGAATACTGGTACTGGACACTGTTCATTACCCTCGTTTATTGGGGACTCTGGATTGTAGGACTTGTTCTTGGAGCTGTGTTCGGACGAGGCGTTATGGCCCTTGGCAGTGGCGTGTTGATTGGCGAGGTTCTCGCTGGACTTTTCAATCTTGGGGTGGTAGTGCCCACGCTGGCTGTGTTCTGCCGCCGCATGCACGACACGGGGCGTTCGGGCTGGTGGTGGTTCCTCAGCCTCATCCCGATTGTCGGAGCCATCGTTCTGCTCGTGTTCCTGTGCCAGGACACCGAACCAGCCAATCAATACGGGCCCGTGCCTGCCGACAAGATGCAGGACTTTGCAGGCAACACTCCTCAATATTGATGACTAACAACACGTTCCTTTCGTAAGGAGACGTTCACTGGACAATCCGGCTGCGCACTTGCAATGACGAGTGGGTTGCCGGATTTTTCTTTGCGAAATGGCCTCAGGAAGAATGTACAGCTGCATTATTATCAGACAGAAATAAAAAACGATTAGGACAACATTGGGCGAGATGGGAAATAAATTCGTCAAAGCCTTTGCCTGTAAATGCGCAAAGCGTAACTTTGCAGCCGAAAACAACGAGACACAGGGGCGTAGCCCAGTTGGTTTAGAGCGCTGCAGTCACATTGCAGAGGTCATCGGTTCGAGCCCGATCGTCCCTACCCTCCCGAGTTTTCAGCACATACACAACCATCACAGAGGACAGATTTGGCTGCTTGCAACCTCTCAAAAACAATGCTAAAACTCGTACGCCAACGCGTTGCCCTGCAACCGTGGCGCAGCGACTAAGCGAACACACATTCAAGCCGAATCCCACTCTGCCTGTTACGCCACAAGTGAGCGAAACAGGCTAATTTTTTATCACCAAGGCAAGCCCCCTGGCAGCACAAGCCCCCGGCCTGCCCAACCAAACACTCAAAAAACAATGGGATACCTTTTCACATCCGAAAGCGTTTCGGAGGGACACCCCGACAAGGTGGCCGACCAAATTTCAGACGCCGTTCTCGACCAATTTCTCGCCTTCGACCCCCACTCGAAGGTGGCCTGCGAAACGCTCGTCACCACGGGGCAGGTAGTAGTAGCCGGCGAGGTTAAGTCCGAAGCCTATGTAGACCTTCAAGATGCCGTGCGCCGCACCATCGCCCGCATTGGCTACACCAAGGCCGCCTATAAGTTTGAAGCCGAAAGCTGCGGCATTTTCAGCGCTATCCACGAACAAAGCGCAGACATCAACCGCGGCGTAGACCGCGTTGACCCCATGGCGCAGGGCGCCGGCGACCAAGGCATGATGTTCGGCTACGCCAACAACGAGACCGACACCTACATGCCCCTGCCCCTTTCGCTGGCGCACGACATCGTATACGTGCTGTCCGAAATACGCCGCGAGGGCAAGCAGATGACCTATCTGCGCCCCGACTCCAAGAGCCAGGTGACGGTGGAGTATGGCGACGACAACGTGGCCCGTCGCATCGACACCATCGTGGTCAGCACGCAGCACGACGAGTTCGTCTCCGTTGCCGAAGCCGGTTCGCAGGAGGAGGCCGACCGCCGCATGCTCGAGCAGATTGAGCGCGACGTGAAGGAAATCGTCATTCCCCGCGTCCTCGCTGAACGCGTCAACACGCCCGAGGTGAAGGAACTCTTCCACAAGGGCGAAATAAAGTACTACGTCAACCCCACGGGCAAGTTCGTCATTGGCGGTCCGCACGGCGACACAGGCCTCACCGGCCGCAAGATAATCGTCGACACCTACGGCGGCAAGGGCGCACACGGCGGCGGCGCATTCTCGGGCAAAGACCCCTCGAAGGTAGACCGTTCGGCTGCCTACGCCGCACGCCATATCGCCAAGAACATGGTGGCCGCCGGCGTGGCCGACGAGATGCTCGTGCAGCTCAGCTACGCCATCGGCAAGGCAGAGCCTATCTCCATCTACGTCGACACATACAACCGCAGCCATGTGGCTATGAGCGACGGCGAAATAGCGCAAAAGATTGCCGAACTCTTCGACCTGCGTCCCGCAGCCATTGAGCGCGACCTGAAACTGCGCCAACCCATCTACGAAGAAACGGCAAGCTACGGCCACGTGGGACGCACGCCCGAAACAAAGGTGAAAACGTTCCGCGCACCGGGCCAGCCCGACAAGAACATCACCGTTGAACTCTTCACCTGGGAAAAACTCGACAAAGTAGACGAGATACGCAAGGCTTTTGCCCTCGCCTAACGGTTTACATACAATAAATGTCCCCTTCGCCCCAAAGGCAAGGGGGCATTCTTCCGTTTCACACACAAACGAAAAACCAACAAGAGTGAACATCACCGTATACAGCGCATCGAGCGGACAAATTCCCGCCCCCTACGTCGAGGCGGCCACTACGCTGGGACGGCTCATCGCCCAAGGCGGCCATACGCTCATCAACGGCGCAGGGCGCACGGGCCTGATGGGAGCCTGCACCGACGCGTGCCTGGCCCACGGCGGCCGCGCCATCGGAGTTATCCCCGAGTTCATGATTGAACAAAAGTGGCAGCACACGGGCATGACGCAACTCATCGTCACCCCCGACATGCACCGCCGCAAGGAGCAGATGGCCAATATGAGCGACGCCTGCATCGCCCTGCCCGGCGGAGTGGGCACGCTCGAAGAGTTGCTCGAAATCATCACGTGGAAGCAGCTCGGTCTCTACCTCAAGCCCATCATCGTCCTCAACACCGACGGCTACTACAATCCTCTGCTCGAACAGTTGCAAAAGGCGGCCGACGAAAAATTCATGCGCGAGGCGCACACAGCCATCTGGCACGTGGCCGAAACGCCCGAACAGGCCCTTGAACTGGCGCACACCACGCCCCTTTGGGACCCGAACGTGCGCAAGTTTGCCGCACTCTAACGTTTGCATCGCCTCGAACTGCCTATGGCTACCGCATCCCCCTTTCTCCCCACGTACGGCTCTGCCGACGGCCTCGCCCTGCTGGGCGACACCGTCACGGCCGCCATGT
Organism: bacterium; assembly: GCA_963661625.1. Lineage (GTDB taxonomy): Bacteria > Bacteroidota > Bacteroidia > Bacteroidales > Bacteroidaceae > Alloprevotella. Next base: position 3,421 of record CAVLCM010000034.1, read on the forward strand.
CCGCCGGCGAGGAAGCAGCAGCCACGCAGGAGGAGGCTGCGCAAAGTCCGTCCTCGTGGCGGCGAAGCCACCGCCAGCAGACCGACACCCTGCCGCCCGACCCTCGCGAGATGCGCCCCCTCGCCCCCGGCCAGCCCCTGACGATGAAGCCCGAGGCCCTCGAAGGCGACTATTGGGAGAGCGCCCTCACCCACCTGCCCAAGAGCAAACTGGCGCAACAGCTCGACAGCCTTGCCGGGCGAGCCGACTCCACGCTCATTGGCACAGCTCCGCACGCCGGGATGGCAGGCGACCCCGTGCCGTACCAATTTCGCAGCGACTCGCTCGTAACGTCGCTGCTCATGCTCAGCTTTTTCATGGCGGCATGGGTCATCTCGCGTTCGCGACGCTATCTGCACAAACAAATAAAGGACTTTTTCCGCCACCGCGACCGCGAAAATCTCTTCGCCGAGCGCACGGAAAGCGAAATGCAGGGACAGGCATTTCTCATATTCCAAACCTGCCTCGTGCTGGGTACGCTCTTCTTCGACTACACGCAAGAGTGCCAAACGGAGGTATTCAACCAAGTGTCGCCCTACAAGATACTGGCTTCGAGCGTGGGCATTTTCTGCACGTTCTACCTCGTGAAGACCATACTCTACCACGTGGTCAACAGCGTGTTCTTCAACCGCAAGCAGCGGCAGCAGTGGAGTGCGTCGTACCTTCTGAGCATTCTCGCCCTCGGCGTAGCCCTGCTCCCGGTGTCGCTCCTCGTGGTGTATTTCGACCTCAGTTTGCAACACACCGCCATCGTTTTCATTGCATTGCTCGCCATCGACAAGATACTCTTGGTTTACAAGTGTTCACGCATATTTTTCAACTACCCGTTCGGCTTGCTGCATCTTTTTTTGTACTTTTGCACGCTTGAAATAGCACCCATCTTTGTATTGTTCCGCATACTCGTATACGCCAACAATCTACTCCTGACACTAAACCAATAACCGCCACCGGGCCGCCCCGACGGGGGCAGTGCCTGAACAGAAGACAAGACAAAGTAGACCCATGATTAAGAAGATACTTGTTTCCCAACCGAAACCGACTTCCGAAAAGTCTCCCTACTTCGAAATAGAAAACAAGCAACACGTGGAGTTCACCTTTCACCAGTTCATCAAGGTGGAAGGTCTGTCAGCCCGCGAATTCCGCCAGCAGAAGATACAGATACTCAACTACACGGCCATCGTGTTCACCTCGCGACATTCAGTTGACTACTTCTTCACCCTCTGCAAAGAACTGCGCGTAACGCTGCCCGAGGACATGAAGTACTTTGCCCTCTCTGAGGCAGTGGCACTCTACATCCAGAAGTACATCCAATACCGCAAGCGCAAGGTGTTCTTCGGAGCCACAGGACGCTGGCCGGAACTCGTGCCCGTGATGATGAAGCACAAAACGGAGAAGTACCTCATCCCCCTCTCCGACGTGCACAACGACGACGTGGCCAAGCTTCTCGACGCAAAAGACCTCAACCACACGGAATGCGTGATGTATCGCACCGTGACCGACGAATACCCCAAGGACAAGCCGTTCGACTTCGACATGATCGTGCTGTTCACTCCTGCCGGCGTAAAGTCGCTGCTCGAGAACTTCCCCGACTTTAAGCAGGGCGACACCCGCCTGGCCTGCTTCGGCGCAGTGACAAAGAAAGCCATCGAGGACGCCGGCCTGCGCTGCGACCTCTCAGCGCCCACGCCCGAGGCACGCTCCATGACGGCAGCCATCGACCTTTATCTGCAAAAGAACAAATAAGCGGACACGTCCGCAGAGCCATTGGCGGAATTGCCGTAAGCCCCTGCACCAGGGGGACGGCAATTCCGCCAAATCTTTTTTGCGTACCTTTGCATCAAGCCAACGCTTTTACACGCCACAGCACATGCAGCACAATACCCACCCCACCCCACACTTGCACACGTTTCGCAAGAGCGAACACATCTGCCTCAGGAGCGACATCGAGACGCTCTTCAGCGCAGGGAGTGCGTCGATGAGCGCATTCCCCATACGCGCCACGTTTCGCAAGATGCCCTACGATGGGCAGGGGCCGCAAGTGAAGGTATTGCTCAGCGTGGCCAAGCGCCACCTGCGCCACGCCGTCGACCGCAACCGGGCCAAACGGCAGCTCCGCGAAGCCTATCGCATGGAAAAGCAGAGAATACTCTCGCAGCTTGCACCCTCCGACAGCGTACATATCGCCTTCATTTGGCTCGCCGACAAACCCATGCCGACGCAGCTTGTGCACACGCGCATTGCCTCCCTGCTTCAACGCATCGGCGAAAAAGCGCAGGGCATGGCGGCCCAATAACCCACTACCGCACATCCGTTTACGAGCCTCAGCACACTATGAAGAACCCCGTCACACAACTGCTCATCTACCCCATCCGGCTCTATCAGCGGTACGTCTCCCCCCTGTTTCCGCCTGTATGCCGCTTCACCCCCACCTGCTCGCAATACGCCGTCGAGGCCTTGCAGAAACACGGCCCGGTGAAGGGGCTATATCTTGCCGTACGGCGCATACTGCGCTGCCACCCCTGGGGCGGCAGTGGCTACGACCCCGTACCCTGACGCAGGGTGAAGGGTGAAGACTGAAAGACGGCAAAAATCCCCCATTTCAGCTTTTTTAGAAATGAAAGCCGCGCTTTCACTCCGAAAAAGCCTAACTTAGCCATGAAATAAACACACCCGCGCCGGCCGTAGCCGCACGAGGGATAACCTTCATACAGTCATGGAAACACAGAGCAAGAACTACTGCATCATATTGGCAGGAGGCATCGGCCGCCGTCTGTGGCCCGCAAGCCAAAAGGAACTGCCCAAGCAATTCATTGACTTCTTCGGCACTGGACGAAGCCTTCTGCAACAAACGTTCGACCGTTTTGCCAAATTCATCCCCACAGACCACATTTTCATCTCCACCTATGAGGGCTACGTATCGTTTGTTCGCGAACAGCTCCCCGAGGTGCCCGAGGAAAATATCCTGCCCGAACCCGTGCAACTCAACACCGCCCAAGCAGCCATTTGGGGCACGTGGCACGCCGCCTTGGCCGACGTTGATGCCAACGTGGTGGTGACACCGGCCGACCAGATAATACAGCGCGAAGACGTATTCGAACGTCAAATCACGCAAGGCTTGGAATACGTAAGCCAGCACAACGACTTCCTGGCTATTGGCGTGAGGCCAACCGTGCCAAACACCGCCTACGGCTACATTCAGATGGGCGAGGAAAAAGACAGCGAGGCGCAGCTCTACAGCGTGCAGTCGTTTAGCGAAAAGCCCGAAACGACCTACGCCCGAATGTTCCTCGAGAGCGGCGAGTTCCTCTGGAACACTGGCATCTTCCTTTGGAAAGCCGACACCATGGGCCGCCACCTCTCCGCCCTTGCCAACCGCCCCGACGAACCTGTCGACAAAGTGGCCAAGCAGATGGTGACCATTGCCGAGGAAGTGGCGTATGTACGTTCGTGCATCCCCGAAGGCATGCCCAAGAGCATCGACCTCATGGTACTCGAAGAGTGCCGCAACGTGGTGGTGCAAGCGTGCCAGTTTGGCTGGGCCGACGTGGGCTGCTGGCCGGAACTGCGCGAACTCTCGAAGACCGATGCCGACGGCAACGCCGTGAGCGGCGGGGCAAAGGTGATGTTCTCTGGGTCGAGCAACTGCATCGTACGTCTGCCGCAGAACATGAAAGCCATCGTGGCGGGCCTGGACGGCTTCATGGTGGCGCAACAGGGCGACACGCTCATGATTTGCCCCGACAACGACCCCGACGCCATACGCCGCCTCATCAACGAGGCTATCTTCTTCTGACACAAACAATCCACACCCACACCGAAACGGGTTGGCAAGCAAAAGGCAAATACGTTGTAAGGATTTCCAAAAATGCTTGCCAACCCGTTGCTCGCTGAAAGTACAAAACACGGAAATACGTAATTTTGCAGCATGAAACAAACACTCACAATCATAAAGGTGGGCGGAAAAATCGTTGAAACGCCCCAATCACTCGAAACACTCCTCAACCAGTTCCGTCAACTTGAAGGACACAAAATACTCGTGCACGGAGGTGGCCGCACCGCTACCGACGTGGCCGCAAAGCTCGGTATCGAGACCACTATGATTGAAGGCCGCCGCGTGACCGACGAGGAAATGCTGCGCGTGGTGACGATGGTATACGGCGGTTTGGTCAACAAAAACATCGTGGCCAAGCTGCAAGCCAAGGGCGTGAATGCGCTCGGCCTGACGGGGGCTGACATGAACGTGATAAAGTCGCACCGCCGCCCATTGAAGAACGGCATTGACTACGGCTTTGTAGGCGACGTGGACTGCGTAGACGCAGAACGCCTGTCGCTGCTGCTCAACGCCGGCATTACACCCGTGATGGCTCCGCTCACCCACGACAAGGAAGGAACGTTGCTCAACACCAACGCCGACACAATCGCAGCCGAAACGGCCAAGGCTCTCGCCCAGCACTTTGAGGTGACGCTCATCTACTGCTTTGAACACGCCGGCGTGTTGACCGACCCCGAGGACGAAGCGAGCGTCATCCCCCTTATCACCCGCGAGAGTTTCGGCGAACTCAAAGCGCAAGGCATCGTGAGCGGCGGCATGCTGCCCAAGATAGAGAACAGTCTGGCTGCCGTCGAGGCTGGCGTACGCCGGGTGGTCATCACACGCGCCGACAACATTGGCCACGACAAGGGGACAAGCATTGAATAAACCACAACTTCCATGAGCAAGGAATACGAAATAATGGCTCCCGCCGGCTCGCGCGAATCACTCGCCGCAGCCCTCAAAGCCGGAGCCGACTCCATATACTTCGGCATCGAAGCCCTCAACATGCGCGCCCACAGCGCAAGCCACTTCACCATTGACGACTTGCACGACATTGCCCAACAGTGCAACGAGCACGGCGTAAAGTCGTACCTCACCGTCAACACCATCATCTACGACGAGGACATCGACCTGATGCACCACATCTGCGACGCAGCGCACGAGGCCGGCATTTCGGCAGTCATTGCGTGCGACGTGGCCGTCATGGCCTACTGCAACCGCATCGGGCAGGAGGTACACCTCTCTACACAGCTCAACATATCCAACGTGGAGGCTCTGAGGTTCTACGCCCAGTTTGCCGACGTGGCCGTATTGGCACGCGAATTGAATATGGACCAAGTGGCGCACATCCACGAGGCCATTGAAAGGGAACATATCTGCGGTCCCTCGGGCAACCTCATCCGCATCGAAATGTTCTGCCACGGCGCGCTCTGCATGGCCGTGAGCGGCAAGTGCTACCTGTCGCTCGACAACCTCGGGCGTTCGGCCAACCGCGGACAGTGCATGCAAGTATGCCGCCGCAGCTACACCGTGCGCGACCGCGAAACGGGCGTTGAACTCGACGTGGACAACAAATACATCATGAGTCCGAAGGATTTGAAAACTATCGGGTTCATCGACAAAATGGTGAAGGCCGGCGTACGCGTGTTCAAGATTGAAGGACGTGCCCGCAGCGCAGAGTATGTCTACACCGTGGTTCAGTGCTACAAGGAGGCTCTCGCCGCCGTAGAGGACGGCACATTCTCGCCCGAAAAGGCGGAGGCATGGACCGAACGTTTGAAGACAGTGTTCAACCGCGGCTTCTGGGACGGCTACTATCTGGGCCAAAGACTCGGGGAATGGAGCGAAGTGTACGGCTCTTCCGCCACAGAGAAAAAGCAATATATTGGCAAGGGGCAGAAGTACTTCTCGCGCCTCGGCGTTGGGGAGTTTTACATCGAAGCCGGCGAGTTCACCAAAGGCGACAAGCTCCTCATCATCGGCCACACAACCGGTGCAATCTACGTAAGCGCCACAGATATCCACGGCGACAACGGCCCCATCGAAACCGCTAAGAAGGGTATGCGCATAGCCATCCCCGTACCTGAGAAAATACGCCCCAGCGACAAGTTGTACAAAATTGTCAAATCAAACAATGACTAAACCCATCCTGCTTTTCGACTTCGGCGGCGTATTGGTTGACCTTGACCGCGAACGAGTGCTGAAAAGTTTTCTTGCCATCGGCATTGACATACATCCTTTTTTGGGCGACTACAAACAGAGCGGCGTGTTCTCTAAACTGGAAGAGGGCAGCGTGACGATCCCTGAGTTTTGCGACGAACTGCGAACGCTTTGCCATGCGCCCCAAGCCAGCAACGAGGACATTGTTGCCGCGTGGGAGACATTTCTGCACAAAGGCGTGCCGGCCGAACGTTTGGAACTCCTGCTGAAAATAAAGCAGCACTATTCCGTAAACCTTCTGAGCAACACCAATGAGGTGCATTGGCGCATGGCGGAGGAAGACTTCTTCCACTATAAAGGACTGCACGCAGAAGACTTCTTCGAACACATTTTCCTGTCATATCGTTTGGGCGTTGAGAAACCCGCGCCGCAGATATTTGAGAAAGTGGCCGAAGGGATTGGGGCAGAACCTGCTGACATACTCTTCTTCGACGACAGCGAGGTAAACTGCCAAGCCGCCCGCGACTGCGGACTGCAAGCTTTACTCGCCCCGGCAAACAGCGAATGGTTCAAATACTTTGACGAAGATGGCAAACTACGACTTTCATAAATTCAAAGCATACGGCAATGCCGAGGCGAAAGGCTTTTGCGCCGCCATCGGCTTTTTCGACGGCGTGCATCGCGGCCATGCTTTTCTCATTAGCCAAATAAAGAAAGCCGCCGCTGAGAGAGGGTTGCTCCCCATCGTGATTACGTTTGAGGAACACCCCCGTTTGGCCCTGTCGCAAACACGCTATTGGCCCGAACTGCTCACCACGAACGAGCAGAAGTTGCAGCTTTTGGCGCAACAGGGACTTGCCGGCTGCGTGATGCTCCACTTCGACCACGCCATGTCGATGCTCACCTCGCAGGAGTTTATGGAGTTGGTGCTGAAAAAGGAACTCGACGTGCGCTGCCTGCTTGTGGGCTACGACCACCACTTCGGCTCCGACCTTTCCGCCGGATTCAAGGACTACGTGCGCTATGGCAAGGCATTGGGCATTGACGTAGTGCGCGAAAACGTATTCGAAACGGCCGACTTGCGCATAAGCAGTTCCGCCACACGTCGCTTCTTGGCAGGGGGCAACGTAGAGATGGCACGCACGTGCCTTGGCCGCCCCTACCTGCTCGAAGGCACCATCGTGGAGGGACACCACGAGGGGCGCAACATCGGTTTCCCCACGGCAAACCTGCAACCGGCCTGCGCCGAACAGATTGTCCCCGGACGCGGCGTATATGCCGTACGCGCCGAGGTGGACGGCTTCACCTACAACGCCATGCTCAACATAGGCTGGCGGCCCACGCTTGACAACGGTTCGGACCAAACAATCGAAACCCACCTGCTCAACTACGAAGGCGGCAACCTCTACGGCAAGCACATGAAGCTGTGGTTTGTACGACGCATCCGCGACGAGAAACGTTTTCCCAACGTAGAAGCACTCCGTGCGCAACTCGCCCACGACGCTGAGACGGTGCGCGACATTCTGAGCAACGGACCGTGCGGCACAGACTGACACAAAGACACAAACTATATTTATGATTACCACAGTCACCCTTATCGTACTGTTCGTAGCCGTGCAGATTGTCACCGGACTGGCGGCTCTTCTCTTTTCTAACCTGGACATGCTGGGCAGCGGCGTGCCTATCAGCGAGTTGCACGTACCCGCGGTGAACACGGGCATTAGTCTGCTGATTGGCCAAATGCTGCTGTCGTTCGGCCTTTGGTGGTGGTTCTACCGCGTGGAGAAACCCATCAGACAGCGCAGCGTAGACAACCCCGAACTTGCCGGCATTTTCAAGTTTCGCCCCATCAAACAGGAGGTAAGGCCGCAGAGCATCTCCCGTTGGCAAATCGTCGCCGCCGTATGTGGCGCGCTGTTTCTTTCATTGGGCATTTCGGAACTGCTTGAATACTTCAATCTCATCGACAAGAGCGACATGAAGTTCTTTGAGGAAATCAGCCGGAACCCGTGGTGCATCTTGCTCATGTGCGTTGTCGGACCGTTGGCCGAGGAACTGACCTTCCGCGTGGGTATACTGCGCTCGCTCTACGGCATGAAGATGAGCGGCTGGTTGGCATCAGGCATCACGGCCCTTCTGTTCGCCATCGTTCACGGCAACTTGACACAAGGCATTCCGGCCTTCATCATGGGCTTCCTGCTCGGCATGATGTTTCTGCGTTCGGGCGACCTGCGCATCTGCTTGCCCACCCACATCTTCAACAATACGCTGGCCGTTATCTGCATCTACTATGCCTTCGACACGCCGACCGCCATTTGGCAACCGTTCCTTTACCTCCTCGTGTCCGTACCATTGCTGATCATCGGCATGAAGAAGACCCCGAAAACAACCACTGCATGAAAATAGGAAATCTCGACCTTGGCAACCGCCCCGTAGTGCTTGCGCCGATGGAGGACGTGACGGACATCGGTTTCCGTCTGCTCTGCCGTCGCCTGGGCGCATCGATGGTTTACTCAGAATTTGTGGCAGCCGACGCCCTTGTGCGCATGGTCAACCGCAGTCTCGACAAACTGACCGTATGTGATGCCGAACGCCCAGTTGCCATCCAGATATACGGCAAAGACCCCGTGGCTATGCGCGACGCAGCGCAGATTGTGACAGAACGGGCGCACCCCGACGTACTCGACATCAACTTTGGCTGCCCCGTGAAGCGAGTGGCAGGCAAAGGAGCAGGCGCAGGGCTGCTGCAAGACGTGCCGCGGATGCTCGAAATCACGCGCGCTGTGGTAGACGCAGTTGACGTGCCGGTAACAGCCAAAACCCGCCTGGGGTGGGACGCAGAACACAAAATCATCGTTCCCCTTGCCGAACAGCTGCAAGACTGCGGCATACAGGCACTCACCATCCACGGACGCACACGTGCCCAGATGTACACGGGCAGTGCCGACTGGACACTCATTGGCGAGGTGAAGCGCAACGAGCGCATACGCATACCTATTATCGGCAACGGCGACATCACGTCGGCGGCCGAGGCAGTAAACGCCTTCGACACGTTTGGCGTAGATGCCGTGATGGTGGGCCGCGCCACCTTTGGCCGCCCGTGGATCTTCAAGGAGATGCACGATGCACTCCATGCCGACAACCACAGCGTGGACAACGTCATACCGAGCGAATACGCCCCCATGACGCCCGACTGGAAGCTCGACGTGCTGAAAGAACAAGTGCGCCAAAGCGTAGGACGCATTGACGAATACCGCGGCATACTCCACGTGCGTCGCCACCTGGCCGCCTCGCCCATCTTCAAGGGCATTCCCAACTTCCGTCCGCTGCGCATAGCCATGCTCCGCGCAGTGAGCGTCGACGAACTGTTCCAAATCATTGAGGACGTGCGGCCGCTCGTCCGAGAAAACGCTGCCGCAACGGCCAACAGCGAGGCACAAGAAATGCCCGATTTGCGAGTATAGAAAGCAAATACTACATTTGCACAACGATAGCGTCTCATTATGACGCAGTTTATTCACACAGGAGAAACAAGGAAAACACATACAGCACCGATGAAATTAGCATTGATAGGTTACGGCAAGATGGGTCACATGATAGAGGACATCGCCCGCCGCCGCGGACACGAAATAGTGAGCATTATCGACGTAAACAACCTTGACGACTTCGACAGCGACGCATTCCGCAGCGCCGAGGTGGCCATTGAGTTCACTTCGCCCACAGCAGCCTACAACAACTACCTGCGTGCCTGGGAACAGGGCGTGAAGGTGGTGAGTGGCAGCACGGGCTGGCTCAAAGAACACGAAGCCGACGTGCGCCGGGCCTGCAAGGAGGAGGGACGTACGCTCTTCTGGGCATCGAACTTCTCGCTTGGCGTAGCCATCTTCTCGGCCGTCAACAAATACCTGGCGCGCATCATGAACGCCTACCCCACCTACGACGTGAGCGAGGTGGAGACACACCACGTCCACAAACTTGATGCCCCAAGCGGCACAGCCATCACGCTGGCCGAGCAGGTTTGTGCCGAACTCGACCGCAAGACGAGCTGGGTGAAGGGCGAGGTGCACAATGCCGACGGCAGTGTGAGCGGTTCTAAGGAACAGCCTGCCGACCTTCTGCGCATCGATGCCATCCGCGAGGGCGAAGTGCCGGGCATTCACACAATCACCTACGACTCGCCTGCCGACATGATACAGATTACCCACTCTGCGCACAACCGCAGCGGATTTGCCCTCGGCGCAGTGCTGGCGGCTGAATTTACCGCTTCGCACGAAGGCTTGCTCACCACCGACGATCTGTTCAACTTCTAACCTGCCCAACCGTCACAGTTATGTTTACATCCAAAAAACGCAAGGGCAGCACAGGTCGCGACGACGAACGCAAACCGCACGGAAAGGTGTGGGCATGGTCGTGGTTCTCCGTTGTCACAGTTCTCTATCTCATCTTCCTTTATTGGGTAGGTTCTTGGTGGGGACTTATCGTGTTGCCGCTTATCTACGATCTTTACATCTCGCGCAAAATAAATTGGGGCTGGTGGCGCGAACCCGAGGTGGGACCTGCCACGCGTTTCATCATGAGCTGGGTGGATGCTATCGTGTTTGCCTTGGTGGCCATCTACTTCATCAACCAGTTCTTCTTCCAAAACTTTGTCATCCCCTCCTCGTCGCTCGAAAAAACGTTGCTCACGGGCGACTATCTGCTCGTGTCGAAACTGTCGTACGGCCCGCGCATTCCGCAAACGCCGCTCTATATGCCCCTGACGCAGCACACGCTGCCCCTGCTCAACTGCCGCAGCTACAGCAACTGGCCGCATTGGGACTACCGCCGCGTAGAGGGACTGGGGCATGTGCAGCTCGGCGACATCGTCGTGTTCAACTACCCCGCCGGCGACACCGTGGCTCTTAACCAACAAAATCAGGACTACTACCGCATGGCCTACCAGATGGGCGACCAGTTGCTTGCCGAGCAGCCCACAACCATTGGCGAAGCCCCGACACTCGCTTCGAGCAAACTGCACAAGGACATGAGCTACGACGAGCAGCAGGCATTCTTTCAAAAGCTCTACGCAGCCGGCACAGCCTATATGCGTCAGGAGCAGGAACAGTTTGGCGACATCGTAGCCCGTCCCACCGACCGCCGCGAGAACTACGTGAAGCGTTGCGTCGGTCTGCCGGGACAAACGCTGCAAATACGCAACAACACCATCTATCTCGACGGCAAGGCGATGCCTGAGCCTGAGAATGCGCAATACGCCTACGAGGTGACGTTCAGGCAGGACATTCCGCTCGACCTTAAAAAGGAATTGGGCATTACCGACGAAGACCTCTACACGCAGCGCAACGGCAACACCGTGTGGATGCCGCTCACTCGCAGTGTGTATAAGACGCTGTCGCAACGAAAGGACTTGGTAAGTTCCATCAAACGTGCCGAACCATCGGCCGACTGGCTCTATCCGCAGAATATGGTCAAGGACTGGACCACGGCCAACTACGGTCCGCTGTGGATACCCAAGAAGGGGGCTACGCTGGCGCTTACGCTGCAAAACCTCCCCATCTACGAGCGTCCTATCCGCGTTTACGAGGGCAACGACCTTGCAGTGAAGAACGGCAAAATCTATATCAATGGAAAGCCTGCCACGTCCTATACGTTCAAACTCGACTACTACTGGATGATGGGCGACAACCGCGACAACTCCGCCGACTCACGCTTCTGGGGTTTTGTGCCAGAAGACCACGTCGTGGGCAAACCGCTCTTCGTATGGCTCTCGCTCGACCCCGACTACGGACTTACCGAGGGCAAGATACGCTGGAACCGTTTCTTCAAACGTGTCTGGGACATCAAGTAACTCCTCCACCGACGACGCATCTCGACTATGTGGTTCACCCCCTTCAAGCATAAAAGGCGCAACGAGACGCAGCAGAAGTCCTCACGCAGCAAGCGCAAGGGACTGCGGCTCTACGCCCTTCCCCTTGGGGTGATGGTGGTGCTTTTCTGCCTTGTGCGCTTCGTGCTTGTGAGCCACACCACGTTGCCCACAGGGCAGCACGCCTTGGTGAGCCTCACCTACTATGGTTGGCGCATGCCAGGCGAGAGCCTTTGGGGCTATCACCGTTGGGGCTATGCCACGCCCGAGAAGGGCGACTTCGTTGTCTTCACGAATACCGACAAAGAAAGCACGCAGCTGCTTATGGGCGTTTGCCGCGCCCTGCCGGGCGAGACCATCTGGATAGACCCTGTGCGGCGGATAATCATACCTGCACGCACCTCGCCCGATGCTCAGGCCATTACCGTGCCGGGACGTGGGCGCAAAGTGGCTGTCACTCCCTACAACGCTCGTTTGCTTGCTTACCTCATGAAGCAGAACGAGCAGTGCCAGAACGTAGCGGTGAACGAAGGAGGCGAACTGATGCTCGGTTCGCAGTCGTTGCCGTCTGTCAAACTGCAAAACGATTATTATTGGGTGGAAACGCCGTCAGGCGAATACACGTTTGTGCCCCACTCCTCTTTAACAGGGAAGATTGTCTACGTTTCCTCCGCCAAATAACATTTGGCTCTATCCATTGTCATTACGTCAGCCGTGCCTCATTCCGAAACCATTATCCTTTCCTCGGCTTACCTTGCCCCAGTACAGTACTACGCCCACCTCTATGCCGCCACGCAAGCCGTGGAGGACAGGGGCGAGCACTACGTCAAACAGACCTACCGCAACCGCTGCCTGATAGCCACGCCTACGGGGGCGCAAGCTCTCACGGTACCAGTAGTGCGCGAGGGGGGGAGCCATGTGGCCATGCGCGACGTTCGCATTTCGTCGCACGGGGCGTGGCAACACCTACACTGGAACGCCCTCGTGTCGGCCTACGACAACAGTCCTTATTTTGAGTACTACGCCGACGATTTCCGTCCGCTCTACGAAAAGCCGTTCACCTTTCTCGTAGACTTCAACGAGGCTTTGCGCGACACCGTACTTTCGCTGCTATCTCTTGAAAAAACGATTGCCGTAAGTACGGACTACGCAGACGCTTCCCGCTTCCCCGATTGCGCCGACCTGCGTTCCGCCATCTCCCCCAAGCAACCTCTGTCGGCCGATGAGACGTTCAGGCCTGTACCTTACTATCAAGTGTTTTCACAACGCACAGGCTTCCTGCCCAACCTGAGCATCGTCGACCTCCTGTTCAACCTCGGCCCGGAAAGCCGCATGGTGCTGCGTCAAGGCATTTTGGACTGACGAACATCGTTTACTATGAAACTCGACGGCATCACAGACTACCACACGCACAATCCGCTCGCACCGGCTGGCTCTATCATCAACGTGCCGCAGGAGTGGCTGCTGCACCCCTCCGAGTCTGAGTGGCGCAAGGGCAGTCTCTATTCCGTCGGCATCCACCCATGGTGGACAACCGACAGCCTCAACCTCGACGAAATGTTGCACAACCTCCCCACCCTGCTTGCACGTCCCGAAGTGGTCGCCCTGGGCGAATGCGGCCTTGATGCCTTGCAGGGGGCAAGTCTCGACGAACAGGAACGCATCCTCGCGAGGCAAGTAGAATTGTCAGAGGAATATCGCCTTCCGCTAACGCTCCACATTGTGCGCACGTTCGACCGTCTACTCGCCTTACGCAAAAGGCTACGCCCCGCACAGCAGTGGACCGTTCACGGCTTTCGAGGCAAACCGGTCTTGGCGCGCCAATTACTCCATGCGGGCATCAATCTAAGTTTCGGTGAACTGCGCAACGAGGATAGCTTCGCGCTCACGCCTCTTGATATGCGCTATACAGAGACAGACTAATCCCTTGCGCCACGCATTTATCATAGCGAGGCACAAGGGATTTCCCTTCACTTATTATATTATATTGCTGTCCGCTAAAACCGAAAAGAGCCAAAAAGGCCTGCCCGAAACACTGTAAAATGGGACTTTGGACTTGCTCCTGACTTCATCACTTTTTTTGCACCACCAAATGGCGCATATTGAAAATCAACGAGTTACGTATTGCTCGAAGAAGGCTTCATCTAACGACGTACGTCCACTCAACTTATAGACGTACGTTCACTCTACTTATAGACGTACGTTCACTCACCCTCATGACG
>CAVLCM010000035.1:0-17306 GCA_963661625.1 bacterium
ATGGCCGGTGAACGTACGGTGAATGAAAGGGTGGAAAACGGAATGGTGAATCAACCCTTTGTGAACGCTTATGAACAGAATTCCCCTACGGGAAAATGTAAGCCCAAAGTCCCCTCGTGCGAAAATATTATTACCTTTGCACTGCAATCGGAGCAGAACAAAGACTGTCGCAGCCAATACGGACAATGCAGTCTGTCCCTGCCAAAGGCCTCGTAGCTTAGCTGAATAGAGCGTCAGATTCCGGTTCTGAAGGTCAAGGGTTTGAATCCCTTCGAGGTCACTTGTATTTAGAGCGAAGATGTAACAGTCTTCGCTCCTTTCGTTTAGGCGTGTTGCAACGTTCCTTGTGGCGCAGAGAATGTTGCCGCTTCTTTGCTGACGCGTAAACGCACAAAAAGAGCGTTGGCAAGGGACGAAGGAATGTCCTTTTGCCAACGCTTATGGTATTTGCCGCCGCGAGGGCGGTTGCCGCTTGGGCTTAGAATGTCTTGTCGTAAACGGGAGGGGTGGTTACGCCGTGCTTGGCGAACGTTTCGGCTATGAAAGCCTGCTGCTCTGCGTTGATGGGCTTTTCGCCCTCTTTGAGGTGGTAGTAAAGTCCCTTCCCGAAGTGTGCAATAAGATCCTGCTTGATTGCCGAGGCTACCGATGTGCTTACCTCATCGTAGATGTTTGTCATGCCCTGGGCCAATCCCTCGAGGCTCTTGCTCGTATTTGTGTTCATCGTTGTTTTAGTTGTGTTAATTCTATGCGAAAGTAAGCATTCGTAGCCGAAAGACAAAGCCGCAGGTTGAAAAGTTGCACCCTCTCCGTTTGCGCCGTAGTGCATCGGCAGATTATCCTCTAAACGCAGCAAAGGCTTCCGCGGTGTGCGGAAGCCTTTGCCCTATTGCTTAGCAGGGAGTTGGGCTGCGCTTATTCGGCGTTGCTCCAATCCTCCTTGGTTTTGCGTACGTAGGAGGCGTAGCGGCGTTGTGCGGCGCGCTTGGTCTCGTCGTAGAGTTCCTGAGCCTGTTCGGGGAGTGCCTTCTTCAAAGAGAGGAAACGCACCTCGTGGTCGAGGTAGTCTTGGAAGAGATCCCAATCCGGCTCCTTCGAGTCGAGCGTGAACGGGTTCTTGCCCTGCTCTGCCAACTCGGGGTTGAAGCGCCAGAGGTGCCAGTAGCCGCAGGCCACTGCACGGGCTTCCTCAGCCTGGCTACGACCCATGCCGCCCTTGATCTTCAAACCGTGGTTGATACAGGGAGCGTAGGCGATGATGAGCGACGGACCGTGGTAAGCCTCGGCCTCGCGGAACGCTTTCAAGCACTGTGCCTGGTCGGCACCCATAGCCACCTGAGCCACGTAGATGTAGCCGTAAGTAGCCTGCATCAAGCCGAGGTCCTTCTTCGTCACGCGCTTGCCGGCAGCGGCAAACTGTGCGATGGCACCGATAGGAGTAGACTTAGATGCCTGACCACCCGTGTTGGAGTAAACCTCCGTGTCGAGTACGAGGATGTTTACGTCCTCGCCGCTTGCCAATACGTGGTCAAGACCGCCGTAGCCGATATCGTAAGAAGCACCGTCGCCACCGATAATCCACTGGCTGCGCTTGGTGAGGAAGTGCGAGAGTTCGCTGAGCTGCTTGCAGGTGGGGCAACCCTTGTCTGCGCCAGCCTTGATCATGGGCTCGAGCTTCTCGGCTGCGGCGCGGCTTGCGGCTGCATCGTCCTGGCCTTCAATCCATTCCTGAGCGGCTGCCTTGAAGTCGGCAGGAACGTCGGCATCGGCGATAGCACCCTCGAAGAGCGACTGAATGCGTGCGCGCATCTTCTTGTTGGCAAGGATCATACCCATACCGAACTCGCAGAAGTCCTCGAACAGAGAGTTTGCCCAAGCAGGACCTTGACCCTTTTCGTTCGTGGTGTAGGGAGTTGAGGGGATAGAACCGGAGTAGATAGAGGAGCAGCCCGTTGCGTTGGCCACCATCTGACGGTCGCCGAAGAGCTGGCTGACGAGTTTTACGTACGGAGTTTCGCCGCAACCCGAGCATGCGCCGGAGAACTCGAAGAGCGGAGTGGCAAACTGCGAGTTCTTGGGGTTCTGCTTGATGTCGATGAGGTTCTGCTTGCTCGTGACGCTCTTTACGCAGTAGTCCCAGTTGGCAGCTTCGCCGAGCTGACCTTCGAGGGGTACCATTTCGAGAGCCTTGTTGCCCTTCAAGCCGGGACAAACGTCTACGCAGTTGCCGCAGCCGAGGCAGTCCATAACGTCAACCTGCTGTACGAAGTGCATGCCCTTCATGGCGGCAGGAGCCTTCATTTCAATGCCTTCGCCGGCAAAGCCCTTCATTTCCTCGTCGTTGAGAACGAACGGACGGATGGCAGCGTGGGGGCAGACAAAGTCGCACTTGTTACACTGGATACAGTTCTCCTTGTGCCATACGGGAACGAAGGCAGCTACGCCGCGCTTCTCGTAAGCGGCCGTGCCCTGTTGCCAAGTACCGTCTTCCGACACCTTGTATGCGCTGACGGGGAGCAGGTCGCCGTTCTGAGCGTTGATGGGACGTACGATGTCTGAGATGAATGCGGGCTCATCGCGCACAATCTTCTTGTCTTCGGGGAGCGATGCCCAAGCCGCGTCAACAGTGAGCTGCTTGTATTCGCCACCGCGGTCAACAGCCTGGTAGTTCTTGTCGACGATGTCCTGACCCTTCTTGCTGTACGACTTCACGATGAACTTCTTCATCTGCTCTACGGCAAGGTCAACGGGGATAACGCCCGTGATGCGGAAGAAGGCCGACTGCAGGATGGTGTTCGTGCGGTTGCCGAGACCGATTTCCTGAGCAATCTTCGTGGCGTTGATGTAGTAAACGGTGATATTGTGTTCTGCGAAATAACGCTTAACGTTGTTGGGCAGGTTGTTTGCCAGTTCGTCGCCCTCCCAGATGGTGTTGAGCAGGAACGTGCCGTTGTCGCGAAGGCCGCGGAGCACGTCGTACATGTGCAGGTAAGCCTGAACATGGCAAGCCACGAAGTTAGGAGTCTTAATCTGGTAAGTGGAACGGATGGGATGGTCGCCGAAACGGAGGTGAGAGCAGGTAAAGCCGCCCGACTTCTTGGAGTCGTACGAGAAGTAAGCCTGGCAATACTTGTCGGTGTTGTCGCCGATGATCTTGATGGAGTTCTTGTTGGCACCCACCGTACCGTCTGCGCCGAGGCCGTAGAACTTAGCTTCGAAGATGCCTTCGCCGCCGAGAGCCATTTCCTTCTCCAAGGGGAGTGAGTGGAACGTTACGTCGTCCACGATGCCCACCGTGAAGTGGTCCTTGGGCTGGGGCAGGGCGAGGTTGTCGTATACCGACACGATCATGGTCGGCGTAGTGTCGCACGAACCGAGACCGTAGCGGCCGCCTACGATGACGGGGCGGTTCTCTACATCGTAGAATGCGTCCTTCACGTCGAGGTAGAGGGGCTCACCGTTTGCGCCCGGTTCCTTCGTGCGGTCGAGAACGGCAATCTTCTTGCACGTCTTGGGCACTGCGGCAAGCAAGTGCTTCACGGAGAACGGACGGTAGAGGTGTACGCTCACCATACCCACCTTTTCGCCCTTGGCGTTGAGGTAGTCGATGGCTTCGCGGGCAGCCTCCGTGGCCGAACCCATGCAGATGATTACGCGCTCAGCATCCTCTGCACCATAGTAGCTGAAGAGCTTGTACTCACGGCCAGTGATTTTGCTGATAGCGTTCATGTATTTCTCTACGGCTGCGGGAACAGCGTCGTAGTAGGGGTTGCAAACCTCGCGGTGTGCAAAGAAAGTCTCGGGGTTCTCGGCCATGCCTCGTGCAACGGGGTGCTCGGGAGTGAGTGCGCGGTTGCGGAACTCGCTCACCTTGTCCATCGGAACGAGCGGACGGATGTCCTCCTGATCCATTACCTCAATCTTCTGGTACTCGTGCGATGTGCGGAAACCGTCGAAGAAGTTGATGAAAGGCACGCGCGTTTCGAGGGCGGCAAGGTGTGCCACGGCGGAGAGGTCCATTACTTCCTGTACGGAACCTTCGCAAAGCATGGCGAAACCCGTCTGGCGGCAAGCCATCACGTCGCTGTGGTCGCCGAAGATACAGAGTGAGTGAGTGGCGAGCGTACGAGCCGAAACGTGGAATACGCAGGGGAGTAACTCACCTGCAATCTTGTACATATTGGGGATCATCAGGAGCAAGCCCTGCGATGCGGTGAACGTGGTAGTGAGCGCGCCCGACTGCAACGAGCCGTGCACAGCACCGGCAGCGCCGCCTTCGCTTTGCATTTCCTGCACCTTTACAGTGTCGCCGAAGAGGTTGATGCGCCCTTGTGCCGACCATTCGTCAACGTGCTCGGCCATGGGAGACGACGGAGTGATGGGGTAAATGGCAGCAACCTCGGAAAACATGTACGCAATGTGCGCAGCGGCCTGGTTGCCGTCACAAGTAATAAACTTCTTGTTTGCCATGAGTTTTTGTATTTGGCAGCGGAGCCGTGCCGTTCTGCGCCACACGCCCTGTGCCTATTATAATAGATGTGTTTGTTATGTTTTTCTGCTTGATCCTGTCTTGTTCGTGCCTGGCGCTTCCTTGTTTGCGCTTTATTGTGTCTTGCCCGTTTCTCCTTAATAGAGGAAACCGAAGAGCCAGAGCGGAATTTCGTTTTCGCGGCCTACGTCGGTGTTGTACTTCACGTAGATCGTGTCGGCGGCGGTGCGTATGCGGCGCATTTTGTCGCACACACATATATTAGTGGAGTTGTTGATGCGGAACATGCCCAAGCGCTTTCCCTTGTTCACCGTGTGGTGGCGCCACAGACAGTTAACGAAGTACGTCTCCATGATGGTTTGTTCCGACATGCAGTTTTCCCAAAGGGCGTACATTAGGTTTGCATCGTGCAGGTAGATGGCTGCCGGCTTCTTGGGGTAGCTCTCGCCCGGGTGGTGCACCATGTTGATGAGGCGCGTCTCTTCCAGGTATTTGAGATAATTCATCACCGTGGCGCGCGACGTGCCGATTTCCTGCGCCAACTTGCTCACGTTCGGCGCAGCCGGGTCGCTTATGGCCAGGAGGTAGAGCAACTTCTTGATGCGCGAGAGGTATTTCAGTTCAATCTGCTTGTTCAGGAGCAGGTCTACCTCGATCATGTTGTTCATGGCTTTGAGCAACGCCTCAGTGAAGTTGTGGTTCTCAAGGAAGAAGGGGTAGTAGCCGTGTTGCAGATAGTCCTGGAAGTAGTGCCACGGGTGCACCTTGGGAAGAATCGTTTTGAGTATCTGCTCGTGGTTTTCGAGCAGTTGGTCGAAGGTGTAAGCCTCGAAGTTCTGGTTCGTTTCCAGGTTGATGTATTCGCGGAACGAGAAGCCGTGCAGCACGTACGTGCGGCTAATCGACGAGAGTTCCGTCTCGTCGTCGCCCTCGCCCATGTTCACCGACGTGGTGGCGTACACAATGCGCAGATACGGATAGCGGTGGTAGCACTCGCAGAGCTGCTCGCGCCAATCAGGCAGTTTGAACGCCTGGTCGATGAGCAGCACCTGTCCTCCTTCGGCCATGAAACGGCCGGCGAAGTCCACGATGCCGTGAGCCTGGAAATAGAAGCTGTTAAGGTTGATGTAAAGGCATTGACGAAGCCGTATGTCAAAGTTCTCCTTGGCATACTGCAAGAGAAAAGATGTACGTCCCACGCCTCGCGGACCTTTGATGCCAATCATTCGGTAGCTCCAGTCGATGGTGTCCATCAGCGAGCGGCGTACCGGCGCGTTGAAGTGTTCCATCAAGTAGGCGTGCGATTTAAAAAACGTCTCCATCTTGATAATGTTTTCGGTATAAAAATCATTGCAAAGTTACTAACTCGAAATCGAACTTGCAAAGCATAGATAGCATTTTTTGGACTAAGAATTTCTTCTTGGAAGGCTCCGGCAGTCAGCACGAGCGAGGGAAACAAAAGGAGCATGACCGCCAAAGCGGCCACACTCCTTTTGAAATGTACCTATATATTATATGTGTGTTACTTCACAAGGGTTTTCTGTCCGTTGACGATGTAGATGCCGGGGCGAGCTACTCGTTGGATGCGGCGGCCGCTGAGGTCGTAGATGCCTTGCTTGGTGGAGGTGGTCTTGGCGATTTCTGCGTTGCTGATGCCGTCTACTACCTTCTTGTAGTTGGCTTTTACGGTGACGTAGCCCTCTACGATGCCCTGGTAGCCCTCGTTGTCTGTTACGCTGGTGAGGGTGTAGCCGTCGATGGTGGGGATTGTCAGCGTGTACAGACTGCCGGCGTTGAGCAGGACGGACGTTTTGCTAAGCGTCTTTTCGTCCTCGTCGAGGCATACGACAGAAACCGTGTACATGGGCTGCGCGTAGAAAGTGCTGATGCGGATGGGGTGGCCTGTGCCGTCGTCCCAACCTACGAGGTCGCCGCTTTCGATGCCGTCCCAGTACTGGCCGTTCGAACCCTTGATGTTCCACGTTTCGCCGTCGGAGTTGAGGGCGAAGGTGAACGAGCCGCCCGTCTTCGAGGCAGTGGTCGATTGCGAACGCGTGAGCAGAGGCACGTAGAGACTTGTGTATTCGTTCTTCACCTTAAACGTCTTGCCGCTGCCTTCCAACGTCCATACGGCATTGGGCTGCAAACCCTCGGCTGTCGTGCTGCGGTTGATGCGGTTGTTGTCAGTCTGGATGAGGCGGTAGCCCGAGCGGTTGGCCGCAGTGGTTGCATCGTAGAGCAGGTAGCTCTTGCCGTTTTCGATGGTGGTCACAACGTTGCCGTCCTTCTTCACGCCAGTGATGGCATCGGTAAAGTAAACGGCGTTGATGGTCGTGTCAGAAGTCAGCTGGAGTACCTGACCGTTCTTCGTGTCGGCACTTTCGAGCGTGTAGTACTTAGGCGAGGGAAGAGCCACCGTGTAGCTTTCGCCAACGGGTACGGTCACGTCCTCAGTCTCAATCAGCGCGCCCTTCGTGTCCGTGCAGTTAAACGATACGGAGTAAGCCGAACGCTTGTAGGTCAATGTGTAGGCATTGTCGCCCGTGGCGGTGATGGCTTGGATGGTGTTGTTCTTGATGACGGGACAAACCGCTTCCGTCACTTCCGTGCCTACGGGGAGGCTGCGTGTGAACGTGCCGAGTGCGCTGCCTTGGTCGTCTACGCAGGTGAACGTTACGACCGTCACTTCCTGAATGTTCCAGCCCGCACCCTGCTTGTGGGCTGCGTCGCCGTCGCTGCTCGTGGTTGAGCCGGCGTTGACCGTACCTGCGGGGATGGGGAAGAGGCTCTTGTCGCTCACCTTCAAACGGTAGTCCTCGGTCGAGGGAACGTAGCTAATGGTCACTGCGGGCGAACTAACGTTGCTGGCCACTGTGACGGCACTGCCCAAGCGAGCTGTGTAAGAACCGATGGCTGCGATGTAGCGGCCAGTGGCGGCGTTCTTGAGGTTGAGTGTCTGCGAGCCGTCGGCGTTCACTGTTGAACTTTCCACCGTCCAAGCGTTTTGAGCGTAAACATCTGCGCTGTGTTGCAGGCTGGTCGTCTTTCCGCCGTCGGCGAGAGTCGCACCTGTGAAGTCGTCGAGCGTGTTGGTGAAGGCATACGTCTTGCCCTCTTCAAGGTAGTCGAACGTAATGGGAGTGACATTGCTGCCGTAGTCCTCCATGGGCGAAAACTCCCACTGACCGCCGGCACCGTTTGTCGGGTCGCTGTACACGTTCACGGCCAAACCCTGTCCGGCCATGGAAGAGTTGAGGTACTGTCCGCTCACCTGGTCGCTCGAGAGGGTGTAATAATAGTTGTTGCCCTTCGTGCCGTATGCGCCCGTGCCGAGCTGGAAGTTATAGTGCTTCGTTGAGTTGTCGTACGTCCAACGTCCGGCAGTAGTTGTAGCGGTCGGGTTGGGGTTGACTGAACCGTCGGGCTGCGCCTTGCACACAAGTGCGTACTTCCCGGCGTTGTCCGGGTCTTCTTCAATGCTCCACCATTGGTTGTCGTAGTTGCTGGCGGTAGCGGCTGCCTGCGTGTTGGTCCAGAGACGGCCAACCTGTGCGCCGTTTGCGCTGTAAGTAGTGAGGAGCGACGAACCTTCGCCGATGAGTTCGATGCAGCGGTCCTTGCGCGTAGCGTCCGTGCCGCCCGAGATGAGGCGGTAGTAATATTTCTTGTCGGCGGTGTTGGCATGGGGCATCACGCGGCTGTCGTCGGCCGTGGGCTGCGTGTAGCCAATCATGTAGTATTTGCAGTACTTGTAGTTGCCGTAGTTGAGCATCACCGTGTCGGCCGACATACGCTTGCGGAAATCCTCAAAGTCCTTGTTGGCCTCCGTTGTCCAGCCTCGTTCGGCAATGGCAATCAGACGGGGCAGGGCGAGCCATTCCATGTAGTCCGCGTCAGACACGTGTTCCGTCCAGAACGTACCCTGCACGCCATAGTCCGTTGCGTCGGGGATAGTCTGGTTGTAAGTGGCTTTCACGTCGTCCGTGCCGTAACCTGCGCCGGGAGGGTCGAACTGGCTGTTGCCCTGCTTGCGGTTGATGTAGTACGGTCCCCAGGGAGTGTAGATGTTGGGCAAACCAAGCTCCTTAGCCTTTGCAGCGGCAGCCTCAGGGCCTGTCCAGCAGTAAACCGTAGCCCCTGTGGCCTTCATGATGTCGAGGTCTGCGCCCGAGGCGGTGATACCCTCGTTCCAAATAGCCAACTTGCGGCCTTTCGACTGCACAAATTCAGCCAATTCCTGAATGAAGTGGCTTTGCAGCTGACGGTAGTCCGTCAGGCCGAGACTCTTGTAGGCTGCCTGACACTGGGCGTTGTTCTGCCATGCCGTAGTGGGACATTCGTCGCCGCCGATGTGCAGGTATTCGCCCGGGAAGAGTTCCATCAGTTCCTCGAGGATGTCCTTCGTAAACTGTACCGCATCAGGGTTGGCCACGTTCATCACGTCGCTGTAAATGCCGCCGTCGCTCTGCACCACGTGCGACCCGTTGGGTGTGCAGCTAAACTCAGGATAAGCCGTGAGGGCTGCACAGAAGTGGCCGGGCATGTCGATTTCGGGGATGATGGTGATGTGGCGTTCTGAGGCGTAGGCCACTACGTCCTTGATTTCCTCCTGCGTGTAATAGTAAGGACCGTAAGGCTTGTTTATCCAGTATTGCGTCAGTTCGTACATATCCGTGAAACGGCTGTTGGGCGCAATGCTTCCCACGCTTGTGAGTTTCGGGTACTTCTTGATTTCTACGCGCCAGCCTTGGTCATCGCTCAGGTGCCAATGGAAGGCGTTCATCTTGTAGTACGACATCACGTCGATCATGCGCTTTACCTCTTCCACCGTGAAGAAGTGGCGAGCCACGTCGAGCATGAAGCCGCGGTATTCAAAGCGCGGTTCGTCGGTGATGTTGAGGCGGGGCAGAGTGTACGACGTAACCGATGCGTCTTTCACTCCAGCCATCACGTTGGCCGGGAGCAGTTTTTTGATGCTCTGGAAAGCGTAGAACACGCCCAGCGCGTTTTTCGCTTTCACCGTCACGCCTGTGCCGTTGATGGTCAGCGTGTAAGCTTCGTTCTTGGTCGTGGAACCTGTGAGTTTCTCCACTTTGAACAAGGCCGTGTTGTCGCCGCTCGCCACCGTAACGGTTGCGCCGGTCACATCGCTGTAAGAAGTGGCAAATCGGTTGATTTCGTTTACGCTCTCCTCGTCCACATCGCCGTAGCTGATGGTGAACGCGTTGGGCAAATCCAATGTGCCAGTGTACACGTTCATCGTCTTGGGACGAGGGGTGAGATTGATAAAGGTCTGCGCCACGGCAGCTGTCCAAGGCAGCAGTGCCAGTGCAAGGAGCAGGCCAAACAATTTGTGTCTCATGTTTTTCGTTGTGTATAGGGTTAAGTTATTTGTCTGTGTCTCTCTCGTGGGCGCAACGTCTCTTGCGGCTGCGCCTTCCCGTCGGGGCTTTCAGGGCAAAGGTAAGTAATTAGCGGCAATTTTGAGCCTCTGTGTGCCTATTTGCTTTCGTCCCGTTGCGTCGCAGCGAGAGAAAACCTGAGCAATGCGTTGGGCTTGTTTTTATCGGACAGAAATAAAAACGTTTAGGACAACATTGGGGCGACTGACGATTTTTGTTGCAGACGGAGGTTGCCCTCGAAATTTGTGCATACATTTGCAGTTGACGGGGAGTTTCCGCCCCGGAGAGAAAAAACGCAGTATTTTATGCGCGACTTTAAAGACATTCGGATTGCCGTGGCCGGTACGGGCTACGTAGGACTTAGTATTGCCACCTTGCTGGCGCAGCACCATCCCGTGACGGCGGTGGACGTGGTTGCCGAGAAGGTGGAAAAACTCAACCGCAAAATATCCCCCATACAGGACGATTACATTGAAAAATACCTGGCCGAGAAGCCTCTCAGCCTCACCGCTACGCTCGACGGACGCGCAGCCTATGCCGATGCCGACTATGTGGTCATTGCTGCCCCCACAAACTATGACCCGGTGATGAACCACTTCGACACGAGCCACGTGGAAGAGGTAATCGACCTCGTACTGGAAGTGAACCCCAAAGCGGTGATGGTCATCAAGTCGACAATCCCCGTTGGGTATACGCGCAGTCTTTACCTTAAATATGCTCAGCGTGGTGTCAAGGAGTTCAACCTGCTTTTCTCCCCCGAGTTCCTGCGCGAGAGTAAGGCTCTCTACGACAACCTCTACCCCAGCCGCATCATCGTGGGCTATCCCAACCTCATCGACCGCCCCGACTTTGCCGAGGAGAACGCCGCTATTCAGTCTGTTACCGACGTGGCAATGCTCCGCCAAGCTGCCGAGACGTTTGCCGCCCTGTTGCAGGAGGGGGCTATCAAGGAGAACATCGACACGCTCTTCATGGGCATGAAGGAGGCTGAGGCCGTGAAACTCTTGGCCAATACTTACCTCGCCCTGCGTGTGAGCTACTTCAACGAACTCGATACCTATGCCGAAGTGAAGGGGCTCAACTCCAAAGCAATCATTGAGGGCGTAGGTCTCGACCCACGCATCGGCACGCACTATAACAACCCGTCCTTTGGCTACGGTGGCTACTGCCTCCCCAAGGACACGAAACAACTTCTGGCCAACTATCAGGATGTGCCGCAAAACATGATGTCGGCCATCGTTGAGTCCAACCGCACACGCAAGGACTACATTGCCGACGCAGTGTTGCGCAAGGCTGGTTACTATATCGGCAGTAGCCAGTGGGATGCCGCCAAGGAGAAAAAGTGTGTCATCGGCGTGTACCGCCTTACCATGAAGTCAAACTCCGACAACTTCCGTCAGTCGGCCATCCAAGGCATCATGAAACGTGTAAAGGCCAAGGGAGCGGAGGTAATCATCTACGAACCTACACTTGAGGACGGCGCAACCTTCTTCGGCAGCTTGGTGGTCAACGACCTTGATAAGTTCAAGGAGCAAAGCAAGGCCATCATCGCCAACCGCTTCGACGACTGCCTCAAAGACGTGGAAGGAAAGGTGTATACCCGCGACATTTTCCGCCGCGACTAATAAGCGAAACTTCCTCGCTTGTTGTACCGCACCGTCAACGGAATTTTTGAACAAGACTTATACGGATGACATCCCGGTTTGGGCAAAATCGTTGGTGTTGTCTCCCAATTGGAAGCGACCTGCAAGAGAAGAGCCGCAATCCACAAAAAAGAGCGTTGAAAGCAGGAGCGACCTCCTTGCTTTCAACGCTTGACGTTTATATAGTCAGTTTAAGTCTCGGCTTAGTTTAAGCCAGCTGCGAGCTCTGCACCAGCCTTGAACTTAACAACCTTCTTGGCGGCGATAGTGATTTTTTCCTTAGTGGCGGGGTTGATGCCTTCACGGGCGGGGCGTTCGTTTACTGCGAAAGTACCGAAGCCGAGGATAGCCACCTTGTCGCCTTTGGCGAGTGCGCCAGAGATTGAAGTGAGGACTGCGTCGAGAGCCTTCTTAGAATCAGCTTTTGTCAAGCCTGCTGCTGCAATAGCGTTTACGAGATCTGTCTTGTTCATAAGTGTATTTTTGAATATGTGATTTACCGTGTCGCGTGTGCCGCAACCCCTTTATTTGCAAGGGAAGGACAACGTTTCAGCGGCAAATATAGAGTATGGCCGCATACGGCGCAAATATTTTCCGCCTTTTTTTGTCTTAACGTATTGGAAATGGGCGGTTTAGCCCTTTTGAATGGCTCTTTGCGCCTCTCTATGGCGTTTTTACGCCTCCTGTATGCCGTCGAGCGGACTTTGCAGAATGCGTCCCAAAGTGCAGCCGCAAGCCTCTGCTGCCATAGCCAATTCTTCGCGGAAATGGTAGGCTATGCTGCCGGTGAACGACACGGGTAGGTCCGTGCGGCGGTAGAGCAACACATTGCGGCGGAAGAAGCGTGCGAACTCGTCGAGTAGCAACGCCCTGACGGCCGGTTCTTCGTGGTGCGCATGGAGGAACGGGGCGAACGAGGCCAGAAAACGGTTGCCGAAGGGTTCGCGGTATACGCGGCTGATGATTTCGTCGCCCGTCAGGGTATAGGTGTTGTGGAAAGCCTTGCAGACGTGTTCGGGCAACTGCTTTTTCAACACGTCGCCGATGAGGCGGCGACCCAGTACGGCTCCGCTCCCCTCGTCGCCCAAAACGTAACCCAGGGGCGACACATTGGCCACCGTCTGTCCGTCAACCACGAGGCAACTGTTGCTTCCCGTGCCGAGGATGCAGGCAATGCCGCTGCCGCCTCCGATAAGGGCTTTTGCCGTCCCGATGAGGTCGGAGTCAACCGTGATGTCGGTCGCATTGGAGAACAACTTTCGGAAAATACGTTCCATACGTTCCGTTCCTTCCCCCCTGCACCCTGCTCCATAAAAGCAGATTGCCGTCGGGGCGGAGAAGCCCTCGGTCGAGAGCAACTCATTTCGAAGGATTTGTTCCACTTCGTCGTCGCTGAGCATGAAGGGATTGATTCCCTGCGTGCGGATGCGCTGCGGAGTGCCGTTTCCGGTGGTTATCAGCCAGTCGGTCTTCGTGCTGCCGCTGTCGGCAAAGAGCCTCGTTTGGGGAGTAGTGGTCATGGGGGGTAAAGAAAAAGGCGGACACGTGCATTCCGTGAGGGAACGAGCTGTGTCCGCCGTGTTTGTATGCCGGTTTAACTGTGCAACTCGGCCAAGAGGGAGTTGAGTTGGTTCTCGTCTTGGCAGAGTACCTCGCGCGGCTTCGAACCACGTGTGGGGCCTACCACGCCGGCACGTTCGAGCTGGTCCATCAGGCGGCCGGCACGATTGTAGCCGATAGAGAACTTTCGCTGAATGAGCGACGTGGAGCCTTGCTGGTGCACCACGATGAGGCGAGCGGCTTCCTCAAACATCGAGTCGAGCGGCTCGTCGCCCAGTTCGCCCTTGGGCGCTCCGCCCTCGTCGTCCATAATTGGTTCGGGCAGCTCGAAGGCGGCCAAGTAGCCTTGCTGGTCGGCGATGAAGTCGTTGATTTTCTCCACCTCGGGCGTGTCGACAAAGGCGCACTGCACACGTGTCGGCGTGTTGCCGCAGAGGAAGAGCATATCGCCCTTGCCCACGAGCTGGTTCGCACCGCTTTGGTCGAGGATGGTGCGGCTGTCGATTTGCGACATCACCTTGAACGCCATACGTGCGGGGAAGTTGGCCTTGATCGTACCCGTAATGATATTTGTTGTGGGTCGCTGCGTGGCGATGACCATGTGTATGCCCACGGCACGCGCCAGCTGAGCAATACGTGCGATGGGGAGCTCCACCTCCTTGCCGGCGGTCATGATAAGGTCGCCAAACTCATCGATAATCACCACGATGTATGGCATAAATTCGTGGCCGTCGCGCGGAAGCAACTGGCGGCTTTTGAACTTGGCGTTGTACTCCTTAATGTTGCGTACCTTGGCCTTTTTGAGCAGGTCGTAGCGGTGGTCCATCAACTGGCAGAGGCTTTTGAGCGTCTGCACCACCTTCGTTACATCGGTGATGATGGGGTCGAGGTCGTCGTCGGGGATTTTGGCCAGGAAGTGCTTCTCAATGGGAGCGTAGATGGAAAATTCCACTTTCTTCGGGTCGACCATCACAAACTTCAATTCCGCAGGGTGCTTCTTGTAGAGCAGCGAGGTAATGATAGCGTTCAGGCCGACCGACTTACCCTGACCCGTAGCACCAGCCACGAGCAAGTGGGGCATTTTGGCGAGGTCTACCATAAACACCTCGTTCGTGATAGTCTTGCCCAGTGCGATAGGGAGTTCGAAGGTTGATTCCTGGAACTTGCGCGTGTTGATAATGCTCTCCATCGACACGATGCGCGGCCGCTTGTTTGGCACCTCAATACCGATAGTGCCTTTGCCCGGTATGGGGGCGATGATGCGGATGCCCAGAGCGGAGAGCGAGAGGGCGATGTCGTCTTCGAGGTTGCGTATCTTGTTGATGCGCACGCCCGGAGCAGGCGTTACCTCGTAGAGCGTAATCGTAGGACCAATGGTGGCCTTAATGCTCGAAATCTCTACGCCAAAGTTGTGCAGCACGTTGATGATGCGGTCCTTGTTGGCGTTCTGTTCCGTCATGTCCACGTTCGGCCCGTCCTCTTCGTAGTGTTTGAGCAGGGGGATGGTGGGGAACTTGTAATACTCCAAGTCCTTCCGCGGGTCGTAGGGTTCCATAGCCAACACCTCCTCCACGGTCTTTCCTTCGGCCTTCTCGTCGACTACGGGCGGTGTGATGTCGAGTTCCTTCTCTTCATCGGTCGGGGCTGCAATCTCCATTTCGGTATCCGTTGCGGGGAACTGAGCGTCGTCCGTATTGTCGTCCGCGGCTTCCTGCGTAAGGTCCAGGGATATGGTGTTAGCCTCCTCTTCCTGCGGCTCGTTTCCTTCGGTTTGCTCGTCGTAGCCGTATACTGGCTCGTTGTCGTAGTCGGTCTCGTTTTCGACGTAATTCTCCGTCTCGTCCTCGGTGTCGTCAGCGATTTCCTTGTTTTTGCCGCGAAGCTTGATATAGTCCTGCGGACGCATGGCTTTGCGCACGGCACTGGCCGTTTCGCTCGACAGGTAGAGGGCGTAAAGCACCAGTGTGACAATCACCACGAGCCACGCCCCCGAAGTGCCCAGCTCGCTGTTGAGGAAGTGCGCCACGTATGTGCCGTGGCCACCGCCCAAGCGGAAGCTGAAATAGCTCGTGACCGATTGCGGAAGCACGTCGGTGATGAGTGTGATGAACACAGAGCCCCAAATCATCACGATGGAAAAGTTCAAAAACCACTTCCAAAGGCGTACGTGGTACGAGCCCATCAGCTTTACGCTCGCCAACAGTGTGAACACCGGGATGAGGATGGAAAACACCCCGAAACACTTGTCCATGAAGTAGTTTGAAACGATTGCACCCAGTTTTCCGCCGTAGTTGGCGGCGTGGGTGAGCGTGCCGTTTTGCACGAACGATTGGTCGATGCGTCCGGTAAAGACGTTCGACGCAAAACTGATGAGCAGGTAAAGGCTCACGATGAGCATACACAGCCCAATGATGAAGCGAATGCCGTCGCGTTCAAGGTATTCGCGGCATTCGCGGTAGAGCTGTCCCGATTTTATCTGTTGCCACCTCGAACGCTTTTGCGGCGTAGTGCCGGGATTGCGTTTGGGGGCTTTGGTCTTCGCCATAGGGTAGGGTGGTTAGGGTGGTTGGAGTGGGGAGGAGGTTATTCCTCGGTATAGAAGCGGATGAGGCGCGAAAGGGCGCGCTGGCACACGGGACAGAACGCCGCAGCCTCGTTGGTTTTCATGCGGCAGTCCTGACACGGGCGGAACACGCCTTTCGACATGTAGCCGCCGCCCTCATATACACCGATTGCCTCGCGGTTTTTCTTTGTCGACACGGTGGGCACGGCCGTCTTCTTCGGGAGCATGTCCTGCCACTTGCTGGCAAAGTCCTTCAGCGTGGTGATGTTTTGTTCCCAAGGTTCAATATCGGGCGAATAGTAGTTCTCGTACTGGTCGTCGTAGTAGTACTCGTCGGCCAAACCGCAGAAGCTGTGCCCAAACTCATGTACCACCACGGGACGGAACGCCGAGTGGTGCGTGGTGGTCAGCGTATAGGCGTTCAAAATACCGCCCCCGCCGTAAGTATATGTGTTGGCGAGGATGATGATATGCTCGTAAGGAATGCGTGCAAGGAGGTTGTGCAGGTCGCGCTGGTGGAGCGTCGTGAGGTAACGGTCGGAATAGAACGTTGAGAAGTGGGAGCTAAGCGCGGTGTTGCGCCACAGTCCCTCTTTGGGGATGCTTACGTCCGAGTCCTGCGAGGCTGCTGCCACCGCCACGAAGTTGAAGCGGTCAGCCATGCTTTTGAAAGGTTCGTGGGCCAGGATGGAGTTGACCGCTGTCTGCGCATCGGCGTAGAAAGCCTCGGCCTGGTCGGCCGTATATCCCTCAGCGACGATAGCCACGTCTATCTTGTCCCGGCTGTCTCCGCTGCGGTGCAGGTAGCGGTGGGGAGGCGTGGGCTGGCTGTCGAGCGAACGGATGAGTATGTCCGTGGGCACCACCGTATGCGTCAGTTCTGCGCTCACCGTATGTCGGAAGGTGAAGAGCCTCACCGTCACTGTGGCTGTATCTTCGGGCATTGGCAGGAGAAAAGTGTTCTCAAACGAACGTGTAAGGCGAGTTGCCTCCTCCGTGGTCAGCCATTCTTGGAAAAGCGTGGAAAACGATTGGCGGTAAAGCACGCGTCCTGTCCGTTTGTCGCGGAGCGTGATGTCGCCGTTGCCGCGCAGGAAGAGCGAGTCCATGTGTACGCGCCGTCCGGCCCAACCCTCGAAACTGCACAATTGGTTAAGGGCGATGCGTTGCTCCTGTTTGTTGCCGCTGAAGTCATAGTCGACGCGCAAGGTGCGGCCAAAGTTGAGTCCTGTTTGTTGCGCAAAGGCAAAGGTTGCTGAAAGCACGAGAACTGTCAGCGCCGCAAATATTTTTCTGCTTAGTTGGTTCATCGGTGTTGGTCGCCTTGGGGCGAGGGTGTTAGTTGCGTTTGCTGCAAAGTTATGAAACTTTGTCTTTATATGTGTATGTTTTTTGAAATCTGCATAGCTCCGTCCGTACTCCGCACCTCAGTCGGACGCAGTCGCGGACTCCTTGACTTCGTCAATGTGTCACCCAAATCGGTTTTCGGAGGTTCCTAATCCGGAAAGCGGCTTTATGGCAAGATGCTTCTCAGTGAGGAACTGCGTTTATGTGAAGGATGCTTCGGAGTAAAGTATTTCCGTTGAAAATCAGAGCGTACATTTATGCGATGAGTGAACGTACGTCATGAGGGTGAGTGAACGTACGTC
>CAVLCM010000036.1:0-16883 GCA_963661625.1 bacterium
ACGTACGTCATTAAAGAGGGTGGACGTACGTCGTTAGATGAAGCCTTCTTCGAGTTTTTCGTTTGCGTCGCCCAAAGTCACCCTATAAAAATACGTAACTCGTTGATTTTCAATATGTGCCATTTGGGGATACAAAAAGGTGATGAAGTCAGGAAAAGTTTCTTCTTGATCATGAGAGAAGTTCCGCAGCTATACGGCGGGCCTCGGCGCGGGCGGGCTTGCCGGTGGCAGTGAGGGGCAGATGGGCTATGCGGACGTAGCGACGGGGTACTTCATAGCGGTTGAGCAGATGGCGGCAGTCTGCGAGGAGTTTTTCGCTTAAGTCGGCATTGCTCTCGTAGAGCAGCACAAGGGCTTCGCCGAGACGGTCATCAGGAACGGAGGTGACGGCGTACGGCACGGGCAGGACGGCGAGTTTGCGCTCGATGTCCTCAATGTGGAGTTTCAGTCCGCCGGAACAAACTACATTGTCGCGACGGCCGAGGATGCGGAAACGGCCGTCGGGCAGCAGCTCGGCAAGGTCGTTGGTCTGCAACACACCCTCGTGAACCATTGGTGCGTCTACGCAGAGCGTTCCTTCGTTGCTAAGCGACACGGTAACACCTGGCAGCGGCGTGTAAAAGTCGGTTGCCGAGGGGCCGTTGAGCCGGCGCAGCGCAATGTGCGAAAGCGTTTCCGTCATGCCGTATGTGCTGTAAACGGGATTGGGGAAGGATAGCAGTTCACGCTGCAAAGCCTCCGATATTGCGCCTCCACCGATGATGAGGCAGAGGGTGCGGCGCAGGAGCGACCGCTCATGCGGCACGCGAAGCGTTTCGAACACCTGCATCGGGGTCAAGGCGGCAAAGTCGGGTGCCTCGTGCAGTCCAGCATAGGGGTGCGAACAGGGAGCTACGGGGATGATTTGCAGACCTGCGGCAAAGGACCGCACGAGCATCATCTGCCCGGCAATGTAGCGCAGGGGCATGGCAAGCAATGCCGTGTTGCCCTCTTGCAGTCCGAGAGCTTGGACGGTGGCCAAGGCACTGTCCCACATACGCGTCTTCTCCGCCTCCATGGGCTGGGGCTGGCCCGTGCTGCCCGACGTGTGTACGGTGATAGTGGACTGGGGCTTCTGCCACTCTTCGGCGAACTGCGCTATTTCCCGTTCAAAGGTACGCTGTTCGGGCGTGCCGTACCACAGGCAATCCCCCTCGATGCGCAGGGGCGCGGCCTGGAAATTCTCCACAAAGAGTTGCCCCGTACCCAGTCCTTGCGGCAGGGACGTGTCGCCGTCGATGGCGGCACACCATTGGGCAATGGCGTTGAGCCCTACGTTGCTTTCGAGCGCGGATGTGGTCCAGTAACCTATGCCACGGTCGCGTGCAAGGGCCATCCACTCCGCCGCACCGGTGAATGCACCGTGCAACGAAGGTTTAAGCACCACGTATTGCGGACGAATAGTGTCGAGGAGTTCGTTTTTGAGTTTGAAATCGTTTACCCCGATGAGTTCCTCGTCAAGCGCGATGGGCAGGGGCGTATCTGCACAGAGGCGAGCCATTGCGCCCCATTGCCCTTGGCGTATGGGCTGCTCAATGCTGTGCAACTGATAGCGGCTGAGTTCTTCAAGCCGTCGGGGGGCTTCGTCAACGGAGAACGCCCCGTTGGCATCGACGCGCAATTCAACGCTCTCAGCGCTGTAACGGGCGCGAAGCTGCTTGATAAGGCACAGTTCGCTCTCGAAATCGATGGCTCCGATTTTGAGTTTTACGCAGCGGAAGCCCTTTTCGAGTTTCTCCTCCATGCGTTGGCACATCTCATCGAACGTGCCCATCCACACCAAGCCGTTGATGGGTATGCCGCGCTGTCCCTGCGTAAAGTCGGAGGGATAGAGGCGCAGGTAGTTGCCGCTGAGCGATCCTGCGGCTGACCGGAACGCCGTTTGCAGACCGAAGAGCATTGAGGGGAAGGGACGCAGCCGTTCGGGGTCGAGGTTTTGCGTCTGTTCCACTTCGGCGCAGACGGCGCGCAGACGTTCTTCGTAGTCGTCGGAATAGTCGCAACTCAGATCGGGCAACGGGGCGCACTCGCCCAAGCCCGTGAAACGCAGTTTGGGGTCGGCGGACGACATGACGATGTACCACACGCGGCGTTCGAGGTATACACCGCGCGATGTGCCGGCAGGTTGCTTGAATTTGAGCGTGCGCGGCACTACCCTAAGGGTGAAGGGAAGA
Source organism: bacterium (assembly GCA_963661625.1). Classification (GTDB taxonomy): domain Bacteria; phylum Bacteroidota; class Bacteroidia; order Bacteroidales; family Bacteroidaceae; genus Alloprevotella. Next base: position 2,214 of record CAVLCM010000036.1, read on the forward strand.
AAATGCAATGTTTTGAGTGTTTACTTGTGGGATTGGGGAAACGGCAATAAGGCCAAGAATTAGGGCAACTTGGGGAACTTCTTGAAGTCGGGCTTGCGCTTTTCGAGGAAGGCGCGTCCGCCCTCCTGGGCTTCGTCGAGCATGTAGTAGAGCATGGTGGCGTCGCCAGCCAACTCCTGAATGCCTGCCTGCCCGTCGAGTTCGGCATTGAGGCCAGCCTTGATCATGCGCAGGGCCAGAGGAGAGCGTTCCATCATGGTTTCGGCCCACTCCACCACCTCGTCTTCGAGGCGGTCGAAGGGGACAACCTTGTTGACCATGCCCATGCGCTCGGCCTCAGCGGCGGAGTATTGGCGGCACATGAACCATATTTCGCGCGCTTTCTTCTGTCCTACGATGCGGGCCAGATAGGACGCACCGAAACCGGCATCGAACGAACCGACCTTGGGCCCCGTTTGGCCGAAGATGGCGTTGTCGGAGGCAATCGTAAGGTCGCACATGAGATGGAGTACGTGGCCGCCGCCAATGGCAAAACCGTTGACCATAGCAATTACGGGCTTGGGCAGAGAACGTATCTGTTTCTGCACGTCGAGCACGTTGAGACGAGGCACGCCATCGCCGCCAACGTAGCCGCCACGGCCCTTGACGTGCATATCGCCGCCGGCGCAGAAAGCTTTGTCGCCTGCGCCAGTAAGAACCACGACGCAGATGTCGGCATTTTCTCGGCACTCGCGCAGTGCGTCGCTCATCTCGGCCACTGTGAGGGGGGTGAAGGCGTTGCGGTAGCGGGGGCGGTTGATGGTGATGCGGGCTATGCCGTTGTACTCGTCGAAGAGGATTTCCTTATATTCTTTAAGGGGTGTCCAGGTGCGTGTCATGCTGTATTGTGTATTTGATTGTTTATGCAAAGTGACCGTTATGCCCCGCTGCATGGTGCGCCGGGCTAACGGACATACAAAAGTCGCTATTTTTTCCGTGTTGCCGCTCGCCGCGGCGGAGTTTTAACAAGTGCAAACGCCGTGCTTATAGTTCATACTTTATAAAATATGGCGTTTTCGCCGTGTTAAGAAGGACAAAGAGTGGGCTTTTCAGCCACTGCCGGCATACGCACGAAAGGGGTGGCGCACTACCTTTGCCGACAGAAAACGAAAACATAAAACAATCCTATGACACGCAAATACCTCCCCTTATGGGTGCTCGCACTCACGCTGGGACTGCAAAGTCCGGCTACGGCCAACACGACGGCTGTACCGTCGAACCCAGTGGACCTCACAACAGCCGCAGAGAACGCTGTAAACTCCGTAGTTTATATCAAAGTGACGACCAACGGCAAGACGCAGACAATACAATACAGCGACCCGTTTGAAGACTTCTTCGGCGACTTTTTCGGACGCGGCAACGGCGGAAGCCAGCAGCGCAAGATTCAGACACCGAAACGCACGGGTGCCGGTTCGGGCGTGATACTGACAGCCGACGGCTACATCGTGACGAACAACCACGTGGTGGAGGACGCAGACGAAATGACGGTGAAGCTCAACGACCACCGCGAGTTCAAAGCGCGTATCATCGGTACGGACAAGTCTACGGATTTGGCGCTGATAAAAATCGAGGCAACGGGTCTGCCCGCCATCAAAGTGGGCAGTTCGGACGACCTGAAACTGGGCGAATGGGTGTTGGCCGTAGGCAACCCTTTCAACCTCACGTCGACCGTCACAGCTGGCATTGTTAGCGCAAAAGCGCGCAGCCTCAACGCCACGCCGGGAAGCATTGACAGCTTCATCCAGACAGACGCAGCCATCAACCCGGGCAACTCGGGCGGCGCACTTGTAAACTCTCGCGGCGAGTTGGTAGGCATCAACGCCATGCTCTATTCGCAAACGGGGTCATTCTCGGGCTACGGCTTCGCCATCCCTACAACCATCATGAACAAGGTGGTGGACGACTTGCGCAAATACGGCACTGTGCAGCGCGCGTTGCTGGGCATCTCGGGCCAAGACGTGACCAACTACATCGACGCACAGAAGGAGAAGGGTAATACGCCCGACCTCGGCACCACATCGGGCATCTACGTAGGCGAAGTGAGCGCGGATGGCGCAGCAGCTGCCGGCGGCCTGAAAGAGGGCGACGTGATTACTGCTATAGACGGCAAGAAGATTGACAAGTTTGGCGAGTTGCAGGAAATCCTGACGAACCACAGCCCGGGCGACAAAGTGACCGTGACTTATCTGCGCGACAAGAAACAGCATACCGCCCAGTTGACACTGCGCAACATTCAAGGCACAACCACTGCCGTGCAGACACTCGACACAGAATCGATGGGTGCTGCCTTGCGTCCGCTCAACGACAACGAGAAGCAGGAGCTGAGCCTGTCTTACGGCTTGATGATTTCGGCCATCCGCGACGGAAAACTCAAAGAGGCTGGCTTGACGAAGGGCTTGATCATCATGAAGGTGAACGACCGCGAGATGCGTACTACGTCGGACTTCGACGAGGCTGTGAAGGCGGCCAACCTTAGCAGCGACCGCGTATTGTGGATTCGCGCCAAGACTCAGACAGGCATCAACAAATCGTTCGCCGTAGAACTGGCCGACCCCAAAGCCAAGGACGCTGACAAGGCTGGCAAGAAGAAGTAAGCAAGGAACTGAACGTTTTTCATAATATAGGTTTATAGCAAAAAGGTGAATTGGAAGCCGCTCCCCTGATAGCGATCAGCGGGAGCGGTTTTCCGTTTGTCTGCTTTGCGACGTATATCAAAAAAGGCCGGCTTCCGCTATGTGGTGCGGAAGCCGGCCTTGTATGGTTGGGCGGCATGCCCTATTGTTTTTTCTGGGCGATTAGCCGAGGTACTTCATAAGAATGGAAATATTGTCAGCCTCGCGCAGACGGCGCAAAGCACGCTCCTTGATTTGGCGCACACGTTCGCGTGTCAGGTTGAGGGAGTTGGCTACCTCCTCGGCGGTCATTTCGTTGCGGCCGATGCCGAAGAGCATCTTCAACACTTGGCGCTCGCGGTCGGAGAGGGTGCGGAGTGCAGAGTCGAGGTCGGCTGAGAGCGATTCCTTCTCCATTTGGTTATCTGTGCCGGGAGCAGAGTCGTCGGTCATGATGTCGATGAGGCAGTTGGAGTCGTCGTCGGCGAAGGGTGCATCAACGCTAACCTTCTTACCATTGGTGCCAAGAGCCTCCTGCACCTTGCTTACGTCGGTGTCGAGGATTTCGGCCAGTTCGCCCACGGAAGGACGACGCTCAAACTCCTGTTCGAAGTTTACAATGGCCTTTGTCAGTTTGCTCTGGAAGCCTACCTGATTGAGCGGCATGCGGACGATGCGGCTCTGCTCGGAGATGGCCTGAAGAATGCTCTGGCGGATCCACCATACGGCATACGAGATAAACTTAAAGCCACGGGTCTCGTCGAACTTCTGCGCTGCCTTGATCAGGCCGAGGTTTCCCTCGTCGATAAGGTCGTTCAGCGCAAGACCTTGGTTCTGGTATTGCTTTGCCACACTGACCACGAAGCGCAGGTTGGCGCGGGTGAGGCGATCGAGGGCTTCCTGTCCGTCGGGCCCGCCACGGTGAATGCGCTGCGCAAGTTCTACTTCCTCGTCGGTCGAGATAAGTTCTTCACGGCCGATTTCCACTAAATACTTGTCCAACGCCGCGCTGGAGCGGTTGGTGATACTCTTGTTTATTTTTAGTTGTCGCATAATCTTTACGGGAACTTCGCGTGACTATTATGGGGCAAGGGCATTGGTCGCACCATTGCATAACAAATGCCTGCAAAGGCTTTTGCCGATGCAGGCTCTTAGCGATTTTTTCGCAGCCCCAAAACGTTAGCCATTGATACCTAATCGAAAAACGAGGCAAAATTACGAAGAAAACTAACGCCGCGCCACCTTTTAATCTATATTAATGATTTTGCAAGCAGCCGGACGTATCTTTCTGCTTGAAAAGCTGTTCAAAAAGGTTCAAACTGTCGGGGTGTTCCTTGACGTAGGTATCGATGTGGCGCATGCGCTTTTGCTCCAATATCTCGTCTACGGCAATGAATATGCCGGTTTCTTCGACTTCGCCAAACTCATGGTTGACCGCCGTGCCAAACACGCGCATCGTTGGGCTGAGGCCCATGTATGCGTTGACGAGGGGCGGAATATTGAAACCGAGTTTGCGAACGGAGGTATTGAGTATGCGGTAGTCGGCCTTAAAGTCGTCCTCGGTGAACAGGGCGGCGAGCTTTTCGGTCGGCGTGTCGATGCGTAGGGGACAGATGGGCGTGACGAGCGCGTCCTTGTCGCCGAAATGCTTGTGGAGGAAATAGAGAATCATGTCACGCGCCTCGCGGTTGAACGAGGGATACATGGTCATCTTTCCGAAGAAGTATTTCAGATTGGGTATCAACACGGTGAGTGCCCCGAGGCCGTCCCAAAGGTTGTCGAGGGCAAAAAGGCCCTTGCTCATGGCGCGCGTACTCTGATACTCGAGCGTCACGAAGGAACGACCGAGTTCGACGGTGTCGTGCATATACGTGCGGAGGAAATCGTCGGAAAAGCGGAACATGTGGCTCGTGGCCAGGCGCGGCTGTCCTTCGCTGTCAAAGCTGATTTCGTTTCCGGGTAGAAAGCGGTAGCCACCGAGAATGAGCTGCTCTTCGGGGTCCCACACGATGAGTTGGTAGTAAGGGTGGTCGCAAATGTCAAATTCGTCCCAATCGAGTTCTTCGCCCGTTCCGCCACCTGCTGCACGGAAGGCTATTTCGCGCAGACGGCCAATCTCGCGCATGACGTTGGGTGCCTGCTGGTAGGTGATGATGTATATCTCGTTGCCGGCCTTGTTCGTCGTGCGCAAACGGCGCTCGGGGGTCAGCTCTGCTTTAAGCAGTTCTTTGTCGACGGGGGGAATTATTGCTTGCATACGAATTTGCTTTCCTTTATGTTTTCCAGAGACGAGCCTTGTCGCTCATGAGAAGTGCTTTTCTCCTTATATATAATAGGTGGGTCGAGTCGGTCAGCGCAGGGCATAGACCTGCTCTTCGACCCACAAGGCCCAGTCGGAGGGGCGTTTTTCTTTGGTGAACGTTTGCCACGGTATGGGTTTGCCGATGACCACGCGGAACGTTTTGTGCTGGTTGAGAAACAGTTCATCGGCGAGAAAGAGCATGGCGATGTTGAACCGCAGGCCGAGCCGCTTGCCAATGTTTGCCAAACGATAGAAACGGGGGGAGTTGCAACCATCGAAGTAGATGGGGACTACATCGCGGTGGGTTTCTACGCTTTTCACGATGAAAGCCTTGTTCCATGGGAGGTCGTGCACTTCGCCATTTACCTTTCTCGAACACAGGCGTGCCGGAAACATAATGACATGGTCGTCGCTGCCAAACGCCGCGTCGACCTTTCGCGGCAGGTCGCGACTTTGCCGTCCCGTGATGTTGACGGGAACGCAGAGCGGGGCGAGGCCGTGGAGGTTCATCAGGAGGTCGTTCACCAAATAGCGGATATGACCGTCGTAGTGCTGGCCCAGGATTTTGCCTATCGCCAGTCCGTCGGGGCCGCCCAAGGGGTGGTTGCTCACAAACGTGCAACACTGGCCACCTATGGGAGGAAGATTTTCAATGCCTTGCACGTCGAGCTTCACGTCGAGATGGTCGAGCACGGCATCGAGCCAAGGCACGCCTTGCAAGTGACGGACGCTTTCGAGAAAGTCGTTCATCTCGTCCTGATGCACGATACGTTTAAGCCAGCTGGTGGCAAAACGCGGCACGAGCCGAGCCTTTCCGCCCAACTTGTCGCGTAGCACTTTGTCGATGTCTATCTTGAAAAACGGTTTACTGCTTTCTTCCACGTGTTTAGCTTTTCATGCGCAGTACAAACGAGTTGCTCACCGCTTGTCCGTGTGCAAATGTACAAAAAAAGATGCGTCGCAGTGTCGGGTACGAGCTTTGTTAAGCCTCAGCCGTCCCTTGTTGCGCCTCGCCAACACTTTCGGGCGAGGGTTTCTTGGCCGTTTGGTCAAAGAAGCGTATCAGGTCGCCGCCCTCGTAGCGTTCGTAGCAGCTCACGGCGGTCTTGATAGTGCGGAAGCCCACTTCGTTCACTTGTTTAAGGTCTGTAAGTTCGCCCTCGCGGATGCGCCGTACCATCTCTGCAACGCGGTAGCGCATGATGTACTCGTGCGTGTCGTTATATCCCTGCGAGCGGAGGCTTTGCAGGGCCATGTGGCGGTTGAACCCAGCCAGGCGGCACAGACGTTCGCGGTTGAAGTCGCAACTCACGTAGGGCTTACCGTTCTGCATCACGTACTCCATCGCCTCAAAGCGCCGCTGGTTTGCCTCGTTGAAGTCGTCGGCCTCAGCCTGCACTATTTCCATGCGCGTTGGAGATTTTTCCACCTGACGGAACGAGGGATAAGATATGGCGTTGACCGTGGGGCGCAGGGTACGGAAGAAGAGGAACATATTGACCGACGTAAACAGCAGCATGTAAATGGTAAGCAGCACGAGGTTGAAGTTGGCTGCAATGACCACGAAAAACACGCTCACGAAGCCAAGAGCCGACCCATAGAAGATGATGTCGCGCGGAAGCTGCATCCGCTTAACGAGCCTGTGGGGCAGGCGGAAGATATTGACAATGTAGTAAACGGAGAGCAGAAGGGAAATAATGCGTAACAACACGTCACCCGAGAGGAAATACTCCCCGATGTCGTTCATCGTGTAGACGTTGGCAAGGTTGCTTCCGCAGACCGAACCAATGCAGTAGAGGAAGATGCACACCAGCGCAGGGACAGCATAGCCCCACATACGGCCCCACTGCAAATAACCCGGCATGCAAAGTCCCAAGGGGTAGATGCTTTGCAAGTAGGAACAGGCAAGGAGGTATATAAGCAGAACGGGGTGAAAAATGCCTAGTTGGGGTATTTCGTTGTGCGTGGCTACGAAGAACAATGCGCCGCAATACATTAGGCAGAACAGCAGCATAATCCACGCCTGCGAAAGGAACTGCACACTGCGGCGGGCAAGGTAGAACATCACCAGACTCATCATGAGATGGGCCACAGCGGCGAACTCCGTTGTAACAAGAATGAGGGTTTGCATCAGTTTGTGTTTGGTGCAAAATTAACGTATGGGGAGCTATTTCCCAAGAACGAGCGGCTAAACTTCGGTGAAGGCCACTATTGCAGGTAGGCGTTGAGGGCGCACTCCTCCCCCACCGTGGTAGGTTCGCCGTGGCCAGGAAGCACCTGCACATCGTCGGGCAGAGCAAGCACACGCGTCCGCAGGGCATTGATGAGCGAAGCCTCGCTGCCGCCTGGGAAGTCGCAACGCCCTATCTGGCGGCGAAACAGGCTGTCGCCGCTGAAAAGCACCCGCTCCTTCTCGGCATAGAAACACACGCCGCCGGGCGTATGCCCCGGGGTTGCTATTACCGTGAGCATCACGTTGCCCACCGTCAGTACATCTCCGTCGTGGAAGTAGCGTGCCACAGGGGGCGTTTCGAGGGGAAGGTCTACGCGCAACAGGCTTAGCATCTGCTTTCTCGCCGCTGCGTAGGTATCACGTTCCTCCTCCGACAGTTCCACCCCCACGCCATACTCCTTATATATATACTCTGCGCCAAACAGATGGTCGAAGTGAGCATGAGTATTGAAGAGGTGGGTCAGCGTCAGCTTATTGTTGCTCAGGTAGTCGCTAATGGCTTGTTTTTCTTCGTCACGAAACGCGCCGCAGTCAATTAGTGCAGCCTCGCATGAGGTTTCGTCCCACACGAGGTAGCAGTTCTCTTGCAGCATATTCACCGTAAAAAGCGTTATCTGCATAGTTCTTCTCTTTTTTCAGGTTTCTTGCCGTGCCTCAGAGCTGCACGTAAGCCACTTTCTTGGTTTCAAAAAACTCGTCGGCGAAGTAGTCTTTTAAGTTCCACACTTCGGAACACTTGGCGAAGGGAGCGAGTTCTTCCTCCACGTCGCCGCCCTTCAAGCAAAGAAGGCCATTGGGTAGAGCGTTTTGCTGGCGGCGCGATATGTTTTTACGGATTAGTTTCACAAGGTCGGGGGCATTCATCACAGCACGGCTCACTACGAAGTCGTACTTGCCTTTCTCCTCCACCACATTACGGTGTTCGGCCACGACGTTTTTGAGTCCAATGCCGTCGGCCACGGCCTGCGCCACTTTTATCTTTTTGCCGATACTGTCGATGAGCTTGAACTGGCACTCAGGATAGAGGATGGCCAAGGGAATGCCGGGGAAGCCGCCACCCGTACCCATATCGAGAATGGCGGTGCCAGGACGAAAGTCTATCACCTTGGCAATGCCGAGCGAGTGCAACACGTGATGGGGGTAGAGATTGTCGATATCCTTACGCGAGATAACATTAATATTCGCGTTCCAGTCATGGTAAAGTTCGTCGAGCTGTTCTATCTGACGGCGTTGTTCAAGTGTTAAATTGGGAAAATATTCAAAGATTGCGTCCGCTTTCATTTTTCAACGTTTTACTGCAAAGGTAATTGAAAAAGCAGTAACTTTGCAACTGAAAAGAACTGAAACATACAAATTAAAGCATAAGCACAGTGTCTGAGACTAAGTACATTTTCGTAACCGGAGGCGTTGCGTCCTCATTGGGAAAAGGCATCATCGCTGCCTCTATCGGAAAGTTGCTGCAAGCCCGCGGCTTCAACATCACTATCCAGAAATTCGACCCCTACATCAACATCGACCCCGGTACGCTTAATCCCTATGAACACGGAGAGTGCTACGTGACCGACGACGGACAGGAAACTGACCTCGACCTCGGCCACTACGAACGTTTTACGGGCATCCAAACCACTCGCTACAACAACTTCACCACGGGCCGCATCTACCAGAGTGTTATCGACAAGGAACGCCGTGGCGACTATTTGGGCAAGACTATCCAGGTAATCCCCCACATCACCGACGAAATCAAGCGCGACATGCTCTACCTCGGCAAGACAAAGAAGTACGACTTTGTCATCACGGAGATAGGCGGCACGGTCGGCGACATCGAGGGACAGCCCTTCCTCGAAGCTATCCGTCAGCTCAAATGGGACCTTGGCAAGAATGCGGTTTGCGTGCATCTCACCTATGTGCCTTACCTCGCTGCTGCGGGCGAACTGAAAACAAAGCCTACTCAGCACTCCGTTAAGGAACTTCAGAGTCTCGGCATCCAGCCGGACATTCTCGTGCTTCGTGCCGAACGCGAGCTGGGCGTGGGTCTGCGCCGCAAGATTGCGGCCTTCTGCAACGTGTCGCCCGAGGCGGTTGTGCAGAGCCTTGATATGCCTACCATCTACGAAGTGCCTCTCCGCATGCAGGAGCAGGAACTCGACGCAACCATACTCCGTAAGCTTGACATGCCGGTTGGCGACACGCCGGGCCTTGGCCCTTGGCGTTCATTCCTCGACCGCCGTCACAAGGCTACAGAGGAAATTCACATCGGCCTCGTTGGCAAGTACGACTTGCAGGACGCTTACAAGAGCATTCTCGAAGCACTCTCGCAGGCCGGCACATACAACGACCGCAAGGTAAAGTGCCACTTCATCAACAGCGAGAAGATTACCGCTGAAACGGTTGCCGAGAACTTGGCTGGCATGGACGGCTACGTTATCTGCCCGGGCTTCGGACAGCGCGGCATCGAAGGCAAGATTATTGCCGCCCAGTATTGCCGCGAACACGACCTGCCTACCTTCGGTATCTGCCTCGGCATGCAGATGATGGTGATTGAGTACGGACGCAACGTGTTGGGCTTCACCGACGCAAACTCTGCCGAAATGGACCTGAACACGCAGCACAACGTCATCGACCTGATGGAGGACCAAAAGAACATCACCAACATGGGCGGCACGATGCGTCTCGGTGGTTATGAGTGTACTCTGCGCGACGGCAGCAAGGCGCGCGCCATCTACGGCAAGGAGATTATCCGCGAACGTCACCGCCACCGCTATGAGTTCAACAACGATTTCCGTGAGGCATACGAAAACGCAGGTATGGCCTGCGTGGGTACAAACCCCGACACTGACCTTGTGGAGATTGTGGAAGTGCCCACATGCAAGTGGTACATCGGTACGCAGTTCCACCCCGAATACTCAAGCACCGTACTCAAGCCGCATGCGCTGTTCCTCAGCTTCGTCAAAGCGGCTATCGACAACAAGAAGTAACATTCCCTATTTCATTCTTTTATAGAACAAGCGTTATCCCTCGTCTATGCCGCAAGTAGGCGAGGGATAATTTCTAACTACTGTTATGGACAAAAACACAATTACGGGCCTTGTGCTCCTGGCTGCCGTGCTTATCGGTTTCAGCTGGTACAACAGCAGCCGTGAACAGGACATGCAGCAACCGCAGACCGAACAGGCCGCCGCGCCCAAAAGCGAAACGGGCAAGGACAACGCCGCCGCAAAGGCGCAGCCCCTCATTGCGGCTGCCGACAGCACGGACGTTTTCTTCGAGGCCACCAAGGGACAGGCTCAGTACATCACTCTGCGCAACAACAACGTAAGCGTTAAGCTCAGTACCAAGGGCGGTGCCGTCAGCGAGGTTTTGCTCAACGACTACAAGAGCTACAAGGACTTTGAGGCCGATCGCAACGCCCCTCTCCTGCTCTACTCTGAAAAGGATGCAGGTCTTTCGTTCACGCTCGACACAAAGGAGGGCACGATGGACTTTTCCAACTACTACTTCACGCCCGTCAACCAGACCGACAGCACCGTGACGATGCAGCTCACGGCGCAGGACGGCGCAACACTCGAGGTGGACTACCGCCTCTTGCCCAACAATTACCTCCTCAACTTCTCCGTGCGCACCAAGGCCATGCAGAAGCACCTGCCCTCCACGGCCAAGAGCATCCAGCTCAGTTGGCACGACCGCGTGGCGCAACACGAGAAGGGTTTCTACTTTGAGAATATGTACTCCACCCTCACCTACAAGGTACACGGCGAGGGTACGGAGAAACTCTCCGAAAACGAAACGAAGCAGGAGAGCGTTAGCGGCGGCGTGGACTGGATTGCATTCAAGAACCAGTATTTCAGTTCGGTGCTTATAGCAGCCAAACCGATGCAGCAGGTCGACGTGGTGAGCGAACAGCTCGAAGAGGGCAGCGGATACCTCAAGAACTATTCTGCGCAAATGTCCTCGGCGTTCGACGCAAGCGGCAAGGAAAGCACGGACTACCAGTTCTACTTCGGCCCCAACAAGTACCGTTTGTTGCAGTCGATGGACAAATACAAACTCGCCGACCACGACAACGACCTTCAGGACCTCGTCTATCTGGGTTGGCCTATCGTCAAGTGGATCAACCGCTTCTTCACGCTCTATGTGTTTGATTTCCTCACGAGCCTCGGCCTGCCCATGGGCATTGTGCTTCTGCTCATCACGCTACTGCTCCGCGCCATCGTCTACGTGCCGACCCGCAAGAGTTTCATGAGCAGCGCGAAGATGCGTGTGCTGAAACCGAAAATCGACGAGATAGCTGCCAAGTACCCCAAGCAGGAGGATGCCATGAAGCGCCAACAGGAAACGATGTCGCTCTATTCGCAGTACGGCGTTAGCCCCATGGGCGGCTGCCTGCCCATGCTCATTCAGATGCCTATCTGGATTGCTATGTTCAACTTCGTGCCTAACGCCATCGAGCTGCGTCAGCAGAGCTTCCTCTGGGCGGACGACCTCTCCACCTACGACAGCCTCGTGTCGTGGAACACAAACATCTGGGGTCTGGGCAACCACCTCAGCCTGTTCTGCCTCTTGTTCTGCGCAACCAACCTGCTCTATAGCTTCATGACCATGCGCCAGCAGAAGGAGAGCATGTCGGGCGAACAAGCGCAACAGATGAAGATGATGCAATGGATGATGATGATCATGCCGCTGTTCTTCTTCTTCATGTTCAACAAGTATTCGGCCGGCCTCAACTACTACTACTTCATCTCGCTCCTGTTCAGCGCGCTCACCATGTGGTACTTGCGCCGCACAACCGACGACAAGAAGCTCCTGGCCAAGCTCGAAGCTAACTACCAAGCCAACAAGAACAATCCCAACAAAAAGCCCAGCGGCCTGGCCGCGCGCCTCGAAGCCCTGCAAAAGCAGCAGGAGGAGATCATGAAGCGCCAGCAACAACTGGGCAAGCGTCAGCAATAAATCCTCAACCCTCTCACGCAGCGTCACCCTTTCATGTGCGCTCCGCCGCCCTGGCCCGACTATTCGGCCCCGACGGCAGAGGCTGAAAGCGTGACACTGCGTTTTTCGTACGTTATGATAAAACTCCACACTCTCATCACCTCCACGGCAATGCTATTGGCAACAACCACCGCAAGCATCCCGGCCGGCGCGCAGGGCAGCAGCTCAGCAGCCGGCGTTATAGGCAAACAACAACCCACGCTCACAAGCGACCGCCTCACGCCCGAGGCTCTCTGGGCCATGGGGCGCATCGGCGGCTTCAAAGTGTCGCCCAAGGGCGACCAGGCCGTCTACGGCGTGACCTATTACAGCGTAAAGCAGAACAAGAGCCATTCCGTACTGTATTCGCTCAATCTCAAAACAGGCGCAACCAGCCAGCTCACCACCGACAAGGCGAGCGAACAGGGTGGCACCTACGTCAACGGGGGCCGGCAGATAGCCTTCCTCAGTTCGGCCTCGGGCAAAAGCCAGCTCTGGCTGATGAACGCCGACGGAACGGAGCGCCGACAGGCTTCGCACACCGACTCTGACGTGGCGGACTTTCTCTTCTCGCCCGATGAGTCAAAGGTCATCCTCATCATGGAGGTGCCGCAGCACCACAGCATTCAGTCCAACGATGCCGACCTGCCGCTCGCATCGGGCATGGTTGTCAACGACCTCATGTATAAACATTGGGACACCTACGTCACCTCTGCGCCCCACCCCTTTGTGGCCGATTTCGTTAACGGCCAAGCCGTCAACCCCACAGACCTGCTCGAGGGTGAGCCTTACGAATGCCCCATGATGCCCTTTGGCGGCGTAGAACAGCTGGCATGGAGTCCCGACTCGAAGACGATTGCCTACACCTGCCGCAAAAAGGTGGGCAAGGCATACGCCATCAGTACCGACAGCGACATATTCCTCTACGACCTCGCCACTGGCACAACGCGCAACCTCTGCAAGCCTGCCGACTATGTGGATCCCGAGGTCGAGGCAGACCGTTCGCTCAAAGACCAGGCCGTAAACCGCCAGCAACAGGACTGCAACATGGGCTACGACCAAAATCCGCAGTTCTCGCCCGACGGCAAACGCATAGCCTGGCTCAGCATGGAGCGCGACGGCTATGAGAGCGACCGCGCACGGCTTTGCGTCTGCGACCTTCAGACGGGGAAGAAATCCTACGTAACCGAGAAGTTCGAGAGCGGAGTCAACGACTTCCTTTGGAGTACCGACAACAAAACGCTTTATTTCACGGGCGTATGGCACGGAACGACGCAGATATACCGCACTAACCTGCGCGGCGAACACCATGCCCTCACGGCCGACACAGCCGACTACTCGCTCCTGTGCCTCGCCCCCGACGGCAAGTCGCTCTACTGCAAACGGCAGAGCATGAGCCAGGCCGACGAGGTATTCCAACTGACTTTGCAGGCGAAGAACGCCACCGTGCGGCAGATTACGGAGGAAAACAAGTACTTCTACGACCATCTCGCCTTCGGCAAGGTGAGCGAGCGTTGGGTCAACACCGTCGACGGTAAGCAGGAATTGTGCTGGGTGATTTACCCTCCTCACTTCGCCCCGTCGAAGAAGTATCCGGCGCTGCTCTTCTGCGAGGGCGGTCCGCAATCGCCCGTGAGCCAATTTTGGAGTTTCCGTTGGAACATGCAGATTATGGCTGCGCAGGGCTACATCGTCATAGCCCCCAACCGCCGCGGCCTGCCCGGTTTCGGCATGGAGTGGCTCGAGGAAATTTCGGGCGACTACTCGGGGCTGTGCATGCAAGACTATCTCAGTGCCATCGACGACCTTTGCCGTGAGTCCTACGTCGACAAGGACCGCCTCGGGGCCGTGGGCGCAAGCTTCGGCGGCTACAGCATCTACTGGCTGGCCGGCAACCACGACGGCCGTTTCAAGGCGTTCATAGCCCACGACGGAATCTTCAACACGCAGCAGCAGTACGTTGAGACCGAAGAACTGTGGTTCCCCAACTGGGACATGGGTTCCGCCCCTTGGAAGAAGGCAGCCGACGGCCAAGTGCAGAAGGTATTCGCCACCTCCCCCCACCTCTACGTTGACCGTTGGGACACGCCCATCCTCTGCATCCACGGTCAGCGCGACTTCCGCATCGAATACACTCAGGCCGAGTCGGCCTTCACCGCCGCCCGAATGCGCGGCATAGACGCTCAGCTACTCCTCTTCCCCGACGAGAACCACTGGGTGCTGAAACCGCAAAACGGCATCCTTTGGCAGCGGACCTTCTTCCGCTGGCTCGACAAATACCTCAAATAGCCTTTCAAGCCCGTGGGACGCACCATCGTCCCCCGGGCTTTTCCGTTTTAGTCCGTACATAACGAGATGCACAACGGCTCGCCGTCATTATTCTGCGCCAAGTAACCTTTTTACCAATGTTGACCTAAACGTTTTTATTTTATTGCTGTCCGCTAAAACTTTTTTTGAGCCAATTAAATAGGGCTGGACTCTTCGCTTAGAGTTCAGCCCCTTTGGTTACTTTTGTTCTT
>CAVLCM010000037.1:0-16584 GCA_963661625.1 bacterium
TCTTCGAGTTTTTCGTTTGCGTCACCCAAAGTCACCCTGTAAAAATACGTAACTCGTTGATTTTCAATATGCGCCATTTGGGGATGCAAAAAAGTGATGAAGTCAGGAGGGAACTTCTTCCTTTTTGTTTAACTGACGGCGCAAACGCGGTGAAAATCGTGGATTTCAAGAGAGAGGCAATGCCTAAAAGGCTAAAAACCCATAACTTTGCCGCCAAAACACAAACCCGCACGCAATACATACGGACAGAATGTACTCAGGCCGTATGCACGATACCCCAAGCACGTATGACACTTTACAGAAAAACAAGCGCAATCCTTCTGCTTTTGTTGCTCAGCTGCCTGCCCCTTGTTGCTCAGCGCGTCGCCGTGAAGACCAACCTGCTCTACGACGCTGCGTTAACGCCCAACATCGGGGTGGAACTTGGCATCGGTCGCAAAAGCACGCTTCAAGGCTATTACAGTCTGAACCTCTGGAACAACACGCCCCACCGCAACAAGCAGTTTAAGCATTGGCAGGCCCTTGACGAATACCGCTGGTGGCCCTGTTCGAAGATGAACGGCCACTTTGTGGGTGTGCATGTGATGGGCGGCGAGTTCAACATGAAGAGAGTTCACTTCAAGCTCCCCTTCTACAACTGGCCCGCTGACCTCAAAGAAAAACGCTACGAGGGCTGGAACATCGGCGCAGGTTTTACCTACGGCTACCAATGGATGCTCAGCCGCCACTGGAACCTCGAAGCCTCCATCGGCGTAGGTTATCAGCGGTTTGAGTACAAGAAGTTCCCCTGCGAGGACTGCGGCACGATGGAGGAGAAGGGACACAAAAACTACTTTGGCCCCGACAAAGCCGTGATAGCCATTATGTACGTATTCTGAAACGCCTGAAACCCATTCCGAAATGAAATCAACAAAACAGATACTCGTTCTCCTTTCCCTGCTCCTCGTGCTGCCCGTCGGTATGCAGGCTGCCAAACGTGCGGCTGAGGGAGGTGTGCGTACGGAGAACGTGAAAGTCAAAGCGGCCTCGGGGCTGCTCGTTGTGAAATGGCGCATGGTGATGGACAGCCTGCAAATGCGTTCCAACCAGACCCTCGTGTTCACCCCCGTCATTGAGGACGACAAGGGCAACACCGAGGTGATGCGCTCCGTGATGGTCAATGGGCGCAACCAGCACCTTGTATATCTGCGCAACGGCAGCAAGAACTATCCCGATGCCATTGAGATGCAGCGCAAGAACCATACGGCGCAAAGCTACGATTACAGCGAAACAACCGACTACCAGCCATGGATGAGCAACGCCACGGTGCGCATTAGTGTAGACACCTGCGGCTGCGGCAACCTCACTGGAAAGAGCGCGGGCAAGCCCACCGAAATCAATCCGCACTGGGAAAACAAGTGCTTCACCGCCTTTGCCCAGCCCCAAGTGGCGGCCGACGACCCCATACTTTCGTTGCAGGGAAAGGCTTACCTTGACTTCCCCGTGAACCGCACGGAGCTGCATCCCGACTATCATAACAACCCCGTTGAGCTGGACAAAATCATGCAGACTATCAACGCTGTGCGCAACAACGCCAACGTTGAAATCACCTCAATCAGCATCCACGGCTATGCATCGCCCGAAGGTCCGTATCAGAACAACGAACGGCTTGCCCAGGGACGTGCCGCCACGCTCAAGAACTACGTGATGAAGCAGTACGACCTGCCTGCAAGCATCTACCACGTCAACTCTACGCCCGAAGACTGGGCCGGGCTCGACTCCTTTGTGGTGAAGAGCAACCTGAACGAGAAGGAGGCCATCCTGCGTATCATACGTTCCGACATGGAGCCCGACGCAAAGGACCAACAGCTCAAAAAGCAGTTCCCCGAGGACTATCGCACAATGCTCACCGCCTTCTATCCCTACTTGCGCCACTCCGACTACGAAGTGCAGTACAAGATACGCCCCATGAGCGATGCCGAGGCCGCCAAACTCATCGAGACCGCCCCGAGGCTGCTCTCGCTCACCAAGATGTATCGCATAGCCTCTCTCTATCCGACCGATTCCGAGGCATACAAAAAGGTGATTGAGACGGCTGCCGCCACCTATCCCGAAAATACGGCTGCCAACATCAATGCCGCCAACGAGGCACTGCGCAAGGGCGACACCGCCACAGCCCGTCAATACCTGCGGTGGTGCGGCAATGAGCCTCAGGCCATCAACGCCCGCGGCGTGGCCGCCCTTATCGATGGCAACGAGGCCGAGGCCGTTGAACTTTTCAACCAGGCCAAAGCCGCCGGTTGCGCCGAGGCGCAGAAAAACCTCCTCTTGCTGCAAGAACAGTAAGAGGCTGGGGCGCACTCCCATTCTCCATCCCATGAACCTACGAAGCAAAGCCAAGGCATGAAACACTTCTTCCACCATAATTTGTTCACCCGTACGCTCCTTGCGGCCGCCGCATTGCTGTTTGCCGCCTGTTCGCAGATGAGCGAGGACCTTCCCCCTTGCCCCGAAGGACTGGACATATACATTAAGTACGACTACAACCTGCAGCACGCCAATATGTTTAAGGACCACGTTGGGGCTGTGACCGTATACCTGTTCGACCAGGAAGGAAAATATATCCAGTCGAAGACGGTGGAGAACACCGCCGATGAAAGTCCTCTGAAACAAACAGATTTCAAGGTGCACTTTGACGTAGAGCCCGGCACGTACCAATACGAAGCCGTGGCGTGGCAGAAGCCCTATAAGGACTGCGAGGCCACTCCCGGCGCAAAGTTCCGCACCGTTCTTCCCACCACAATGGACTTCAACCGCGACGCACTGCACGTGACGCTTGACACAACGCCCCTGGCTGGTGCAGACACCCTGCTCGTGGACAACCGTCAGGCACCGCTCGACACGCTTTGGCTGGGCTACAATGAGCAGCCCGTTGAAACGCAGAAGAACCGCGTCACCAGCGACACCTGTTCGCTCGTGCGTCACACCAAGCAAATCAGCGTTACCCTGCGGAACGTGAGCGAGGCAGAGGAAATCGACGTGGACGACTACGACATTACCCTCACGGCACGCAATGCCACCGTCAACTGGGACCACAGCGTAGACAGCCAAAGCACGCCGCTCCGCTACACGCCCTATGCAGCGTGGAACACTCCTGCTGTCAACCCCACAACGGTTCATGCCGACTTCATGACATCGCGCATTGTGTACAACGAGGACCATCCCGAACTCAACGCCACGCTTTCCATCGTGAACAAGACTACGGGCAACGAAACGGTGAAGGTAGACCTTCCCTATATGCTGCTGCTTCTGCGCTCTTCGCTTGAGTTGGGCTACTCCAAGCAGGAGTTTCTCGACCGTGGCTACGACTACCGTCTCACCTTCTTCCTTTCGGGCGGACGGTGGGTGGCTGCCGAAGTGTCGGTGGGCATTCTCGACTGGTCGGTGCGCATAAGCAATACGGATTTGTAAGGGGCGCAACGCTCCCCCTGTGTTTGCGCCATGATGCTGCAACCCATCTCCGAAATCCGTCCCCTGCCGCAAGCCGTGTGGCGGCAAGCCCCTTTGTTCCGCTTTGCCTTGGCCGCTGTGGCTGGCATTGCGCTGGCGTGGGCGACAAAGGAGAACGTGTCTGCCGCAGGGTGGGCCGTGTCTGCCGTAGTCGCTGCTTTGGCGGCCGTATGGAGTTTTGCAAGAGCTGCCAAGCGACGCGCGTTGTCGGCCGAAAAGAAATATTTCAAGGTGCTTTGCCTCGTTTGGCTCAGCACCTTGTTCGTTTTCGCCATGCTCACCCGGTTGCACGTTGGGCAGGTCGTTACCTCCTTCCCCGACGAGAGCCGCCTGTGGGTGGGCCGGGTAGAGAGCGTGGCGAAGGTGCGCGACAGCAGTCTCACCGTCACGGTAAGTCTCGCAGACAATAATAAGAAGTGGGACGGCAAACGCGTGCAAGTGCGTCTCAGCCGTGAGGACGGTTCTTTCACTCCCGGCCAAACGATAGCTTTCCACGCCCCCTTGCGCACGGGCCGTGAGAAGGGCAACCCCGGCAGTTTTAACTACGGCAACTACCTCGCCACCCACCACCTGAGCGGCACGGCATACGTGGAGCGTGGGGCAGTGAGGAAACTTTCTCAAAACAACAAGGGCAATGGCTTGCAGAACCTTTTCAGCCGCTGGCGCATCGGGTTAGAAAAAGAATATTCCGCCCTATTCACGCAGACCGAAACGGCGTTGCTTGCCGCCCTGACGCTGGGTGACAAAGCTATGCTCGCCGATGATACGCGCGACCTGTTCTCCTCAACTGGTACGAGCCATGTGTTGGCCCTTTCGGGACTGCACTTGGGCATCCTTTTCAGCGTGTTCAACTTCCTGCTGCTTGTCCGAGTACGTTCACGCCGCTCCCGGTTGGGCGTAACGGCCTTGTTGTTCGTCCTTGTATGGGTCTACGCCCTCTTGGCCGGCAGTCCGCTCTCGTTGCTCCGTGCGGCGGCTATGCTCTCCCTGATGCTCGTTGGCGAGGCTTTGCGGCGCAGCCAAAGAAGCAGCCTGAACAACCTGTCGCTGGCGGCCATCGTGCTGCTTCTCATCGATCCGTTGGCACTTTTCGACGTGGGTTTCCAACTGTCGTTCATGGCCGTGTTCTTCATCATCGTTGTGCAGCAATACGTGTGGCAACGCCTCCCCCTGCCACTTTGGGTAGAACCGCCTTGGAAGGTGCGCAGTGACGAGGGCGGCGAAGACAACGCACAGCGCACGAGAGGTCTGCGCTCCATCCGCTGCGAACTCCTCCCGTCGTTGGCCAACGGCATCAATCGTCGTGCCTACAATTTGCTGCGCAACGTCATAGTGCCGTTTGTACAGATGTCAATCAGTGCGCAGTGGGGTACTCTGCCGCTCGTTGTCTACTATTTCCACCAACTCACGCCCTACGCCCTCGTGGCCAACTTCGTGGCGGTGCCGTTGGCCTACGTGCTGCTTGTGGGGGCGTTGCTGTTTTTCGCCCTTCCCGTACCGGGGCTGAGACTCCTTTTGGCAAAGGGACTGCAAGTCGCCATCTCTATCCTGATTGGCTTTCTCGGAGCCATGTCCACGTGGCCGTTCGCCACAGTCAAGGTATATCCTCCCCTGTCCGTCTTGTTGGCCATTTGGGTATTGCCCGTGGCGGCATACGCCTTCTTCGTTCGTCGCAGGAGGCGTGTGCGGCGGTGGTGGATGGCGGCGTTCTTCCTCGTGTTGGCCGCCGTCGTGGCGGAATACTTCGTGACCTACGCCCTTGCGCAACGCCGGGCGATGATAGCCGTCTACAAACTGCCGCGTACCACCGTCATCCATTTCGTAGACGGCCGCGAACGGGCCTTCCTCGTATCGTCCGTTTCGGCGGACAGCACGCAAGCGGCTCTGGCCTATTTGCAGAACAATTTCTTTGCGCCCCAACACCTGCCCCAAGCGCAATATGTAGGCGCAGAACGGACGGAGTGCGCCTCCTTTGCCCGCAGCGGAAACTTTATGCTCTTCCACGGCAAAAGCATCTATTGGTTGCATTGCGCAAATGTGGAGGCGAGCAATGCGGCCCACGGCAAACGCCCACGGGTAGACGTGCTGGTGGTGTCGGGCGGCTGTTTTGCAGACTATCGGCAGGTGAGCCACGTCTTGCAGCCCGCCGAGGTAGTGCTTGCCCCCACGCTCTCGCAAAAGATGCGCAAGCTGTGGACGCAGCAGTGTCGCGAGGCTGGCATCCCCCTGCACGACGTGCGCATCGACGGCGCATTCGTTCTTTCGTTCAGCCGCTGAGGCTGTACTGCGCCGTCAGTTTTTATCGTTAACTTTGTCGCGTTCAACCGTTGAAAAATACTCTGCCACAGTGCCTATGCCCCTCCTTTCTTTCATCATACCCTACTACAACTTGCCGCGTGAGATGCTTGCCGAATGTGTGGCAAGCGTGTTGCGGTTGCCGTTGCAGTGCGAGGAGGGCGAAGTGATTGTGGTAGACGACGGGTCAGAAGAGAATTTGGAGGCGTTTCTCGACGAGCGTTTCTCCGGCCGAGTAATCTATGTGCGGCAGAATAACGGTGGCCTCAGTTGTGCGCGCAATGCCGGACTTGCTCTGGCCAAGGGGCAGTACATCCAATTCATAGACGGCGACGACAAGTTGCTTAGCGATGGTTACTCGCGGCTTCTCCCTGCTCTGTGCGAGGGAAGAACCGACGTGTTGCTGTTTCGCCACACGCACAAAGACGAACCCTGCGGCGATTGCCGCTTCGCTACACGGACGTATGCCACTGGGGCTGACTATATGCTCTGCAACAACCTGCGCGCTGCAGCCTGGGGCTATGTGTTCAAAAAAGATTTGCTCGATACGCTGCGCTTTGAGCCGCATTTGCTCCACGAGGACGAACTCTTCACGCCTCAGTTGTTGCTCAAAGCACGGACAACTACTGAGTGCGGCCTTTGCGTCTACTATTACCGCCAACGCGAACGTTCCATCACCACTCTCGCCAACGCTGCCCACCGCCGGCATAGGGCCGAATGTATGGTTGGGGTGCTGACGCGCCTCAGTGCGTTGCGATGCAAACTCAAAGGCAAGGAAAAAGAGGCTTTGTCACGCCGCGTGGCGCAGCTCACCATGGACGCACTGTATATGTTGCCGCAACTTGTCGGCACGAAGGCTAATTATGAGGACTATATCCTCCGTCTGCGGCAGAATAAACTATTCCCTCTTCCCCTGCGCACCTATACGGCGAAATATGGGTTGTTTGCCCTCGCCACGCGCTGTGCGCTTGCAAGGAAACTTCTCTATGCCGTGCGGCGGCGAAAGACAAACGCAAGTAACTGACAAGAATGAGTTTCATATTAACGGCAACAGGCTTCTTGCTATGCTATTTGATATCTCTTTACCGAAGGAATTGTCTGTATTGCCTCTATTGTCGTTTTGTTTCTGTTTCGACCATTTGTACGATTATTTTTGAACACATGCTTAGAAAATGATTGAAGAACTCTCTATACTTCTCCCCTCGTACAATAACCGTTGCGTGGAACTCGTGGAGGAACTGCAACGGCAGGCGGCTCTCATCCCCAACCTGCGCTACGAAATCCTTGTGGCCGACGACGGGTCTACTTGCCTCGAAACGCAGGAACAGAACCGCACCATCGACCGCCTGCCCCATTGCCGCTTGCTGCTTAGGGGCGAGAATACGGGCCGCGCACGCATCCGCAACTTCCTGGCACGGCAAAGTCAATACCGCTATTTGCTCTTCATCGACAGCGACCGGCAGGTAGCGCACGGCGACTACTTGCTGCGCTACCTCCGTTGCGACGACGCGGCTGCCGTCTACGGTGGAACGTCTATCCACCCCCATGCCGAAAGCGCAGGCCCCTGCAACCTGCGCTGGCTCTACGAAACAGCGGCCTCGAAGTGCAACGGTGCGGCACGGCGCAAAGAACACCCTTATTTTGAACTTTGCACCTGCAACCTGCTTGTGCAACGGCAGTGGATGGAACGATGTCCCTTCGACGAACGGTTTTCACGCTACGGCTACGAGGACGTGCTGCTCGGCAAAAAACTCTATGAACAAGGGGCCTCGGTGCAGCACATCGACAACCCGATATGTTTCGCCGCCTTTGAACCAAACAGCGACTTTGTACGCAAAACGGAGGACGCACTCCGTACGCTCCGCGACTTCCGCACCGACCTGCAAGGCTTTTCCGCTTTGCTCCGCACCTACGAACGTTTCCGCCAGTGGCGCCTTCCCCTCTGGCTCATCCGCCTGTGGCACAAAGCCTTCAAAAACCGCGAGCGAGCCAACCTGCAAAGCAACAAACCCTCGCTACTCCTCCTGAAACTCTACAAATTAGGCTTCTTCGACGAATTGATGCAAGGGGCGTAAGAATGCCCTCTTAAACATCCTTAAAGCGTGGTCGGGCAGTTTGGTAAACTGCTTTGAGTGGCTTTTGCGCTCTTCGCTACGCGTTAATTCCAATGCGCCCTTTGTCCACCCGCCCGCTTTCGAAGGAAAACGCTCTGCATGGTGCAATTTTTTGCGCATAGGGGTGCAATTTTTTGCACCCCTATGCGCAAAAAATTGCACCAGCGTGGAGAGGAAACCTAAGCAATGCGTTGGGTTTGTTTTATCGGACAGCAATATTGGCAGAAAGCCAACATTTCAAAAGCAAGCCCCCCCGTTGGTTCCTGTCCGCGGCCTTGTCGTCCTTACCCCCGGGGTTATGAAAACTTGGGGGAGAAGAACCATTCCCCCCCCCACACAAACACCGCAAAATCTACCTCTATTACCGTCAAAAATCAAGATTTTTCCAAATTGGAGAAGATTGGAAAACGATTATTTGCCGGGGGGGGTAAATTTGCCCCCAATAGACAACTGATGAGGTGAAGCGGGTTTTGAATGGTTTAAGGTAAGCCCATCTCGTTGTCTTGCATTTACTTTTAATCTTACGGTATCGTTATGAACAACACAGAAATGCAGCAACAACTTGAATTGCATTTGCATGAGCAGTATGCCCTGAATAACAATTCCACGTTGGCAAGTATGCTAACTTTGTTTGTTTCAATGTTGGCAGTGATTTATGGATATGGCTATGTGTTCCTTAATTCCGTTGATAGGCTCGAAGGAGTAGCGATGAAAGTAGACGGCTCATACAGTTGGTACGCTCTGTTATTTACAAATGCTGCGGCGACGTTGGTGCTTACTGCAATTTCATACATCTGTGTCATATCAGGATATAAAGGACGTATGGAACAATTCATAACCCATGCAATCAGGAAGAAATACTATCCAGACGTGGGATTTGATGCGATATTCCCTAATGGCTACAATCCGTACAAGTCAGGTTGGTTTAATGCTATACAAGGCCCTTATGACATGTTCTTGGTTATACTATCATTCTTGGTGGCAGTGATGAATATAGCGACAATATTTAGAGGATGTCATACGCAGGTAGGTGCTGAAGTTTGGTGGTGCATCCTTAGTTTGCTCTTTTATGCGCTAATCTGCTTTTTGGCGATTTTAAAATGTTACAATAAATTCATGATACGGAAAGCTGAATATGAAATCAAAGAAAAAATACAGAAAAACTTAACTCTTAAATCAAAAATTCTCGCTATGTTGAAAATGAAATTATTCGAAATTCGCACATCGCTCGTTGTAAGGCATTTATTCCTCGTTTTCCTTGGGCTGATGTGCTACGCTGGCGCTATGGCAGAGGATGTTGTTTATAGCAAAGTAGTAATCGTGGATGACGTTAGATATGGATTACTGCCAGGAGGTGGCCCGAATGGAGAAAATGTGGCACATGCGATAGGTTTTGTGAGCCCATCCAGTGAATATTATATTGGTGGAGCCTTTGAATACGATGGTGTATGGTATAGCGTAACGAAAATTGCCAAAAAGGCGTTCTACCAAAAAGAGGATATTAAAGGAGTTATAATAAGGAAAGGTGTCGAAATAGATACTCTCGCTTTCGCCGAATGTCCCAATCTAGAATATGTACGTTTTTTTGAGGGTAGTTATAACATTCGCTATGGCGCCTTTTCGAATTGTCCCAAACTTAAGAAAATCTATGACAATTGGGGCATTCCAGGCTATACCAAACTCAATTTAGGTTATCGAGCCTTTGACTTGTGTCCAAATCTGCAGTCTCTTGATTCAATTGTGATATCGAAATTGGAAATTGCCTCATTCGAAGGCTGTAGCAGTTTAGAAGGGGTGATATTGGAAACTTCCATTATCCCATCGTGGGCATTTTTTGGTTGTAAGGCTTTGAAAAATATAACTACTGCCTATCGTGATTACAAGGGGAATTTGCATGAGACTACAATAAAAAAAGTTGGATATTATGCATTTAGAGGCTGTTCCAATCTGGAATCTTTTAATGCCAATCTGGAGACCCTTTCAGGCGAAGCCTTTTATGGTTGCGAAAACCTGAGAAGCGTACACTTAGGCGATAATATTCGGAGCATCGAAGCCTTCGCTTTTTCGGGCTGCAAAGCTCTGAAGGGAATATCCTTAGGCGATAGTATTCGGTATATCGATTGGTATGCATTTCGTGAAACTGGTTTGACAGAAATTAAAATCCCCTATTATGCTAAGATCGGTGGCCATGCCTTCCAAAATTGTAAAAACCTGAAGGAAGTCAGTTTCACCGCTCCTAGGACATTCGAAGTGTATGTGCCTACACAACTGGGTGAATACGTATTTTCTGGATGTTCGTCATTGGAGAAATTTAGCCATCAATGTGCAGCTTATGGCTCTCCTTATAAATGGCATCGTTGGGTTGGACCCAAGGCTATTCCTGAGGGGGGCTTTCAGAATTGCACCAGCCTTACGAGTATCCCGTTTCTCCATTCTAGTTATCCTTCTGACCTTATATTAGATTCAATTGGTGCATATGCTTTTCAGGGATGCACAGGCTTGGAAAGTATTAATTTTAATTGCATGTGGAAAGTTGGACCTGGTGCATTCTATGGCTGTTCATCTGCAAGGGAAATCTATATCGGTGATCATGTGCAACGTATAAACGCTCGGACATTTGAAGGTTGTTCGTCTGCAGAAACCCTCACAATTGGAGGAGAATATGTTGTTTCTATTGGTAGCAATGCTTTCAATGGCACGGCAATTAAGGGTGATATCAATATTTATGCTCAGCGTCCGCCCGTTTGCGCCCCCGACGCATTTGGCGATGTTGATAAAAGTGCTTGCAATCTTGTGATTCATGTTCCAACGGTCTATGATGTTGATGGCAATAACTTTGAAGACAGTTATGAGTATCAACAATTACAAGAAATGTATGAGACCAGTTGGGAGCGTTACCTGCATTATGACGAATATAAAACTCAGTATATTGTTTCTCAACTCCAGAGGCAGGATGCTTATGAGAATGAATGTTTGGAAAACTACAAAAAAGCGGATGTATGGAAGGATTTCTATGAAGACGAAAGCATTCCCACCAGCATAGAGAAGGCAAATATGGACGGCGGCGCAGAGCCTAAGCCTTTGGAATACTACGGTACGGACGGCATTCGCACAACGTCTCCAAAGAAGGGAGTTAACATTGTCCGCATGAGCGACGGAACTGTCCGCAAGGTTATTTTCTGATTGCAGGCTTTCCCTCCTCAATCGATACACCAAGTTTGTATACGTTGGTGTCGCGGCGGTTGAAGCCCATTCGCTGATAGAGCTTGTTGGCGGCGATGCGCGAGGGGCGTGAGGTGAGGTTTACGCTCTTTGCCCCTTCGTAGCGGGCCTCGGCGAGGAGTTTGGTGAGGAGGATGGGGGCGAAGCCCTGTCCGCGGGCGGATTCGTCGATTACTACGTCCTCAATCCAGGCTTTGCTGCCCGTCAGCAAATGGTCGATGCAGAGCGTGGCCATGCCGATGATTTGGCTGTCGGGGGTGCGGAGGAGGTAAAGGTGTTCGCAGCGTGCCGTCTCGGCCAAAGTGGCGGCAGTTGTCTTTCCGGCTTTTTCTGAGAGCTGTTCCAAAAGAACGGACACGCGTGCAGCCACCTCTTCGGTGCATTCGTGAGGCATGAGCCGCTCGACAACACAGCGTTTGCGCTCATTGAGCAGTGCAGCGATGCTTTTGCCAAAAACGGGATGGACAACCTGCGGAGCCACCTCGGCGAGCGGTTCGAGCACAAAGAGCCGCTCGTCCATGTGGCGGTGGGGAAGTTGCAACTGCGGCGTGAAAAGGCATTCGTCGCCGTAGAGAAGAAGGTCGATGTCGATGGGGCGGTCGTGGTAGATGCCGTCTTCGCTTTTCTGCGAGCGCCCCATTTGCCGCTCAATGTCCTGCGTGAGTTGCAGGATGCGTTCGGCAGGCAGTTCCGTCTCCAATATGGCCACCGTATTGAGGAAAAGGTTGTCGCTGTGGAAGCCCACGGGGATGGTCTCGATGGGTGTGGCCATGGCTACCACTTGTCCCACCTGTGCCGCGAGGCAGTTCACAGCCTGTTCGAGGTTGGTGCGGCGGTCGTTGAGGTTGCTGCCGAGCGATACGATTAGTTGCATGGGGGAGATGCTTTTTGTTTGTCCGCTTTGCGCAAAGCTTTGCCAAGGGATGTATTGCAAGCTCTGTGGGACGTTATTATTTATTGCTGTCCGCTAAAACAGATCCGACACATTGCTTAATTTTTCTCTCCGCCGTCGCAAATTACAGTGTTTCGGGCAGGCTTTTTTGCTCTTTTCAGTTTTAGCGGACAGCAATAATTCTATTAAGGTGGCAGTCTGTGAGGACTGCCACCTTAAATATTTTATTGGTCAGTAATTTTGACGTTCGGTTAGTCCACTATCAGGAGACAGTCGCCGAACGGGCCGAATTTGTATTCGTGCTTCACTGCCTCCTCGTAGGCGTGCATGGTGTACTCGTAGCCGCCGAAAGCACTCGTGAGCATGAGCAGGGTGGAGTAGGGCAGGTGGAAGTTGACAAGCATAGAGTCGGCCACGTGGAACTGGAACGGGGGGAAGATGAACTTGTTGGTCCAGCCCTCGTACTCCTTGATGCGGTTGTCGGTGCTGCACGATGCCTCCAAGGCACGCTGCACGGTGGTGCCGACGGCAAGAATCTTGTGGCCTCCGTCCTTGCCGCGGTTCACGATGTCGCAGCACTCCTTGTTGACAAACATCTGTTCAGAGTCCATCTTGTGCTTCGTAAGGTCCTCAACGTCGGTGTTGCGGAAGTTGCCGAGGCCGCAGTGGAGCGTGATGAACGCCTGCTCGATGCCCTTGATTTCGATGCGCTTCATCATTTCGCGTGAGAAGTGCATACCGGCGGTGGGAGCAGTGACGGCACCCTCGTTTTTGGCGAAGATGCACTGGAAACGTTCCAAATCTTCGGGTTCGCTCTCGCGGCCCACGAAGCGGGGCAGGGGCGATTCGCCCAAGGCGTAGAGCGCGCGCTTGAACTCGTCGTGGTCGCCGTCGTAGAGGAAACGGAGTGTGCGGCCGCGGCTCGTGGTGTTGTCAATCACCTCGGCCACGAGCGAATCGTCGTCGCCGAAATAGAGCTTGTTGCCAATGCGGATTTTACGCGCAGGGTCAACAAGTACGTCCCACAGGCGGAGTTCCTCGTTGAGTTCGCGTAGCAGGAACACCTCAATTCTCGCACCGGTCTTCTCCTTGTTGCCGTAGAGACGCGCGGGGAACACCTTGGTGTCGTTGAAGACAAACACGTCATCCTCTTTGAAGAAAGTCAGAATATCCTTGAACATGAGGTGCTCGATGTCGCCCGTGGTGCGGTGCATCACCATCATGCGGCACTCGTCGCGGTGAGGCGCGGGATATTTTGCAATGAGTTCTTCGGGAAGCTTGAATTTGAACTGAGAGAGTTTCATATGCTATTCGTCTTTTGTATTGTCTGATGTATGTTGAAAGGTTGCGGCTTCCGCCTTCTTCTCGTTTGCCGCAAGGTGGTGGGGCAACAGAGCCTGCTGGAAATCCTCCACGGAGAAACAGCGAGCGAGCGGAAAGTTGCCCACCCGTGTGCGCCGCAGGGCGGTGAGGTGTGCGCCCGAGTGGAGAGCCTCGCCGATGTCGCGGGCAAGGGCGCGGATGTAGGTGCCTTTGGAGCAGACCACGCGGATGGTTATCTCGTTCTGGTCGAGGCGGCACGAAAGGAGTTCGATGCAGTCGATGTGGAGCGGCTTGGCCTTCAATTCCACCTCGTCGGCACGGCCCTTGCGCGCCAAGTCGTAGGCACGCGCACCATCGACCTTGCAGGCTGAGAACACGGGCGGCACTTGCATGATGTCGCCCTCGAAACAATGAAGAACCTCGCGCACCATGTCCTCGGTGATATGCTCCGTGGGATAGGTGCGGTCGACGGGGTGTTCCAAGTCGTAGCTCGGCGTTGTTGCGCCAAGCTGGAGCGTAGCCACATATTCCTTTACGCCGGCTTGCATCTGCTCGATGAGTTTCGTGGCCCGTCCGGTACAAAGCACCATTACGCCCGAGGCAAGAGGGTCGAGCGTGCCGGCATGGCCTATCTTGACACGCTTTGTGCCCAAGGCACGCGTAAGAATCCACCGTACCTTGGCAACGAGCTGGAACGACGTCATGTGGAGCGGCTTGTCGAAAGCCATCACGCAGGGCAGTATGCCGCCCTGCAAGGGATTGCCGTCTTCGCTGAACTCGCTGGGGTTGGCGATGAACTGTTGCAGCACGTCGAGGCCGGAAAACTCCTCGCCGCCGTCAGCAGCAGTTGCCCCTGTGGGGACTATGAAGTGAGCCTTAATCTCTTTTCGAGCCATTTATTTGAACACGCTGTAAACAAGAGTTGCCAAGCCGGCCAATGCACAATAGTAGGCAAAGTAGATGAGTTTGCCCTTCTTCACGATGCCAATCATCCACTTGCAGGCTACGCAGCCCGAAACGAAGGCGGCCAAAAAACCTACTGCGAGGGGGAGCATGCCGATTTCTCCGCCCTGTTCCTCCTTGCCCATTACCAGTTTCAGTACGTCGAGCAAAGCCTCGCCGAGGATGGGGGGAATGACCATGAGGAAGGAGAACTGCGCCATGCTGCTCTTCTTGTTGCCGAGCATAAGCCCCGTGGCAATCGTTGTGCCAGAACGGCTGAGGCCCGGGAGTACGGCTACGGCTTGCGAAAGACCGATGATGAATGCGTCGAGCAGGGAGATCTTCTCCTTTTGGCGCGGACGGGCAAAGTAGGAGAACGTGAGCAGAGCTGCGGTGAGGAGCAGGCAAACGCCCACAACCGTCAGGCCAGAGCCGAAGATGGCTTCTACGTCTTTCTTGTAGAACCCGCCGACAATGCCGATGGGAATCATCGACACGATGATGTTGAGCATATACCGCTGGTCGTCGTTGAGACGGCTGAGGCCGTTGCCGGTATTAGCTTTCAGGCCATTCGCGGGGCAGAACGTTCCTTTGATGATATGCCAGATTTCGCCACCGAGTATCACGATTGTGCTAAGCACCGTGGCCACGTGGACGGTAATGGTGAACATCAGGTTGCTTTCGCCGTCGATGCCGAACAGTTCGGACGCAATGGCCAAGTGGCCGCTGCTGCTCACGGGCAGGTATTCCGTAAATCCTTGGAGCAGGCCCATGAGGAGGGCTTGTATCGTATCCATTCTTTGTCTCTATATTATATAGTGTGTTCTGCGTTATTCTTTTGTGGCTTCTTGGCCTTCTGCCTCGGAACCCTTCTTGCCGCGCGGACGGCGAATGATGGCATAGACCATGAAAAGGTAGCCGAACAGGCACACGGCAGGGGCTACCTTGATGTGCTGCGCGTCGAAGATGGCAGGATTGAACGTGGTTTCGTCCGATCCGCCGCCCGACATAAGCACCATGCCCAGAATGACGATGACCATGCCGATGGCCAGGAGAATGAAGTTCACACGGTCGAAGGCGAAGACCTTCTTTGTCGTAGTTTTCATTTTAGACTTCTTTATAAAGTAGGGATAGTTAATATACGAATACATCGCCGCCGCGCATGCGCAGGTGGTGGTTGACGGAGAACAGGGCGCACAATGCGGTCAGTCCGATGCCGCAAACAAAGATGCAGCCAAGAGTGGCAATCCATACCTCGGGCGTGATGAGCTGGTTGACGTAGATGTCGCCCGCCCCAGCCTCGAATTGCAGGAAATAGATGGTTCCGCCGAGCAGTGAGCCGGCAAGCACGGCCGCTACCAGTCCGATGCGCAGGGCCTGCCACATGAACGGGCGGCGGATGAACCGCCAGCTTGCCCCGACGAGTTTCATGGTGTGAATGCTGTAACGGCGTGCGTAGATGTTCATGCGGACGGTGTTGTTGATAAGCGAGAACGACACCATGGCCAGCAGGGCGGCAACCGCAAGCAGGGCAATGCCCACAGGGGGAATGGTGCGGTCAAGACTTTGTATCTCGTCCTTGGGATAGATGACCTCCGTTACGCCGGGGATTTTGGCCATCTCCTTTTCGTAGCGTTGGAGGCTGTCGAGGTTGGCGTAGTCGGCCTTCATGTACACTTCGAATTCGGCCGGGATGGGACTTGAACCCTCAAAAGTGCCGATGTCGCTGCCCATGGCCTCGTTCAGGTTGGCTATGCCTTTCTCCTTGGAAATGTATGCCACGTGGCGCGAATACGGAGCCTGGCGCAGAGTGGACTGTACGGCGAGGAGCTGCTTATGCTGTATGCTGTCGCTGAGTACCACCTCCACGGTAAGTCCTTCGCGGAGCTGCCGGCTGAAGTTGTTGCCCACAGTGACCATCAGTACCACAACGCCCAAAAGCACCAGTACCATAGTGGTGCTGATGCAGGTGGTAATCACTCCAAAGCGTCCTCTTGAATGTGTTCTTCGTGCCTTTCTCTTCGCGCTTCTTTTCATGCTGTAGGTTTGTGTATGCCGCCTTCTGCGGCTAAATTCGTACAAAAATACAACAAAACCCTATCTTTCAAGCCGTTAGCCCTCGTTTTTCTTGACTTTGTCAATGCGTCACCCAAATCAGTTTACGGAGGTTCCTAACCCGAAAAGCGGCTTTATGGCAAGATGCTTCTCAGTGAGTAACAGCGTTTTGTGAATATGCGATGAGTGAACGTACGTCATGAGGGTGAGTGAACGTACGTCTATAACTCGAGTGAACGTACGTCTATAAGT
>CAVLCM010000038.1:0-16477 GCA_963661625.1 bacterium
ACATGCTGCAAAGGTGAATGCCACACAGAGCAACACCCATACTTTCACTAAAAACGTTTTGTCTTTTTTCATCTGTTGGCACATTTGCAGTTGCAAAAGTACATTTTTTATCTGAAACAATATGTGTGGCTAAAATGGCAGCGGATGAAGTCGCTCACCTCGCCGTGATGTGGAAACAAGCTTGGTGCACCTCGTACTTTACGTAGCACGTGCCGGCTTTGCGCATATCGTCCAAAACTTCGGCGAGGATGGACTTGTAGACCGTCACCCAGCGGATGTCGCTTTTGCCGTCGGGATGGATTTCAAGAAAGCGGTTGTAAGAGATGTCAAACGTTGTACCGTATTGGTGGCAGGAATTTTCCGATGCGTTTTGGTTGAATCGGCGCAGCCGCTCCACGTCCTCCTTGGTGCGCAATACGGAAGTGATGAGCAGTTTGTGGGGCGGGTAGCCCTTGGTGCAGAGCGAATCGTTGAAGGCGCGCGCAATCTGGTTGAGCAGGGTGGCAGCGCGCGGAACGAGGTAGGGGATGGACTCCCTGAGGCGTTGCACGTTGTAGTAGGGGTTGTCGGCTATGTACACAAGGTCTTTGAGACGGTGCTGGGCAGCTTCGCGGTTGTCAATCTGCGACACGCCCAGGCGGCTCGCCGTGGCAAGCTGCACGTCGTTGAGGTCGGGAAACGACGTTTCGAAGCGCGGCACGCTCGTTACGCGGTTTTTCACTCTCGTGCCGTCCGCTTTCAGCAGGGTAGGGACGGTGCGCCCGCGGAGCAGGAGGCTGTCGACGGCGGCCGCTTGCAGTTTCACGCTGTCGGGCTTGTGAACGACGGTGGTGTCGGCCTCGTTGCCGTCAGAAAGGAGGTGCGGCAGCGCAAGTTTGGGGTTGACGCACTTCACCACGGCCAGAATGAGAACAATGGCGGCGAAGGCCAGCAAGAAGTGAATGCGTCGGGGAGTATACGGGAACTTCATCGGTCGGGGTAGGGATTTCGTATGGCAGGCGCGCGGCCGCTTGGCTGGGCATAGCCGTTTCGCGGCAGCACGAGCCGCCTAAAAGCGAACACAAAGTTAGAGCATTTCAATGGGATTTTCTTACTTTTGCATCAGAAACAACGAAGCGCAAGCAGCCGATGATAGAGAAGCATTTCATACTCGAAGAAGCCGACCCCGTGATATTCTACGGCCCGAACAACACCAACGTGAAAATGTTGCGGGCACTCTGTCCGAAGATGCGCATCATGGCTCGCGACAATGTGGTTCGTGCCATGGGCGGCGAGGAGGACATGGCCGCCTTCGAGGAAGTGTTTGGCAAACTCGAAAAGCATTGCGCCAAGTACAACCGCCTGACGGAGGAGGACATCCTCCGCGTGGTGAAAGGCGAGATGGCCAGTGGCGAAAACGCCTCGGACGTAATCGTGTACAGCACGGGCGGAAAACCCATCACGCCGCGGTCGGAGAACCAGCGCAAACTCGTGGAAGCCTACGACAAGTGCGATATGATATTCGCCGTCGGTCCGGCTGGTTCGGGCAAAACGTACACCGCCATAGCCCTGGCCGTGAAGGCCCTCAAAAGCAAGGTGGTGAAAAAGATTATCCTGAGCCGCCCCGCGGTTGAGGCCGGCGAAAAGCTCGGCTTCTTGCCTGGCGACATGAAGGACAAGATCGACCCCTATTTGCAGCCCCTCTACGACGCATTGCAGGAGATGATACCGTCGGCCAAGTTGCAGGAGTATATGGACACCAACGTCATTCAGATAGCCCCGCTCGCCTTTATGCGCGGCCGTACGCTCAACGACGCAGTGGTGATACTCGACGAGGCGCAGAACACCACGTCGGCGCAAATCAAGATGTTCCTCACCCGCATGGGGTGGAACACCAAAATGATTGTCACGGGCGACCGCACGCAGATAGACCTGCCGCCCTCGCAGCGCAGCGGCCTTGTTGAGGCCCAGCGCATACTGAGCGGCGTAGGCGGAATTGCCTTTGTGGAAATGACGCAAAAGGATATTGTGCGCCACAAACTCGTGACGCGCATCGTGGAGGCCTACCGCAAGGACGACGAGCGCCGAAAGACCCTTGCCAAGGCCGCTCAGGCCGCCGAACAAACCCAAACGGAAAACGAGGGGCTGCCCATGCCCCCACCCAACGAAAAGCAATAGACGGAACACGCCGGCGGCGCAGCAGCCCCGGTCCGCCTGTTGCTTTTCGCTATTCAACCCCGACACCAACAAACAATGTGCGGAAACGGGCGGCATGGGCCGTCCGCGGCACGACAAACACAAAATACAATGTCTGCATTAACAAAAACCGACTTCAACTTCCCCGGTCAAAAGAGTGTTTATCACGGTAAGGTACGCGACGTGTACAACCTGGGCGACCGCCTGGCAATGGTGGCCACCGACCGCATCTCCGCCTTCGACGTGATACTCCCCAAGGGCATCCCCTTCAAGGGCCAGGTACTCAACCAGATTGCGGCAAAGTTTCTCGACGCTACAACCGACATCTGCCCAAACTGGAAACTCGCCACTCCCGACCCCATGGTGACTGTGGGCGTGATGTGCGAGGGCTTCCCCGTTGAGATGATTGTACGCGGCTACCTCTGCGGCAGTGCATGGCGCGCCTACAAGAGCGGTGTGCGCGAAATCTGCGGCGTGAAACTCCCCGAGGGCATGAAGGAAAATCAAAAGTTCCCCGAACCCATCATCACCCCCACCACGAAGGCCGAAATCGGTGAACACGATGCCGACATCTCGAAGGAGGAAATCCTGGCTCAGGGCCTCGCCACCCCCGAAGAGTATGAAGTGCTCGAAAAGTACACCCTCGCCCTCTTCAAGCGCGGCACGGAAATCGCAGCCCAGCGCGGCCTGATACTCGTCGACACCAAGTACGAATTTGGTAAGCACAACGGCACCATCTACCTGATGGACGAAATCCACACCCCCGACTCCTCTCGCTACTTCTACGCCGAGGGCTACGAGGAACGGTTTGCCAAGGGTGAAGCCCAGAAGCAGCTCTCCAAGGAATTTGTGCGCGAATGGCTGATGGACAACGGTTTCCAAGGCAAAGAAGGCCAGCAGGTGCCCGAGATGACCGACGAAATTGTGGAAAGCATTTCCGCCCGCTACATCGAGCTCTACGAACACATCACTGGCGAGAAGTTCGTTCCCGAAGAAGCTGGCAACGTGCTCGAACGCATCGAGAAGAACGTGGAAGCCTATTTGGCTAAATAAGCAAACAGAAATTATGGACTGACGCGAGGCAGTGGCCGTCAAGAGACGGGCAGACCGCACGAGCGTCAGTCCATTTTCATTCAAATACATAGTCGCCCCAATGAGAGACAACCTTGCCTACCGCGCCGCCGACGGTCGTTACGACAACGCCGATGTCCTGTACAAACGCTGCGGCAAAAGCGGCGTGCTGCTGCCCCGCGTGTCGCTCGGGCTGTGGAAAGGCTTTGGTGCGTCGCACCCCTTGGCCGAGAGCCGGGAGATGCTCCACTACGCCTTCGACCACGGCATCACCCACTTCGACCTCGCCAACAACTATGGCCCGCCCTACGGCACGGCTGAGGAAACGTTTGGCGCAGTCATGCAGTCGTCGTTTCGCTCCTACCGTGACGAATTGTTCATCTCCACAAAGGCCGGCTACGACATGTGGCCTGGCCCCTACGGCAACTGGGGCTCGCGCAAATACCTCATGCCCAGTTTGGAACAGAGCCTGAGACGCATGAACCTCGACTACGTTGACCTTTTCTACTCCCACCGCTACGACCCCGAAACGCCCCTCGACGAAACCCTCCAAGCCCTCGTCGACATTGTGCGCCAGGGCAAAGCACTCTATGTGGGTCTGTCGCGCTGGCCTGCTGAGGCGTTGCGCTACGGAGTGGAATACTTGCGCGAGCAACACGTGCCGCTGCTTGTGTACCAAGGGCGTTACAACCTGATAGACCGCGCGATGGAGACAGACGGCGTGTTGCAAGCCGTACGCGAAGCCGGCTGTGGCCTCGTGTCGTTCTCCCCCTTGGCGCAGGGCCTGCTCACCGACCGCTACCTTGGCGGTATTCCAGCCGACTCCCGTATGCGCACCGATGTGACGCTCCGGGAAAGTCAGCTAACGCCCGAACTGCTCGCACAGCTGAGGCAGTGGAACGACGAGGCATCCCAGCAAGGCCTGACGTTGGCGCAATACGCCCTGCGGTGGGTGCTTGGACACCCCGAGGTGACGAGCGTAATCGTCGGCGTAAGCCGTCTGCAACAACTCAAAGACAACCTGGCAGCCGTCGAGGGCGCAGCCGGGGCGTAAAGGCCGAAATACGGGCGAATAGCGTGTTAATCAGTTGAAATTAGTACTTTTGCAGCCTAATAAAGCATGAACTCATGCGCATTGCAATGCTGAAACGTGTCCTATGTATAATAATGTGTGCCTTGATTGTGCCTTTTGCCTTGAACGCGCAAAAGGCCGGCGGCGCACAGACGCAGACCGCTGAACGGGCCGCAGAGCAGCCGGCAAACGACTCCGTAGTGGTGAGCCTTCTTACCTGCACCCCGGGGCAGCTTGTCTACGAACTCTACGGCCACACGGCCATCCGTGTGCGCGAGGTTGGCACGAGGCAGAGCGATTGGGTTTTCAACTACGGCACGTTCTCGTTCGACCAGCCCCACTTTATTTGGCGTTTCCTGCTCGGCCAGACCGACTACGAACTCGGTGTGGTGCCTTACGCCTTCTTCTACGACTTTTACATGCGCGAGGGCAGGGGCATTGAGGAACAACGGCTCAACCTGACCCGTGCTGAGGCTACGCAACTTGTGGACGCACTCAGCAAAAACCTTGAACCCGAGAACGCCACCTACCGCTACAACTTCTTCAAAGACAACTGCACCACTCGCGCCCTCGCCATGATTGAGAAAAGCGTGCAAGGCAAAGTTCTCTGGCCCAAAGCCGATGAGGGAAAAACGCTTCGCGGTATGGTGCACGAATATTCGGCCAAAACGCCGTGGAACAAGTTTGGGCAAGACCTGCTCGTTGGCTCTGAAGCTGACGAACCGGCCGACCTCGCCCTGCAAAAGTTCGCCCCCCTCTACGCCGAACGCTTCATGGATGAAGCCCTCGTGCGCAATAACGACGGAACAACGCGCCACCTCGCCGCCCCCGCCATCACCCTGCTGCCTGCGCAACCTATGGCTACGGGCGAAGCATTCCCCCTGACACCGATGTGGGTATTTGGCTTACTCTTTGCCGTTTCATTGGCTGTGACCTTGGCCGAATGGCGCAAAGGGAAGTACTATTGGGGCTTCGACGTGCTGCTCTTCCTGGCCCAGGGCCTGACGGGCTGCATCGTTGCCTTCCTTTTCTTCTTTTCCGCCCACCCCACAGTGGAGAGCAACTGGCTCGTATTGTTGTTCAACCCGTTGCCCCTTGTCCTCTTCCCCTGGTACATGAAGAGCGCAAGCGCACGGAAGCGCAGCCTGTTGGTCTATGTGGAAAGCGTCATGCTGGCAGCCACGCTCCTTGTCGGGATAGCCGGCTTGCAGAGCTTCCCCGCCGAGGTATACCTTATTATAATAGCCCTGGCACTGCGCATGGCAAACCACTGGCGCACTACGGCAAAGCCCCAAGAAAAATAACCGCACACAAACAAACTTGAAACACACTCCCCCCACACCCCAAGCCCACGGGGCAATGCATGGCAGCACCATGGTGCGCATGTCGTTGCTTATGTCGTTGCTCACCGCAATGACCGTGTTGTCTGTGCCAGAAGGCAAGGCGGCCAATACGGGGGTGCCGCGCGTGGTAGTGAGCATATTGGTAGACCAGCTCCGTTCCGACTACATCAACGCCTTTATGCCCCTCTACGGGCAGGACGGCTTTGTGAAGTTGCTCAAAGAAGGCCGCGTCTACACCAACGGCGAATACCCACATTACCGCCCCGACCGGGCATCGGCCGCCGCCACCCTCGCCACGGGGACAACCCCCTACAACCACGGCATAGTGGGAGAGCGATGGCTCGACCGCGAAACGCTCCGTCCTGCCTACTGCGTGGACGACAAACGTTACGCCGGTTTGCAGACGAGCGACGCCACGGCTCCGACCTTCCTCGGTGCGTCGACCATTGGCGACGAACTCAAAGTGGCCACCGAGGGCAAGGCTCTTGTCTACGCCATAGCCCCCTGCCGCGACGCGGCTGTGCTCAGCGCAGGCCATGCTGCCGACGGCGCAGTGTGGATTGACGACCGCACGGGCCAGTGGAGCAGTACCACCTATTACGGCAAGACGCTTCCCTCGTGGGTGAGCGTGCTGAACAGCAGCAGTTTGGGCGAACGGCTCAAAACGCTCACGTGGAAACCGTCGAACGACCTAGTGGGCAACTTCTCCTACTTCCTCTCGGGAGGCATGAAGAAGCCCTTTGTACACAAATTTGCCGGAACGGAACGCTTCATTTCGTTCAAGACGAGCGGTCTTGTCAACGACGAAGTGGCCCGCGCCGCCGCCCAATGCCTTAGCGGCACGCTCATGGGCAGCGACGACGTGACGGACTACCTTGCCCTGACGCTCTACGCCGGCAACTACAACCACAGTCAGGCGAGCGAAAACCCCATGGAGCTGCAAGACACCTACGTGCGGCTCGACCATGCGCTGGCGCAAATCGTGCAGAGCGTGGAAAACAAGGTGGGGCGCGACAAGGCATTGTTCGTCATCACCTCCACCGGATATACGGAGGAGGGCAGTGCCGACCTGACGAAATACCGCATTCCCACGGGCGAGTTCGACGTGGAGCGAGCCGCCTCGTTGCTCAATATGTACTTCGTGGCCGTGTATGGCCAGGGACAGTACGTGGATGCCGCCCTCGGCACGCAGCTCTATCTCAACCACAAACTCATTGAGCAGAAGCAGATAAACCTGGGCGAACTCCTTGAACGTGCGCAGGACTTCCTGCTCCAACTTTCGGGCGTAAAGGACGTTTACACCTCGTCGCGCCTGTTGCAGGGAGCGTGGACACCGGGCATCAGCCGTATGCGCGGGGCGTACAATCCCCGTTATTCGGGCGACATCCTAATCGAAGTGACACCTGGTTGGCACTACGTGAACAACACGTTCCACGAAAACAAACTCGTGCGCGAATCGTTCACGTCGTTCCCAATCATCTTCCTCGGCGCGGGTTTCAAGGCCGAAACCGTTGAAACGCCTACCACCGTCGACTACATTGCCCCGACGCTGTCGAAGGCCATGCGTATACGCGCCCCGAATAGTTGCGGCGTAGCCCCGTTGTAAGGGCGGCACAGCCCCTGCAGCGGCAATCGACCTTATGCCTGCGACAAAGGCATTTCTGCAATTCCCACACAAACAACAGAATAGAAAAACAACAATCCTTATGGATATCAATAAATTCCTGAGCAAACTTTTCGGCAACAAGTCAACCCGCGACATGAAACTCATCCAGCCGTGGGTGGAAAAGATTAAAGCCGTTTACCCCACTATTGAGCAGCTTGACAACGACGCACTCCGCGCCAAGACAAAGGAACTGCAACACACCATTCAGCACTCCGCCGACGACCTTAAAGAGAAGATCGACGAGCTGAAAAAGAAAATCGAGGAAACGCCTATCGAGGACCGTGAGGTGATCTTCAACCAGATAGACAAACTCGAAACGCAAGTGCTCGACAAGATGGAGGACGCGCTCACCGAAGCCCTCCCCGAAGTGTTTGCCATCGTCAAGGACACGGCTCGCCGTTTTGCCCAGAACGAAACCATCGAGGTGACGGCCAACGACTTCGACCGCGAACTGGCTGCCACGCGCGACTTTGTGAGCATCGAGGGCGACAAGGCCATCTACCAGAACCACTGGATTGCCGGCGGCAACGACATGCAGTGGAACATGGTGCACTACGACGTGCAGCTCTTCGGCGGTGTTGTGTTGCATCAGGGCAAAATCGCCGAAATGGCAACGGGTGAGGGTAAAACGCTCGTGGGTACGCTCCCCGTGTTCCTCAATGCCCTGACCGGCAACGGCGTACACGTGGTGACGGTCAACGACTACCTCGCCAAGCGCGACTCCGAGTGGATGGGTCCGCTCTATATGTTCCATGGCCTCTCCGTAGACTGCATTGACAAGCACCAGCCCAACTCCGAAGCACGCCGCCGCGCTTATCAGGCCGACATCACCTTCGGTACGAACAACGAGTTTGGTTTCGACTACCTGCGCGACAACATGGCCATGAGCCCCAAGGACCTCGTGCAGCGCCGTCACAACTACGCCATTGTCGATGAGGTTGACTCCGTATTGATTGACGATGCCCGTACACCGCTTATCATTTCCGGTCCCGTACCTAAGGGCGACGACCAACTCTTTGAGCAATACCAGCCCCTCGTGGAACGCCTCGTAGACGTGCAGCGCAAGCTCGCCACCAAGTATCTTGCTGAAGCCAAGCAACTCATTGCCTCCGGCGACAAGAAAAAGGAGGAAGAAGGCTTCCTGCAACTCTTCCGCAGCCACAAGGCTCTGCCCAAGAACAACCCGCTCATCAAGTTCCTCAGCGAAACGGGTATCAAGGCCGGCATGCTCAAGACCGAGGAAATCTACATGGAGAACAACAACCGCCGCATGCCCGAGGCAGTAGAACCGCTCTACTTCGTGGTGGACGAGAAAATGCACAGCGTAGACCTCACCGATAAGGGCAACAAGTGGTTGGCCGACCAGGTAAACGACGAACAGCTCTTCGTTCTCCCCGACATCACCAGCGAACTCTCGCAGCTCGAAGCCGACAAGACGCTTAGCGACGAAGAACGTGTGAACCGCAAGGACGCACTCCTGCAAGACTACGCCATCAAGAGCGACCGCGTACACACCATCCTGCAGCTGCTCAAAGCCTACACCATGTTCCGCATCAACGAGGAATACGTGGTGATGGACGGCGCAGTGAAGATTGTCGACGAACAGACGGGCCGTATCATGGAGGGCCGCCGTTGGAGCGACGGTTTGCACCAGGCTGTTGAGGCCAAGGAACACGTGAAGGTGGAAGCTGCCACGCAGACCTTCGCCACCATTACCCTGCAAAACTACTTCCGTATGTACCACAAGCTCGCCGGTATGACCGGTACGGCAAGCACAGAGGCTGGCGAGTTCTGGAATATCTATAAGCTCGACGTGGTGGAAATTCCCACCAACCGTCCCATTGCCCGCGTCGACATGAACGACCGCGTGTACAAGACGAAGCGCGAGAAGTACGGTGCTGTAATCGAGGAAATTGAAAAGATGCGTTTGGCAGGCCGCCCCGTACTCGTGGGTACGACCAACGTGGACGTCAGCGAACTCCTCAGCCGTATGCTCGATCTCCGCAAGATTCCCCATCAGGTGCTCAACGCCAAACTCCACCAAAAGGAGGCCGACATCGTGGCCAAGGCCGGACAGAGCAACCTCGGCAAGGTGGTGATTACCGATGAGCAGGGCAACAAACACGAAGAGGAACGTATGCTCGGCGCTGTGACCATCGCCACCAACATGGCCGGTCGTGGTACGGACATCAAGCTCACCGATGAGGTGAAGGCCGCTGGCGGTTTGGCTATCATCGGTACCGAACGCCACGAGAGCCGTCGCGTAGACCGCCAGCTCCGCGGTCGTGCCGGTCGTCAGGGCGATCCCGGTTCGTCTGTGTTCTTTGTTTCGCTCGAAGACAACCTTATGCGTCTCTTCGCCTCCGAACGCATTGCCCGCGTGATGGACAAGCTCGGCTTCAAGGACGGCGAGATGATTGAGGCCAAGATGATTAATAACAGTATCGAACGTGCGCAGCGCAAGGTCGAGGAGAACAACTTCGGCATCCGTAAGCGTTTGCTCGAATACGACGACGTGATGAACAAGCAGCGCACCGTAATCTACGAGAAGCGCCGCCACGCCTTGATGGGCGAACGTGTGGGCATGGACATCGCCAACATGATTTGGGACCGCGTCATCAATATCATCGACAAGAACGACTACGTAGGCTGCAAGGAAGGCTTCATCGAAATCTTCGCCATGGAAGTGCCTTTCACCGAATCGGAATTTGACGGCATGAAGCGAGACGACCTCTACGAAAAGGCCTTCGAAGCCGCCATGGCCGCCTTCAAGCGCAAGACCGAACGCATGGCCGAAGTGGCAATGCCCGTTATTAAGACTGTCTACGAAAATCAGGGCGACTTCTACGAGAACATCCTCGTGCCCGTGACCGACGGCCGCTTGGTGTACAACATCCGCACCAACTTGAAGAAGGCTTACGAGAGCGGTTCGCAGGAAGTTGTCAAGGACTTTGAGAAGGCCATCATCCTCCACAACATCGACGATGCTTGGAAGGAAAACCTCCGCGAACTCGATGAACTGAAAAAGTCGGTGCAGAACGCCTCGTACGAACAGAAAGACCCGCTCCTCGTGTTCAAGCTCGAGAGTGTGCAACTCTTCGACAAGATGGTGAACCGCATCAACAATGAAACCGTTTCGTCGCTCATGCGCGGACAAATCCCTGTGCAAGCTCCGCAGGAGGTGCAGGAGGCTGCTCCCGAGGAAACTACGCAGCAGGAGAACCTTACCGCCACGCACGAGACGCTCGACGAGGCTGGCAACGCCGAGACGCAAGCCGCTCAGGCCGACACGCGTGAGCCTAATAACCAGCCCTACACAAAGGACGCTGAGCCCAACCGCAACGACCCCTGTCCCTGCGGCAGCGGCAAGAAGTACAAGAACTGCCACGGCAAAGACCGTGCGTAACCTGACCCGCAACATGGCGCGCCCGACTTGGTATTTGGCCAAGCCGGGCGTGTCTTGTTATGCCAAAAACGCTCTTTCCTGCTGCAAACTATTGTGTATGAAAGAGAAAAGGCTTAATTTTGCACCGCTTTTCCGCCAAGCCGCTGTCGGGATGCAGAGTTCCCCGTTAAGCTTGGCCGGGACGGACAACAATTAATTATTCCATCACAAAATGGCAGATTTAATCAAAATTGCTGAAGAAGCTTTTGCTACAGGCAAGCAGTTCCCTAAGTTCAAGGCAGGTGACACAATTACCGTAGCATACAAAATCGTCGAAGGTAACAAAGAGCGTATCCAGTTGTATCGCGGTGTTGTTATCAAAATCAACGGCCACCAGGAAAAGAAGCGCTTCACTGTGCGCAAGATGTCTGGTACCGTAGGTGTAGAGCGTATTTTCCCCATCGAGTCGCCGAACATCGAAAGCATCGAGGTGAACAAGGTAGGTAAGGTACGTCGCGCTAAGCTCTACTATCTCCGTAGTCTTACGGGCAAGAAGGCACGTATCAAGGAGAAGCGCGTGATCGCCAAGAACGACTAATCCGTCTGCGGTCAGCAACCACCAATCATGCCTCTTCACGACGGCGGGCGCAGCAACCTCTGAGGCGGCTCGTCCCTGCGAAAGAAATCATGATAAGAAAGAGACTTTCTGCTCAATCGAGGCGGAGGTCTCTTTTTTGTTTTACCAAATGCAAGAGAATATGGCAAACGGTTATCCTGAAAACATAAACCACAAAGGCATCGTCTATCCTTCG
This sequence comes from bacterium, assembly GCA_963661625.1. GTDB lineage: Bacteria > Bacteroidota > Bacteroidia > Bacteroidales > Bacteroidaceae > Alloprevotella. The sequence goes on from CAVLCM010000038.1 coordinate 11,525, forward strand.
CCCATCTTCGGGCCAGTGCGCAGTCGCCGCCTCGGCGTGTCGCTCGGCATCAACCTCATGCCGGCCGACGGCAAGGTATGCACGTTCGACTGCGTCTACTGCGAATGCGGGTTCAACAAAGACCATCGTCCCGCCCAGCCGCGACCTACGCGCCAGGAAGTGGCAGCCGCTCTCGAAGCCCAGTTGCAGAAGATGCAAAAGGAGGGCATAGCCCCCGACGTGCTGACCTTTGCCGGCAACGGCGAACCCACGGCGCACCCCGACTTTGCAGCGATTATCGCCGACACGCTGCGCCTCCGCGACGAGTATTTCCCCAAGGCAAAGGTAAGCGTGCTGAGCAACTCCACGCGCGCCTTGCAGTCCGACGTACACGAGGCGTTGATGCACGTAGACAACAACATATTGAAGCTCGACACGGTCGATGCCGACTACATTGCCCGCGTTGACCGCCCCGTCGGCCAGTACTGCGTAGAGCAGGTGGTCGAAGCCCTCTGCTCGTTCCATGGGCGTGTAATTGTACAGACGCTCTTCATGAAGGGCACGAGCCGTGGCGTGAGCGTCGACAATACAACCGACGAGTACGTGTTGCCTTGGCTCGAAGCCGTGAAGCGCATCCGTCCGCGCCAGGTGATGATTTACACCATCGACCGCGAAACGCCCGATCCCGACTTACGCAAAGCCTCGCCCAGCGAACTCGACCGCATTGCCGCACTCCTGAGGCAGGAGGGTTTCGATGTGGAGGTGGCATATTAATATAGGTATGCGATGGCAAAGTATTTGGTAGCCCTTTCCGGCGGTGCCGACTCCGTGTGCCTCCTGCTCCGTTTGCTCCAATGCGGCGAGGTAGGGGCGGCAGCGCATTGCAACTTTCACTTGCGGGGCGACGAGAGCGACCGAGACGAGCAGTTTGTGCGCACCCTGTGCCGTGAGCGAGGCGTGCAGCTCTTTGTGCGCCACTTTGACACACTTGCCGAAGTGCGTGCCACGGGCGAGAGCGTGGAAATGACTGCCCGCCGCCTGCGCTACGAATGGTTTGCGAGCCTTCTGCATGATGACCCGTCGCTCTGCGCCGTCGCCGTGGGGCATCACCTTGAGGACAGCGCCGAAACCCTGTTGCTCAACCTTTGCCGCGGCACGGGACTGAAAGGTCTCGTTGGCATGAGAGAGTGGGGGACAGCCTTGGGCGGAATACCCGTCTACCGTCCGCTGCTCAACATGACGAAGGCCGACATACTCCGCTTTCTCGAAGAGCAATGCCAGCCGTTCGTCACCGATAGCACCAACACCGACACGCACTATCGGCGCAACAAACTCCGCCACGACGTGTTCCCCCTGCTCGAGGCGGTCAATCCCTCCGTTATCCAAACGCTTTCGGCCACCGCCCGTCGGCTCGATGAGGCTTACGGTGTTTACCAAAAAGGCATTGAACTGCTCAAAGCGCAATGCGAACTGATGCCGCTTGAAGGCCGTCCCGAATATCAGCAACTGTCCTTTGAGAAACTCACTGCCCTGCCCGAGCGCCGCACGTTGCTCCATGAGGTACTCGACGACTGCGGCTTCACGTCGTCCCAACTCGACGAGGCTTTGCAAATGCGCATAGGGGCAATCGTCGAGAGCGGCACGCATCTGCTCACACGCACGGCAAAACATCTCCTGTTCGGCCCGTTGCCCGTCCGCCTATCGCCCGTAGCCCTGGCCGTCCCTGCCGCTTTGGGCGAAACGGCCGTCACGCGTTTCGGCAACTGCGAGATAGCCGCCACGTTGTCGGACAGAAAGGATATTCCCTCCCCCCGTTGCCCAAAGAACGAAGCCTTGCTCGACGCAGCGTGCGTAAGCGGCTCTCTGCATCTGCGCCCCATTGCAGAGGGCGACCGTTTCCGTCCGTTCGGCATGAAGGGCACGCAACTCGTGAGCGACTACCTCACCAACCGCCACGCCTCGCGTCTTGACAAAATGCTTACCTTTGCGCTGTGCGACGACGGAGGCATCGTGTGGCTCGTTGGCGAACGTGCCGACGGCCGCACGGCTATCACGCCGCAAACCCTGCGCGTGCTGAGCCTCGTCTGTTCCCCAGCTTAGCCCGACACATACACAAACTCTCATGAAACACCTTCCCCACCTCATCTCTTTGTTGACAGCCGTGCCGGCCCTCCTTGCCTCGTGCGGCGAGGACCGCAGCGGCGAACAGCCACTTGCCCCAACCGTCGTGATGGGCAGTGCCGTGCAGCAGGGCGACTCCGTGTGCCTCACGGCGCAGGTAACGTCGTCCGTCAACAGTTCGCTCAAAGAGTGCGGCTTCTACTACGGCAACGACACTCTCTCGCTCCAATGCAAGGCCGACAGCGCCACGGCCTCGTTTCGCGCCTATACCGACTCGCTCGGAAAGGGCGAATACTACGTCGTGGCCTACGCCAAGAACGGCATCGGAACGGCCACGGCCGACACCGCGCGCTTCACGGTGGAGTAGCATCGTGTGTCGTAATTGCTACAAAAAGCAAAATGTGAATGCCTTATTTTGTCTTTCAGTCGCCTTGCACTATCTTTGCCGCTGAAATCAAACAACTTTACACGAAAATGTTTAAGAAACTTATTCTCCTCGTGCTCTTCGTAGCACCCCTGAGCCTTTGCGCACAAAAGTTCGCCCAGTTCGACTATAATTCCATCATACAGGCTATGCCCGAGGCAAAGTCTGCACAGACGCAGCTCGAAACCATCTACAAGCAGTATCAGACTGAGATTGAGGGCATGCAGAAGGAACTTCAGACGAAGGCTGAAAAGTACCAGAAAGAGGACACCGACGCAACGCCTGCCAACATCCGCGAGCGTCACCAGCAGGAGCTTCAGGACATGTACCAGCGCTTGCAGCAAGCTCAGCAGGACAACAGTGAGAACATGCAGAAGGAACAGACCAAGCTCATGCAGCCCATCATGCAGAAGGTGCTCAGCGCTGTCAACTCTGTGGCTCAGGAGGGCGGCTATGTTTATGTAGTCGACAAGAACGCTTCGCAGCAGGCCGGCATTTTCATCAACGACGCTCTCAACACCGACGTAACGTCTGCCATCATGAAGAAGCTTGGCATCACCGCTTCTGCCACTACTGCCTCGCCTGCTTCTGCAACAAAGTAAAGTAAATTCTTCCAAGGCTTGTCCCAGTCCCTTGCCCCCGTGGCGGAGCGGCGCAAGCTCTTACACAAACCCCATAAAGGCACACAGGCTATGCAACATGGCTTGCGTGCCTTTTCTCTTTATTCGTGCATTCATCGTGATTACTCTTAGGAATATCCACAAGTCTTTCGGCCAACTCGAAGTGCTTAAAGGCATCGACCTCACCATCAACCCGCACCAGGTGGTCAGCATCGTTGGCCCCAGCGGCGCGGGCAAAACCACGTTGCTGCAAATCATGGGTACGCTCTACAAGCCCGACAGCGGACAGATTGAGATTGCCGGACAGAACGTTCTGGGGCTTTCTGCCAACAAACTGGCAAAGTTCCGAGCCGAGCACCTCGGTTTCGTGTTCCAGTTCCACCAGCTCCTGCCGGAGTTCTCTGCGCTCGAAAACGTGATGATACCCGGCATGATAGCCCATCGTCAGCAGGGCGAGGTCAGGAAGCGCGCCCTTGAGCTGCTCGACTTTATGGGCCTCTCCGGCCGTGCCGCCCACAAGCCCTCCGAACTCTCCGGCGGCGAAAAGCAGCGCGTGGCCGTGGCACGAGCTCTGATGAACGAGCCCGACGTTATCCTTGCCGACGAGCCGTCGGGCAGTCTCGACACGCGCAACAAGCAGGAACTGCACCAGCTCTTCTTCCGCTTGCGCGACGAGATGGGACAGACGTTCGTCATCGTGACGCACGACGAGGAACTGGCCTCCATCACCGACCGCACCATCCACCTGCTCGACGGACAAGTGGAGCGCGACGTGACTGCCACGCAGCCTGCCGCCCCTGCGCAAACCGCTGAAAAAACAAACAACGAATGATACACTTAGGACAATACAACAAATTGCGCATCACGCGCTTTTCCGACCACGGGGCTTACCTCGACGGCGGAAGTGTGGGCGAAATACTCATGCCGCGCAACTATGTGAGCCGCGATATGCACCCCGGCGACGAGGTGGAGGTGTTCGTTTACCTCGACCAGGGTGAACGTCTTGTCGGCACGCTCGAAACGCCCCTCGCCCGTGTGGGCGACTTCGCCTTCCTCCGCGTGGCGTGGGTCAACGAGTATGGCGCGTTTCTCGATTGGGGACTGATGAAGGACCTCTTCGTGCCTTTCCGCGAACAGAAAATGCCCATGCAGCAGGGCCGCTCCTACCTCGTCCACATCCACGTCGACGAGGAGAGTCAGCGCATCGTGGCATCGGCCAAGGTGGAACGCTACCTCGTGCCTGCCCCCACCTCGCTCTACCACCGCGGCAAGGAGGTGGAGTGCATCGTGCAGCAAAAAACGCCCATCGGCTTCAAGGTGATTGTCGACAACCGCTACGCCGGACTTATCTACGACAGTGAGATATTCTCCGCCCGCATCCCTCACGCTGGCGACGTGTTGACGGCCACGGTGGTCAACGTGCGCCCCGACGGCAAACTCGACCTCTCGCCCCAGCGCATCGGCAAGGGGCGTTTCCGCGACTTTGCCGACCAGCTCCTCGACGAGTTGCGCTCTGCCGGCGGCTTCCTCCCCTTCACCGACAATTCCTCGCCCGAGAGCATCCAGGAGCGTTTCTCCGTCAGCAAAAAGACGTTCAAGCGCGCCATCGGCACGCTCTACAAGGCCAAAGCCATTACCCTTGCCCCCGACGGCATCCGTCTGGCTCCGAGCAAAGGGCGGAAATAAGGCGCAGGGGGATTTTTCCGTTGAAAATCAAAGCGTACATTTATGCGATGAGTGAACGTACGTCATGAGGGTGAGTGAACGTACGTCTATAACTCGAGTGAACGTACGTCTATAAGTAGAGTG
>CAVLCM010000039.1:0-16249 GCA_963661625.1 bacterium
TCATGACGTACGTTCACTCATCGCATAAATGTACGCTCTGATTTTCAACGGAAATACTTTACTCCGAAGCATCCTTCACAAAAACGCTGTTCCTCACTGAGAAGCATCTTGCCATAAAGCCGCTTTTCGGGTTAGGAACCTCCGAAAACTGATTTGGGTGACGCATTGACGAAGTCAAGAAAAATGTTGCCGCGCTGAAAACGCAGAAGCGAGGTTCCCAAACACGGGAACGTTACTTTTGCGTTTTCAGCACGGCAACTTAGCTAATAAGGACAAAGGTCCATGTGACGCCCTCTGTGGTGGGACAGCCCTACTTAATGTGTTCGCGGATGCGCTTGAGGTAGTTGTTTAGCTTGTCCTCGTCTTTGGCGTCGATGATGTCGATGAGTTCTTTCAGCTCATCGCGGATTTTCGACACCTGGCCGCTGGTGCGGGGATTGAAGAGGATTTCGCGCAGGAGCGTATCGTCCTCGCCGAGAACGCCGCGAGCGATTTGCATGTGGCGTTTGAAGGTCGTACCGGGAGCATCCTGGTGCTTCATGACGGCGGCGAAGGCGAACGTGCTGACGAAGGGGATGCTCAGTGAGTAAGCCACCGTTTCGTCGTGCTGGTCGAAGGTGTATTCGCAGATGTGCAGGCCGAGGCGGTTGTAGAGGTCGCGGAAGAAGATGCGGCCCATGTAGTCGCCCTCGCTGATGATAATGGCGTTCTCGTTGCTCAACGCGCCCAAGTTGGCGAAGGTGGGGCCGAACATCGGGTGTGTGGAGACGTAGCGCATGCCGCATTCGGCATAGTACTCGCGCAGGCCAGTCTTCACACTGGCAATGTCGCTCAGGATGCAGTCGGCGGGAAGATGCGGCGCAACCTGACGGAACACATCGAGCGTGTATTTGAGCGTCACGGCGTTGATGACGAGTTCGGGCTTGAACGCGTCAACCTCGTCGAGCGAGGTGAACCGCTGCGTGTTGTACATGAAGCGCAGACGCTTGGCATCAACATCGTAGACCGCCGTTTCGTGTTCGAAACTAAGCAGGTCGACGAAGAACGACCCCATCTTTCCGGCGCCAAGAATAAGTATTCTCATTTTCTTTGTTTTCTCACGTTGATAGATTGCGGAAAGCATTCAAGCCACGCTTATTCGCGGTTCATCACCTCGATTTGCTGGCGCACGCTCTCCTCGTGGATGCTCTCGAACACGTCCTTGATGAAGTCGCTCGACATGCCGCAAAGCACGCCCTGTGCGCCGCGCTTGTCGAGGATTTCGGTATAGCGGCTCGTCTGCACCACGGTCATGTCGTGCTCGCGCTTGTAGAGGCCGATTTCGCGGCTGATGCGCATGCGCTTGGCGAGGAGTTCGATGAGCGAGTTGTCAATCTCGTCAATCTGGCTGCGGAGGGCGTTGAGACTTTCGGTAGACTCGCTAATCTTGCGGATGACGAGTTTGTCGAGAATAAAATCAAGCACATCCGGCGTTACCTGCTGACTGGCGTCGCTCCACGCTGCGTCGGGGTTGCAATGGCTCTCCACGATAAGGCCGTCGAAGCCGAGGTCCATGGCTTGCTGGCAGAGCGGAGCCACGAGTTCGCGCTTGCCGCCGATGTGGCTGGGGTCGCCAAAGATGGGCAGGCCCGGGCAGCGGCGACGCAGTTCGATGGGAATGTGCCACATGGGCAGGTTGCGGTAGAGCTTCTTCTCGTAGGTGGAGAAACCGCGGTGGATAACGCCGAGGCGCGTGATGCCGGCCTGGTTGATGCGTTCGAGGCCGCCAATCCAGAGTTCGAGGTCGGGATTTACGGGGTTCTTCACCAGAATGGGTATGTCAACACCCTTCAACGTGTCGGCAATCTCCTGCATGGCAAACGGGTTGGCCACGGTGCGCGCACCGATCCAGAGGAGGTCTACGCCTGCTTTGAGACAAGCCTCCACATGGGCGTGGGTTGCCACCTCGGTGCAAACCTTCATGCCCAGTTCCTTCTGCACGCGGTTGAGCCAGGGCAGACCGGCCTCGCCTACGCCCTCGAAGCCTCCGGGCTTTGTGCGGGGTTTCCAGATGCCGGCGCGGAAGAGTTTCACGCCCTTCTTTTGCAGCTGAGTGGCCGTAGCCATCACCTGCTCTTCGGTTTCGGCAGAGCAGGGACCGGCAATAACCACGGGGCGTTTGTCATCGTGTTCAGTCAGGTTGAGGGGAGATAATTTCAGTTCCATATTTGTGAGATGTTGTGTTTTGCTTTCAGTAAAAGCTATGGTTAATTCAAAGTTTGCTGTTTAATTTGGAGTTCATACGAGTGACGTGTGTTATCCATATGCCGTACATGCGTCGCCCATACGGCGTACGCCAACCTTCCTCGGAACTTTTGCCAACGTGATGGCGTGGCGAAGCGACCGCATGAGGGTTTGTACAAGTGCGGCACGAACTGTTCGACGTTCGGTTTACGGTTTGAACACCGCCTTTACGCGTTCGAGTGCGGCAGCCAGTTTCTCCTCCTTGGCGCAGAGAGAGATGCGGATGTAGCGTTCGCCGTTTGAGCCGAAGATGAAGCCCGGCGTGATGAACACGCGAGCCTCGTGAAGCACCTTCTCGGTGAGTTCCTCCACGTTGGCATAAGCATCGGGGATGCGCCCCCAAAGGAACATGCCCACCTGCGACGGATCGTACGAGCAGCCGAGCGTTTCCATAATCTGCCCGGCAAGGTTGCGGCGACGAGCATACACCTCCACGTTGGCCTCGTGGTGCCACTCGTCGGAGTTGGAGTATGCACGGGCGGCAGCGAGCTGCATGGGGCGGAATGTGCCTGAATCGATGTTGCTCTTCACCTTGAGAATCCAACTGATGAAGGTGGCGTTGGTGGCAAGCATACCCACGCGCCAGCCCGGCATGTTGTGGCTCTTGCTCATGGAGTTGAACTCGATGCAGCAGTCCTTTGCGCCCGGCACCTGCAAGATGCTTAGGTGTTCCTTGCCCAGGATGAAACTATAAGGATTGTCGTTGACCACCACGATGCCGTGCTTTTGGGCAAAAGCCACGAGGCGTTCGTAGGTTTCGCGCTGTGCGGCCGCCCCTGTGGGCATATTGGGATAGTTGCACCAGAGGAGCTTAACGCCGCTGAGGTCCATGCTTTCGAGTTCGTCGAAGTCGGGCTGCCACCCGTTCTCGGGCCGCAGGTTGTAGTTAACGATGGTGCAGCCAAGCAGCCGCGAGAGCGAGGTGTAGGTGGGGTAGCCGGGATTAGGCACAAGCACCTTGTCGCCCGGGTTAACGAAGGCGAGCGTTGTGTGGAGGATGCCCTCCTTTGAGCCTATGAGCGGCTGGATTTCCGTTTTCGGGTCGAGCTCTACGCCGAACCACCGCTTGTAAAAGCCGGCCATCGCCTCGCGCAGTTCGGGAATGCCCGTGGTGGGCTGGTAGCCGTGCGCGTTGGGGTTTTGCGCCTCGCGGCAAAGCGTTTCGATGGTTTCGGGCGAGGGCGGCATGTCGGGACTGCCTATGGCGAGCGAAATGATGTCGTGCCCCTCGGCGTTGAGCTTAGCCACCTCCTTGCCCTTGCGCGAGAAGTAGTACTCGCTCACGCTCTCGAGCCGTGTGGCAGGTTGTATGGTGTTCATCAGTGAATGGTGTTTGCGGTTATTTGCCTAAATACTCTCCAAGGATTTTGAGTTCGCGGAGCAAGGGGCGGACGGCATCAATGCTCTGGCGGTAGCGCACGTAGTCGTCGTAGCACACGTCGACGTAGAACATATATTCCCACTCGCGCCCGATGATGGGGAGCGACTGGATTTTGGAGAGGTTTATCTTGTAGAAGGAGAAGATGCTCAGCACCTGCGAGAGCGAACCCTCCTCGTGGGGTAGGGAGAAGACGATGCTGCTCTTGTTAGTGCGGTGCACGTCGCGAAGCTTGTCGGCCGACCACGGGTCGCACACCAGGAGGAAGCGCGTGTAGTTGTGCTTATTGTCCTCAATGCCCTGCTCTATCACCTTCATGCCGTAGAGAGGTGCTGCCCCGGCGTGGCAGATGGCTGCATGCCCCCGCAGATGTTTGCGGCTAATCATCTCGGCCGAACCGGCCGTGTCGTCGGCCTCGACCACCTTGATGTTGGGGTGGCTGGACAGGTAGTTGCGGCATTGCATCAGGGCCACGGGATGGGAGTTTACCTCGGTGATGGTACTGAGGTCGTCCTCGGGCAGGCACATGATGCTGTGTTCGATGTGGAGCTTGTGCTCACCGATGATGGTCATGCCGCTTTCGCGGAGCAGCTCGTAGTTGTGGAGCAGCGAACCGGCGATGGTGTTTTCGATGGCCATCAGCCCCAGGCGCGAATAGTCGTCGCGCATTTTTTGGAATATCTCTTCGAAGGTGTCGCAGCACAAGAGTTCAACGTCCTCGCCGGCGAAATACTGGTGGGCGGCAATGTCGTGGAACGACCCCTTGATGCCTTGTATGGCAATCTTCTTCATACGTTTCTTATCAAAAAATCCCGCTCTCCTTTGCAGGGGGCGGGATTTCGTAACTCAGTTTCAGTATTATTGGTGTTGGTATGCGACATCCCGCTTCACTTGTCCAGCAAAGTAAAAGTAAAAGCCGTAAAAGTAAAACGCGTGATTAAGCATATCGTTCTTCTGTTTCTCTCGGAGGGAGGTGAGCAAATCAAAATGTAATCTGCAAGCCCTCTTTACACGAGCAAAAGTAGTACTTATTTTGTTTGCGGCAAACAATAAGTAAGTTTTTCCCTCGTTTTTCTTTGAATTTGCGGCAAGGCGGTTATTTCAGCTTGCTAACGGCCTCCTTGATGCGTCGCAGTGCCTCAACGATATTCTCGTCGCTCGTGGCGTAGCTCATGCGGAAACACTCGGGCGAACCGAAAGCCGCACCGCCCACTGTGGCCACGTGACCTACCTCGAGCAGGTAGATGGCAAAGTCCATGGAGTCCTTGATGACGCGCTGGCCATCGGTCTTGCCAAAGTAGTAGCTGCACTTGGGGAAGAGGTAGAAAGCTCCGTGGGGGTCGTTCACCTCAAAGCCCGGCACTTCCTTGGCCAAGCGCACGATGAGTTCCTTGCGGCGCTGGAAGGCCTGACGCATTGTCTCCACGCAGTCCTGCGGACCGGCGAAGGCTTCGGTGGCGGCTACCTGGCTGACGGAGCATGGGCCGCTCGTATACTGACCCTGCAACTTGCTGCAAGCCTTGGCTATCTCGGCCGGGGCGGCAAGGAAACCGATGCGCCAACCGGTCATGGCATAAGCCTTCGACACGCCGTTGATAACGACAGTGCGCTCCTTCAAGCCCTCGCAAGCGGCGATGGAGGCGTGACTGCCCACGTAGTTGATGTGTTCATAGATTTCGTCGCTGATAATGTACACACCCTCGTGCTTACGAAGCACGGCAGCGAGGCCTTCAAGCTCCTCCTTGCTGTAAACAGAACCCGTGGGGTTGCTGGGCGAGCAGAGAATGAGGGCACGCGTCTTGGGCGTGATGGCGGCTTCGAGCTGTTCGGGCGTAATCTTGAAGTCCTGCTCGATGGTGGCCTCCACAAACACGGGCTTACCGTCGGCCATAAGCACCATCTGGGGGTAGCTCACCCAATAGGGAGCGGGGATAATAACCTCTTCGCCGGGCGACACAAGCGCCATCACCGCGTTGCAGACGCACTGCTTGGCACCGTTGGAACAAACAATTTGCTCGGGAGCGTAGTCGAGTCCGTTCTCGTTTTTCAGTTTGGCGGCGATGGCCTTGCGCAAGGCAGGATAGCCGGCTACGGGCGAGTAACGTGAAAAGTTCTCGTCGACGGCCTTTTTCGCAGCTTCCTTGATGTGGTCGGGTGTATTGAAATCGGGTTCACCCACCGACAGGTTGATAATGTCTACGCCCTGCGCTTTGAGTTCTGCACTCTTCTGCGACATGGCGAGTGTGGCTGACGGAGCCAAACGGTTTACGAGTGATGAAAGCATAGTATGATGTGTTTGTGTGATTTTTTAAGTGAAGAGATAAGGAGTAGGCTCCAGCGTTTACTTCTTCGCGCTGCCGAAGATGCGCAGCAGGTCGAGGAAGAGGTTGATGAAGTCGAGGTAGAGCGTGAGGCTGCAAAGCAGGGCTATCTTGAGCGCATTGGTGTCGCCGGCCCGCCTTTGGTCGCGCAGGATGAGTTTCATCTTCTGCGTGTCGTAGGCAGTGAGGCCGCAAAAGATAAGTACACCAGCGTAGGTGATAATCCAGCTAAACGTGCTATTGGCCACGAAGATGTTGACCACCGTGGCGATGATGAGGCCAATGAGAGCCATGTAGCAGAAACGGCCGACCGGGGTCAGGTCTTTTTTGGCAAACATGCCGATGAGCGACATTGCGCCAAACGTGCCGGCCGTAACGAAGAACGTTGACGCGATACTTTCGAACGTATAGACAACGAATATCACGGACATCGTCACGCCGTTGAGGACAGAGTAAGCTGCGAAGAGTCCACCGGCCATGGCGAACGACATGCGGCCAATAAGGGACGAGAGTATTACCACCATGGCGAGTTCAGCAATGCACAACCCCCAGAAGAGAGCCCTGCTCGACAGGATGGCGAACACCCAAGCCTCGTTGCCTGCCACGTAGAAGGCCGTCATGCCAGTGACAACGAGAGCCAAGGTCATCCACAAGTACACTTTGTTGATCAGCGAGGAGAACGTAAGTTTTCTCGACCTGCCGCGCTCCACGGCCTGCGTGTATTCGGCACTGTAAATGTTCTTTTCCATAATCGTTGTGTTTTAGGAATTAATCAGAAATGCAGGGTATGCCCCATGCGTTCCTTCTTTGTTTCGAGATATCGTTTGTTGTATTTATTGGGAGTAATCTCGATGGGTACGTTCTCGGTGATTTCGAGGCCGTAAGCTTCAAGGCCGACGCGCTTCACGGGGTTGTTGGTGAGCAAGCGCATCTTGCGTACGCCGAGCAGGCCGAGAATTTGAGCACCCACGCCGTAGTCGCGCTCGTCGGGGTCGTAGCCAAGGTGTACGTTGGCATCGACGGTGTCATAGCCCTCTTCCTGCAACTTGTAAGCTGCTATCTTGGCCATCAGACCGATGCCGCGCCCCTCCTGATTGAGGTAGAGAACTACGCCCTTGCCTGCCTCCTCGATCGTGCGCATGGCCTTGTGGAGCTGTTCGCCGCAGTCGCAACGCTGCGAACCGAAAATGTCGCCCGTGGCGCACGACGAATGAACGCGTACGAGGATGGATTCGTCGGCTGTCCACTCGCCCTTTATGAGTGCCACGTGTTCGAGGCCGTTGCTCTTTTGGCGGAAGGGGATGAGACGGAAGTGGCCGAACTCGGTGGGCATATCCACCTCTTCGCCCTGCTCAACGAGGCACTCCGTGCGGAGGCGGTAGGCGATAAGGTCTTTAATAGTAATAATGCGCAGGCCTTCGCGCTTAGCGAACTCTTGAAGCTGGGGCATGCGCGCCATGGTGCCGTCCTCGTTGAGAATTTCAATGAGGCAAGCGGCAGGCTGCATACCGGCTAAACGAGCAAGGTCGACAGCGGCTTCGGTGTGTCCGGCACGAGCCAATACGCCGCGATCCTGGGCGTAGAGGGGATTGATATGTCCGGGACGGCCGAAACTCTCGGGACGGCTGTCGGGATTGGCCAAGGCACGGATGGTGGCTGCGCGGTCGTGGCAGCTAACGCCCGTGGTGCAGCCTTCGAGCAAGTCGATGGTAACGGTGAAAGGCGTGCCGAGCATACTTGTGTTGGTCTGCACTTGGTGTTCGAGCTGCAACTGGTTGCAACGCTCTATGGTGACGGGGGCGCAAAGCACGCCACGACCGTTGCGCAACATGAAGTTGACGTGTTCGGGCGTGACGAGTTCGGCCGCCATAATGAGGTCGCCCTCGTTTTCGCGGTCTTCGTCGTCGACAACGATGACGAAGCGTCCGTTCTTGAAATCTTCGATTGCCTCTTCTACAGTGGCAAGTTTGATTGAGCTCATAAGCTGCTTATTAGTTTCGTTTTTGTTGTTCGGAATGTTATTTCGGTGCTTGGGCAGGCAGACTCAGCGGTCCCTTGCCGGAGGGGAGTTGCAACGTTTTGCCGTCGGCTCCCTTGGGCGTGTTGGGCGTGAGTTCGCCGTATTCCTGCATATGTTTCTTGAACTTGTAGCGTTTCCAGGCATGCAAACCGCCGTAAACGCAAGCGGCGAGAACTGCCGCTATGACGACGGCGAGGCCCATCTTCCTCCATTTGCCGGAGAGGGGTTTGCGGTGCACGCGGCGCGTGGCCTCAGCATCTTCATTGCCCTGCGCCAACTGGTTGCCTTCGAGCAGGAGGCAAAGGCGTTCGCCCGTGCGTACGGTCTGCTTCATGTCGCGGTAGAGGCGCAAGCGGAAGCGCCACATGCGCAACCACAGGACAATGCCGAGAGGGAATAGCAAGCCGGCCACCACATTCATCCACCGGGAGTGGAAGGGCGACACGTGAGCGGTGCTGAAAAGCACGGGATATTTGTTGAGTTCGGCAAGCACCTGGCGGTTCTTGCTGTTGGAAAGTTCTTCGACGATGGACTCGAGCTGCTCGCCTATCTCAGCCACCTCTGTGTCTTCGTTGTGGCGGAAGAAGGTGTTGACGTAGCTGGGCATGCGCAAGAGTTTTGCCTTTTCGTTGTAGGCTCGGCAACGGTCGTTGAGGAGGTGGATTTCGTCGAGCATAACGTCGGTGCGAGGGTCTTCAATGATTACCTCCTTGCGGAACAGGTGGCGGTACGTGCGCAGGCCAAGCAAGCGGTTGAAGAACATGCGGTAAGCATCGACGTTGAAAACAGCGGAGTCTTTGTTGGCCTTGTAGGTGAAGAACACACTGAACGGGGCAATGACGATGGAACTGATCCACATGCCCAGCACCATATTGACGGCACCGTCGCGCGCCATCTTCATGCTCGATGTGTAGACAATGTACCACACGATGAAGATGCCCACCGAGATGACCACCGGCATACCCAAACCACCCTTGCGGATAATTGCCCCGAGCGGCGCGCCAACAAAGAAGAAGAGGAGGCAGGCGAGGGAGTAGGTAATTTTGTTGTGCCACTCTACCCAGTGGGTGCGGATATCGCGTTCCTCCTGCTGTACGTTCATCGACTTCCACTCCAATTCAGCCGAAGCCGCCTTCACGTCGGAGAGGGCCATCTGCTTGGCCATCTGCATTTTATCGGCCTTGGATCGGGCTACAAGGGTGTCAAAACTCGTCTTATTGGTTTTCGTATGCGCTTTGAGCAGCTGCAAGAGAGCGACGGAATCCTTCTCGCTCAGAACAGGACAGCGGTAATACGTTGACTTCGCCTCGCGGTAATAAGCACGCCCCACGGAGTCGAGTTCGGCGTTCATCGAGTCGACGCTGTGTTCAATCTGCTTCATGTTTTTGGCCGTGGGCATACCTGTCAGCAGGTTTTTGTCCATCAGGTTGAAGTTGCTGTCGAAGTCAATGAGCAACGTTTTGAACACGAACGTTTCGCGGTCAAAGGGTTTGTTCATGCCCTGCGGCATGGCGGCGGACGTACTCACTCCCCCACCCGTCTCAAGGTTTTCGAACTGCTCGCCGTTCCACAGTTCGAGGCGGAGGTGCTGTTTGTCGCGGGTTATTTCGAGCCGTGCGGAGTCAGCAAGAACGATCTGGGCGTGGTCGAAGCCTTGGTCGGTCTTGTAGATGATAGTCTGGTAAAGCATGCCCGTGAGGGTGTTCTTGCGCTGCACGTAAATGTTGATATTTGGCACGCCATTGTAGAACACGCCCTCGGGAATTTCTACTGCTGGTGACTGTTGCTTCATGCTGAAAAGCAACGTGCGGAGCTCGATCTGCGCCTTGGGCGAAGCCACATTTTGGAAGTAGAACGATGTACAGGTAATCGCCACGGCAAAAACGGCCAAGGGGCGCATAATGCGAATGAGGGGAATGCCTGCCGCCTTCATGGCGAGCAGTTCAAACGATTCGCCCAAATTGCCAAACGTGATGAGCGAGGAAAGGAGTACGGACAAGGGCAGCGAGTCGCGGACGAGGGTGATGGCCATATACCAGTAGAACTTTCCAAGGATATCCATGGAAAGTCCTTTGCCGATGAGGTCGTCCACGTATCGCCACGTGAACTGCATCATAAACACGAACAGCACGACAAAGAAAGCCCCCGCAAAAACAAGCAGGAACTTTCTCAGTACATAAAGGTCGAGTTTCTTTATAAGAACCATTCGTATTGTGTAGAGTTTGTGCGCTGTAGCCTCAACTCACTACTTGATGAGCGTGGCTATAATCGTACCGATAGTGGCGGTCATTGAACCGATGGAGAGCATCTCGGCAAGCGTCATGCGGTTGCGCTTGGAACGTTGTGGAACAAAGATGCTGCAACCGGGCGTAATATCCTTGGCTGAACGCACCCTCGATATGGTGCCGTTCATGTGGATGGCAAAAACGTGGTTCTTGCGAGCTCGGAGGGAGTAACCGCCGGCCATGTCGATGTAGTATTCGAGTTTGGATTTCGGGGAGAAGGCTACTACGTTAGGGTAGTTCACCTGTCCGTTAATGCTCACGGTATTGTCGTATTCGGGGATGACGAGTTGGTCGCCGTCTCGGAGGACGATGTCCTGCGCAGAACCCGGGTTTTCGAGAGCCTTTTTGAGTTCAATACCGATGGTCTGCACTTCGTTCAGTTCGAGGCGCTTCATGTCGACACTGTCGAGGCTGGCAGCCTTGATGAGTGAGCGTTGCTTCATCTTCTCGGCCGCCGTGAGCTGGCGCTCGAGGTGTGCGCCTTCGATGTAGGCTTTGTCTGTCACGCCGCCGGCCAGTTTAACGAGGTCGCTAAGACGCATCGAACTGTTTGTGGTTGCGCTGGCGCTGATGGGGTACAGTCCCTGGAACATGATTTCGCCCGAAACGGTCACGTGCTGCTGCACCTTGTAGCCCGGGGCTTTGCGCACGTATACCTCGTCGAAGGGTTCGAGAATGAAACCGGGTGTGCCGTCTACGACAAAGCCGTCCTTCAAGGAGAATGTGTACACGGCGTTCAACTGCTTGGAGTTGAACGAGGTGGACGTTTTGTCGCGGTTGCGGCGGGCCACGTCAATCTTCACGAGCGAAGCAGCGTCTTTCAAACCGCCGGCTTGCAGGATAAAGGTTTCGATCGAAGTGTTGTCGGCGTATTCATAAATGCCGGGATAGTTCACCTCGCCGTCAATCGTGATTACGCGTTCCTCCTTCATCAGCTTTTGCGAAGGCACATAGAACACGTCCTCGTTTTTCAAGGAGATGTCGGGTACGGAGTGTTCCATCACTCCTTTTATATTTACCTCGATCACCTCGAGTGTACGATCGTCCTTGCGGCGATGAATGAAGCCGCGGTTGACAAAGGCATCTTCGCTCAGACCGCCGGCCGCTTCGATAAGCTGACGCACGGAGGTGATGCTACCGTCCATCTGGAACATGCCCGGACGCATCACGGCGCCCTTAACCTCGACCATATTACTATAGCGTTCGAGCGTAGAGTCGACGGACACGGAGTCGCCGTCGGCAAGCTGGAAGGAATTTCGTTCAAAATCGTCGATGGAGTAAACAGAATACGTTCCGCCCGCTTTGCGCACAAGGCGCAAGGCACCCTGATAGGCATCGCCCGCAAAACCGCCGGCGTATTTCACCAACGTGCCGACGCTCTCAGTGGCTTTCATCTCGTAGTACATCGGGCGTTTCACCTTGCCCGTAATGTTGACGAGGCATTCGTAAGGACCTACAATAATCACGTCGCCCGAAGTGAGGCGCACGTTGCCGCTCATCTTGCCGTTGAGGATGTAGTCGTAGATGTCGCAAGTGGAAACAAGACGCCCCTTGCGATAAATCTTGATGTTGCGGAGTGTACCGATTTCGTTCACGCCGCCTGCCATATAGAGGGCGTTGAACACTGTGGAGAAGGCGGAAAGCGTAAACGTTCCGGGCGTTTTCACCTCGCCCATCACGTCGACGGTGATGGTGCGCGTCTGTCCCAGGGTGAGCTGAACCTTCGAACCGCCGTAGCGTTTGCCAAGGGTAGACTTCAACTTCTGATTAGCCTGCGCCACGGTAAGTCCGTCGACGTTGATGGGGCCAACTTTCTCTATGTTTATGGTACCGTCGGGCGACACGGTATCTTCAAAACGCTCCTGCGAAGCTCCCCACACGTCCACATACACAGCATCGCCGGGGCCAAGACGATAGTCCTGCGGCGTGGCAATGTTCATGTTGGGTTCAAAAGAGAGTTTGCTGTTGTTGAAGATGTTGCGACCGAAGACTTCCTTTTCGTTCTTCTTCTTTTTCTTCGTCATCTCCATTTCGTCGGCCGACAGTTCCCATTCACTCAGCGAGTCGGGCAAGAGGTCCTCCATCTCGTCCATGTACTCCTCTTTCTGCTCGCGGCGGTAGCGTTTCAGCTGGGCTTCCGACATCGAACTCTCGTCCACCTTTTCCTTTACGCTGTTGCGTTGGTTTTCGCCCTTGACCGTTTTGCGCTTGTCGCCGTTGTTCGTGCGCAAACGGCTCTCGCTATCGTTGCTTTTGCCGCTGATGTCGCGCGCACCGGCCACTGCCCCGCTTTTCTGCTTCTCGTACTTATTTCGGACGCGGCGTATCTGGTCAATCTGCACACCTTTCTCCATGAGTTTTGTCACGATGTCAGCGCGCGACGTTCCACGCGAGTTTTCCTTGACGATAAACTGCATCACCTGCTGGTCGGTCATGGAACTCTGCGCACTGGCAATCTGCGCACAGCAAAAGAGCATCACGACAGCAAGGGCTATTCTTCTAAAAGGTATTGTGGGGAGAATATATTTCACGAAAGGGTAAACGTAGGGTTTCATTTGCATAAAATGTGGGCATACGAGCTATAAAACAGAGGCATACCTAATTTATTGCAAAGGTAGTAAGTTTTTTCATTTGCACGCTTTTACGTACAGAACGGCTGCAAATCAGTCTTCAAAATCAGCGTCGGCGAGCATTTTGTCGGGAATTGACGACGAAGGGGTAAGTCCTTTCTTTTTCCAGCCCTCGAGCTGACTGACAATATTGCCGCGTCCCGTGGAAAGCTGACGCTGTGCATCGTCGTAAGTGCGGTGGAGCTGATCGATGCTGTTGCCTATCTTCAAAAAGTTTTGGGCGAAGAGAGAGAACTTTTTGTAAAGTTTCTCAGCCGAAGAATAGATTTCGCTGACCGAGCGGCTTTGGAGTTCGCTCTGCCACAGGTTGTAGGCCAACTGCAAGGCCATGAGGAGGTTGGTGGGGTTGATGAGGATGACGTGACGGGCATAAGCCTCGCTGGGAAGCAGCGGTTCGGCATTGAGAGCCGCTACATAGGCACTCTCGCTGGGGATGAACATCAGCACGTAGCCAATGCTGCCCGGCACGTGTTTGGCATAGTCCTTTTGCGACAGCTCCTTGATGTGCTGACGCACGGAGCGCACATGGTCTTTCAACAACTGTTCTTGCTGCAAGGCATCGTCGGAGGCACAGAACTCCGTGTAGGCCGTGAGCGACACCTTTGAGTCGATAACCACGTTGCGATCCTCGGGCAAATGCACCACCACGTCGGGGATGAGCGTTTCGCCCTTTTCGCCCGTCTGGCGCGACTGCAACGTATAGTCGCGTCCCTCGGTAAGTCCCGAGGCTGAGAGCAGATTAGCCAAGACTGCCTCGCCCCAGTTGCCTTGCAGTTTGGTGTTGCCCTTCAAGGCACGCGCCAGTTCTTCGGCTTCGCGCCCCAGCGAGGTGGTCTGCCGTTCGAGCGACTTGATATAGGCATCGAGGTCGGCGTTGCCTTTCAAGAATTGGCTGCGAAAGCTCTCGATGTCACGTCCCAATGGTTTCAGCAACGCTTCGAGTGATTGGACGTGTTCTTGCCGCAACGCACTACCCTGCGTGCGTATCATGTCGGCCGACATAGCCTTAAATTCCGAACGGAGGGCATTCGCCTGCATGCGCATCGTCTCCTCAGTGTGTTGGCGCAGGGCTTTCAGTTCGGCTTGCGCCAACACGGCTTTGCGTTGCGAAAAAAACATTCCAAGGAGGAAGCCTACGGCAAGGGCTATAATTATATAGAGTATGGTCATAAGGGAAGAGCTATTAGGCTAAAACCGCGTCAGAACATATTTGCCACGTAAGCCACAAAGGGGATGGTCAGCACGCTGAGCAGGGTCGTTACGAAAAGCCCTTGCGTCATCAGCCGCTCGTCCTTTTTGTATTGCAGACACATCATAATGCCATTGGCGGCCACGGGGGTAGCCGTCAGCACCACCGCCACGTCGCACACAAAGGCATCAACGCCGAGCAGGGCGAGTATCACTCCTATAAACAGGGGCTGCACAACAAGGCGCAGAAGGGCGGCAGAATAAACTATGCGGTTGCCGAGCATCTCGCGGAGTGTGAGGTGGCTCAGGCTCGAACCGATGATGAGCTGGGCGCAGGGCATTGTGAGGTCGCCCAACAGGTGGAACCAGTCGACCACGGGTTGCGGCACATGCACGCGCAGCACCACAATCAGCACGGCTATCAGCGAGGCTATCACGCTGGGCGAGAATACGTACTTCGGGGAGAATGCGCTCTTCGTCTTTCCGCCGTTGATAAAACTTGCACCGATGGTGAAGAGGAGCAGGTTGTAGGGAATGTTGAGTACCGACGCATAGAACACGGCCTTGATGCCGAACACCGCATCGCAGACGGGATAGCCCACAAAACTGGCACTGCCGAAGGCGAGCATGAAGCGGTAAATGCCCCGGCGCGTCATGTTTATCCGGAAAAACCGGGGCAGGAAACAGGCGAGCAGTACAAGGAGAATGTAGTTGACGATGGCAACGACAATGAGCGAGATGAGGTCGGAGTTCTCAAAGTCGAGGTCTTTGCCCATGGCCGAAGCAAGGATAAGGGCCGGCATGGAGATGTTCATGATGAAGACGGACAGCTTGCGGTCGAGGTCGCCCGACCACAGTTTGCGCTTGGCGGCAAAAAGTCCTACAAGCACAATGCCGAATATCATCAGCATCTGCGTTATGATGTGAAGTATGTCCATAGCTAAAAGGTGTTAGGTTGTCAGAAAAGGCTCGCGAGGTAGGCCACCAGCGGGATGGTCACGACGCTCAGCAGCGTGGTGAAGAAGAGGCCCTGCGTCATCACGCGTTCGTCTTTGCCGTATTGCAAACAGAGCATGATACCGTTGGTGGCTACGGGCATAGCACTCAGCACAACTGCCACGTCGCACACAAACGCATTGATGCCCATCAGGGCAAGCACTGCGCCCACGAGCAGGGGAAGCACGATGAGGCGAAGCAGGGTCATGGAGTAGACGAAGCGGTTGCCAAGCATGTCGCGCACGGGGATGTGGCTCAGGCTCGACCCTACGATGAGCAGGGCGCAGGGCGTGGTGATGTCGCCCACAAAGTGGAACCACTCAGCCACGGGTTGCGGCACGTGGAAGTGGAACACGGCAATAAGCACCGCTATGAGCGAGGCTATGACGCAGGGAGAAAGGATGAGTTTGGGCGAGAACGCGCTCTTGGCCTTTCCGCCGTTGATGAAGCTCACGCCGATGGTGAACACAAGCAGGTTGAACGGGATGTTGAGGACGGAGGCGCAGAACACGGCCTTGGGGCCAAACACTGCGTCGCACACAGGATAGCCAATGAAACTCACGTTGCCGAAAGCGAGCATGAAGCGGAAGATGCCTTTGCGCGCCTCGTTAACCTTGAATATATGGGGAATGAGGTAGGCAAAGCCAATCAGCACAATGTAGTTGACCACAGCCACCACCGCAAGGGCTATCAGTTCGGACGACTCAAAGGCGAGGTCCTTGCCCGTCACCGAAGCGAGGATGAGGATAGGCATGGATACGTTCATGATAAACACGGACAGCTTGCGGTCGAGTTCGGCCGACCACAGGTTGCGTTTGGCGGAAAACAGGCCGACAAGCACCGTTGTAAATATCATCAACATTTGCGTGACAATGTGCAGAAAGTCCATAGAGGGGTACATTTTAAGGGTTGGCGCGGAAAGGGTAAATATACACTCGCGCCAACATTCGTTTAGTGTTTTTGTGTTATATGCCGTTCTGGCTGTGGCTGCAAAGTTAGGCATTTACTTCTTTTCGCCACTTTATACATTTCATTTGTTGACTTCGTCAATGCGTCACCCAAATCAGTTTTCGGAGATTCAGTAAAGAAAAAAAGATGCTTCGGAGTAAAGTATTTCCGTTGAAAATCAGAGCGTACATTTATGCGAT
>CAVLCM010000039.1:16321-16394 GCA_963661625.1 bacterium
CGTCATGAGGGTGAGTGGACGTACGTCTATAAGTTGAGTGAACGTACGTCTATAAGTAGAGTGGACGTACGTC
>CAVLCM010000040.1:0-16348 GCA_963661625.1 bacterium
TCGCATAAATGTACGCTCTGATTTTCAACGGAAATACTTTACTCTGAAGCATCCCCTTTTACGAGACGCTTCTTCCTGGAAATCTTTATAGTTTTAGCGGACAGTAATAAATACGAAAAAGCCCGGAACGTGGAAGAGTTCCGGGCTTTTCGGTGAGTTTATGACGGCAGGCGTTGTGGCCTGCACGCATTGGGGCTTTACTGGCCGCTGTTCATCTGCTGCATGTAGATTTGCATACCTTGGTTGTATGCCTCGTTGTTCTTTGAGAGACCGTTTATCTTCGGCTCGATGAGTTTGTATGCCTTCGGGTCGGCCATATTGAGCGTTCGGATAGCCTCAAAGGTGCTCGACGCGAGGTAGTAGCACGTTTTGGCGTAAGTGCTTACGCGCTCTGTTCCAAGCGAGTTGAGGAAGTTGAGGTAGTCAATGTCGTAGTTGAGCACGCTCAGGGCCACGGCGGCAGCCTCCTTCTTGTTGCCAGCTTCGAACCAGAGCCAGGCGAGCTGCGCGTCGTCGTCATCGTAAGGCACGGTGTAGGACGGCAGAACGGCCTTGCACTTTTCAAGCACTTTGAGGGCTTTTGCCTTGTCGCCCTCCTGGATGAGGGTGCTGGCGAGCATCATGAACATGCGGCGGTGCGTTTCGCACATGCGTGCGGTGGTCTCGTCGAGGTAGAAGCCCTTGTGGGCCACGTTGCCGTACTTGAAGCGTGTCATCATGTTCTTGTACATGAGCTTCGAGTCGATAACGCCCATGCGCCCAAAGTTGAACGGCGTGATGCGGTAGGCGAGTCCCTCGAGCACGAGATAGTTTTGCAAACCGGCGTAGTTGTCCATGCCGAGCGTCACGCTCATGTACATGGGGCGCTTCCACTTGGAACGAGCCAACATTTCGTAGATCATCACGTCCTGACGGTAGAGGCCGCCCTGCTTCTCGTAGATGCTTTTGAGCGAGATGATCATCTTGTCGGGGATGGAATCCTTGCCGTTGGGCAGGAACATGCCGCTCTCAATGACGGCCTTCTTGTCGACCGACACTACTACGGAGTCGGTGGGGAAGTAGCCGCCCTCAGCCTTCTTCACGTAGTTGTCGAGAATGTAGGAGAGTTCGTAGGGATCGACGTTGGGGTTCTCCTTCTTCTTCTGGTCGAGTTCCTCTTTGCCCTCGGGCTTAATGGGGTAGTAGCTGTGCTTGCCGTTGTCCACATAGTAGTAGCGGCTCCACGAGATGGGCAGCGACTTGGAGTCGTAGGCCGGACGGCGCATCTGGTCGGTATACCAGTCGGTCTGCAAGTAGCTGAGGTTGCAGACGCGTGCGTCGGTGCGGTTGCCCTCCACCTCCTGATTGTACCAGAGGGGGAACGTGTCGTTGTCGCCGTTGGTGAAGATGATGGGGCAATTGTCGTCGGGGAGCGTGTTGAGGTAGTTCTCACCGAAGTCGCGGCAGGTGAAACGGTTAGAGCGGTCGTGGTCGTCCCACGTCTGGCTAACCATTTGCAGGGGCACGAGGATGCCAATGATAGAAGCCACGGCAGCAGCCAGCTTGTGGTTGCCCTTCATCAGCTTGCCCAGCCAACTTGCCAATGCGGCCACGCCAAGGCCAATCCAGATGGCATAGGCATAGAACGAACCGGCATAAGCATAGTCGCGCTCACGCGGCTGATTGGGCGTTTGGTTGAGGTAAAGCACAATGGCCAAACCCGTCATGAAGAACAGGAAGAACACCACCCAGAACTGGCGGACGCCCTTCTCCTTGCGGTAAGCCTGCCAGAACAAGCCGATGAGGCCAAGGATGAGGGGGAGGCAGAAGAACACGTTGTGGCCCTTGTTCTCCCTGAGCGACTTCGGCAGCAGGCTTTGGTCGCCGTGCATGGCATTGTCGATGAACGGAATGCCCGTTATCCAGTTGCCGTGTTCCAGTTCGCCGTTGCCCTGAATGTCGTTCTGGCGACCGGCAAAGTTCCACATGAAGTAGCGCCAGTACATGAAGTTGACCTGGTACGACAGGAAGAAGCGGATATTGTCGACCTGCGAGGGCATCTGTCCGGGGAACGAGTTGCCATCCTTGTCGGTGAAGGTAACGTCGTGCATCGTCACGTCGCCCAGCCACTCCTGGTAGGCGTTGGTGTGTGCCGCACTGTAAATGCGCGGGAACAGCATGGTCAGGCCCGAGGGGTATTTCACGCCCGACGTTTCCTCGATGTCCTCATACTGGTCGGGTTCCGAGGGGTCGGCCTTTTCCACGCGCTGCGTGCGGTTCTTCTTCTCGTACTGGAAAGCCCCGGCCTGGAAAGCCTGGTTCTGCGAGCAGAAGGCCTCGCCTTTGAGCAACGGAGTGGATCCGTACTGGTCGCGGCTCATGTAAGAGCCGAGCGTAAAGATGTCCTCGGGCGAGTTCTGGTCCATCGGGGGATTTTGCGTAGAGCGCACCACGATGACGGCGTACGACGAGTAGCCGATCATGAGCATCAGCATGCAGAGCAGCGACGTGTTCATGAAACGCTTGCGCACGATGAAATTGCCATCCTTGCCTTTAAGGCCCAGCACCACATAGAGGGCCACAAGCACCACGATGCCGAGGATGCCAGCCGTCCAGCCGTGACCCATGAAGGGAATGCCGAGCAAAGCAACGGAAAGGAGGTAGAAGAGCTTTGTGCGTGTGTGGTTGGCAGTCGTCGTGCTCCAAATGGCGGTAAGCACCACAGCGATAAGCACGAGGATGTAGATGATCATACCCACATTGAACGGCATGCCGAGGTCGTTGGTGAAGAACCATTCAAACCAGCCGCCCACCTTGACAATGCCCGGTACAACGCCGTAAAGCACGGCAGCCACAAGGAGCATACCCACAGCAAGAGCCACGAGCGAGCCTTTGAGGTTGGCCTGCGGGTTGCGCTTGTAGTAGTACACCAAAGCAATGGCCGGGAGGCAGAGAAGGTTGAGCAGGTGCACACCGATGGAGAGGCCCGTGAGGTAGAAGATAAGCACCAGCCAGCGGTCGGAGTGAGGCTCGTCGGCATGGTCTTCCCACTTGAGTATGAGCCAGAACACCAGCGCCGTAAACATGGAGGAGTACGCGTACACCTCGCCCTCAACGGCCGAGAACCAGAACGTGTCGCTCCAGGTGTAGGCCAATGCGCCCGTGAGGCCACAGCCCATGATGGTGATGAGTTGCGCTACGGAAGTCACCGTGCCGTCCTCCGTGATGAGTTTGCGTGCAAGGTGCGTGATGGTCCAGAACAGGAACAGAATGCAGAGCGCAGAGAGCAGCGCCGACATGATGTTTACGCAGAAAGCCACCTTCGTGGGGTCGCTCGTGAATTGCGTGAAGAAGTTTCCTGTAAGCATGAAGAAAGGTGCGCCAGGAGGGTGTCCCACTTCGAGCTTGTAAGCCGTAGTGATAAACTCGGGACAATCCCAGAAACTGGCCGTGGGCTCCACCGTTGAGCAGTAGGTGAAGGCCGCAATGGCAAAGGTGAGCCAACCGAGAATGTTGTTCACCAGCTTGTACTGTTTCATTGAGATGTACGCTTTATTAGATGTAGATGTGAATAATTGCTTTGTTGCAGTTCCTTTACGGAATTTGCAAAAGTACTCATTCCATTTTGTAAACGCTCTTGCTTGCCGCCTTTTTAACGACTTACACACATTGAGGGGGAGAACGCCTTTGCTGCGTTCTCCCCCTCGGATTAGTTTGTCGGCAGTGTGTCAGAAGTGCCATTTAAGGTTTATGCCGCAACGTGCCGGCGTGCCGTATTGCGCAAAACGGTTGCCCATGCTGTCGAAGGCAAAGGTGGCGTAGCGCGTCTGTGTGAGATTGTCGCCCCACACCGTGATGTCAACCTTCCCGCCGCTCTTGTAGCCCAGCGTGATGCCGGCGCGCAAGGCCAGCGTGGCATAGAACGGCTGCGAGAACGAGTTTGCCTCGTCCCACATCACGTTGCCTGCCCCCTTCACGCTTCCCCCGATCGTGAACGTGCGCAGGGCGCGTGTCTTGGAGAGCGGCTGCGTGAAATCGGCCGATGCGCTCATGGTATGTTCAGGCACGAAGGGCACACGGTTGCCCGTGTAATCGGTGCGCACGCCGGCCGACGACGTACCGAGGTCATAGTTTGTAAACGTGGCGCGCGTCAGTCCGTAGGCGGCAGCGAGGAGCAGGCGGTCGGCAAGCAGTTGCGAACGCAGTCCCAACTCCGCCCCGACGCTGCGGCTGCGCCCGGCGTTGACCATTACGCGTCCCATGCCGCTCTCTGAGAAACGGGCAATTTGCTGGTCGTGCGTCTTCATGTAGAATGCCGAGAGGTCAACCTGCAACGTCTTGCCGGCCAGGTTGTGGTGGATGCCCGCCTCGTAGCTCCACGTATATTCCGGTTTGTAGTAGAGCGTGGAGGCCTTCGGTTCGTCGGGCGTCACCTTGGCCATTGCGCCGTTCATGCTTGCCAGTATGCCCGCCTTTGCCGCATCGGGCAAGTTGGGAATGGCGTTAATCTGTTCCGCACTGTACTGGCTTACCTGCGTCATCATGCAGCGGCGCAAGAGTTGCTGCGACAGGTCGGAGTAGCTCTGTATGTTGTATCCGCCCGAACGGTAGCCCTTGGCCACGCTCACGTAGATATTGCCCAATTCGCGCGGCAAGGAGTAGTTGAGAGCCGCTTTGGGCAGGAACTGCCAAGAGTCGTGTTTCAAAGTTTCGTCCATTGTCGGCGTGGCGTTGAAGTCGTGGTTGAAAGCCATGGTCGGCCCCATGCTCATTGAAAAGTTGTAAGGCACGCCCTCCTGACCTGCGTCCGAAGCGAGGCGCAGTTGGCGATGGTCGTAATCGATGCGCAGGCCCAGTGTGAGCGACAAGCGGTCGATGAGACGCACCGTGCTTTGGTGGAACAAAGCCGCGTTGAGCGACGGCGTGTGCAGGTTTGAGGCGAACGGGATGCGGTTGCCCGTGAAAGCAATCGACATTTGCGGCGACTGAGGCAGGTTGGCCGCTATCTGCTGGTTCAGGAAAGCCACTCCGTCGTCGTAGAACGTCACCGGGCACGTGGTGCGCAGCCATTGGTACATGGCGAAAACGCCCGTTGTCCACGTCCAGCGACTGTTGGCGTTCGGGCTTTTCAGCGCAATCTCTTCCGAGAGAGTACTCATGTGCTGCTTCTGTTCGAGGGTAAAAAGACTGCTCTTGGTGAAGTCGTTGTCCATAAACAACCGGTCGTCGAGCCGCTGGAAGGCCGTGATGCTCGTCAAAGTGAAGTGCGGTAAACGGTGTTCCACGTTGAGGCCAGTGTTGAGCAAACTGCGGCGGTAACGACTGTCCTCGTTTTGTTCAATCACACCCTTGCCTTTCCCTTTTTGGGAAGTTTGCCAGCCAGTTTCGGGAAAATCGGCCGTACGTCCGAGCAGGTAGTAAGGGCAAGCACCCTCGTTGCTCAGTTCATACGAGGCCGTCCAGTCGAGCTTTACCACGTCAGTAGGCCGCCACGCCAAACGGAAGCGCGCTCCGCCCGCTTGGCTGCGGTCTTGCTTCTTCCCAGTGGTAGAGTTGGTGAAATAGCCTTTCTCGCCTGAGTAGTAAGCCCCGACGCTCATTGCCAAACAGCCGGATGGGTGGAGGAACGTGGTGAACGACGCATTGCGCGAACGAGAACTCTTCTCGCTCAGAGCCGTACCGAGGCCGGCTTCTATGTCTGTGCCGTGGTGCGTCATGGGGTTTGCCGTGAACACACGGATAAGTCCACCCATGGTGTTGCGCCCGTAGAGCGTTCCCTGCGGGCCGCGCAGCACGTCAACACGTTCCACGCCGGGGAAGGCGAAGTCGTACGCCGTTTTGTCCACATAAGGCACGTTGTCCACATAAAGTCCCACGGCCGGCGTATTGATGCGCGAGCCGATGCCGCGAATGTAGACTGCCGAGGTCAGCCGACTGCCGTACGAAGGCATGTAAAAGTTAGGCGCAAGGGTAGAGATTTCCTTCACGCTTTCCACGCCCCTGTTGCGCAGTCCGTCGGCATCGAAAAGCGACACGCTGACAGGCTGTTCGCGCAGCTGTTTCGTTTCTTTGGGCGAGGCCACCACGACGGCTTCCTCAATGTTGATATTGCGCAGCGTGTCGGCCTCGGAGGGCGCGGCTGCCATGAGCAGGGGCAATAAGAGCATGATAGTGATTTGTCGAGAGTATGTGTGCTATAAGTTTTCGGCTGCAAAATTACCGCCGCTCCCCCTTTCGGGCAATCCTAATTAATGAGGAAGAAAACCGTACGGCAGAACGGCTGCAAGGCACACTCTCGCTGCCCCAAATAACGGCGAATAAAAAATGTAAAAACACTTTGCGTCTACTAAGAAAGTAGTACTTTTGCCGTGATAAAACACAAAGGCTTTACAAGCACAAACACAAGAAAAACAAACCAATTACCATTTAATAATTAATAAATCATTATGGCAACATTAGATTTATCGAAGTACGGCATTACCGGTGCTACAGAAATCGTGCACAACCCTTCTTACGAAAAGCTGTTCGAAGAAGAAACCAAGGCTGGTCTTGAAGGCTTTGAAAAGGGTCAGGAAACTGAGCTCGGCGCCGTCAACGTAATGACTGGTATCTACACGGGCCGTTCACCCAAGGATAAGTTCATCGTGATGGACGAGAACTCCAAGGACACAGTGTGGTGGACTACTCCCGAATATCCCAACGATAACAAGCCCGCTTCTCAGGAAGCTTGGGAAGCTGTAAAGGAAATCGCTAAGAAGGAACTTTCTAACAAGCGTCTCTTCGTGGTTGATGGTTTCTGCGGCGCAAACAAGGAAACTCGTATGGCTGTCCGCTTCATCGTAGAGGTGGCATGGCAGGCTCACTTCGTAACTAATATGTTCATCCGCCCCACAGCTGAGGAACTTGAAAGCTTCGAGCCCGACTTCATCGTTTACAACGCTTCTAAGGCTAAGGTTGAGAACTACAAGGAACTCGGCCTCAACTCCGAGACTGCTGTTGTGTTCAACATCACAAGCCGCGAGCAGGTTATCATCAACACTTGGTACGGCGGTGAGATGAAGAAGGGTATGTTCTCTATGATGAACTACTACAACCCCCTCAAGGGCATCGCCTCTATGCACTGCTCTGCCAACACCAACATGGACGAGACTAGCTCTGCTATCTTCTTCGGCCTCTCTGGTACTGGTAAGACTACCCTCTCTACCGATCCCAAGCGTAAGCTCATCGGCGACGACGAACACGGATGGGACGACAACGGCGTGTTCAACTACGAAGGTGGTTGCTACGCTAAGGTTATCAACCTCGACAAGGAAAGCGAACCCGATATCTACGGTGCTATCAAGCGCGACGCTCTTCTCGAGAACGTAACTGTTGCTGCTGACGGCAAGATTGACTTCGCTGACAAGAGCGTTACTGAGAACACTCGTGTAAGCTACCCCATCTATCACATCCAGAACATTGTGAAGCCCATCAGCAAGGGTCCCGCCGCAAAGCAGGTTATCATGCTTTCTGCTGATGCTTTCGGTGTACTTCCTCCCGTATCTATCCTTTCTTCTGAGCAGGCTCAGTACTACTTCCTCTCTGGTTTCACCGCTAAGCTCGCTGGTACAGAGCGTGGCATCACTGAACCCACTCCTACCTTCTCTGCTTGCTTCGGCCAGGCATTCCTTGAACTGCACCCCACGAAGTACGCTGAAGAACTCGTTAAGAAGATGGAAGCCAACGGTGCTAAGGCATACTTGGTGAACACAGGTTGGAACGGTAGCGGCAAGCGTATCTCTATCCGCGACACTCGTGGTATCATCGACGCTATCCTCGACGGTTCTATCGACAAGGCTCCTACGAAGACTGTTCCTTACTTCGACTTCGTTGTTCCTACTGAACTCCCCGGCGTTGATCCCAAGATCCTCGATCCCCGCGACACTTACGCTGAAGCTTCTATCTGGGAAGAGAAGGCTAAGGACCTCGCAGCTCGTTTCATCAAGAACTTCAAGAAGTACGAAACCAACGAAGCTGGTAAGGCTCTCGTTGCAGCTGGTCCTAAGCTCTAATTCGAACTTCTTAATTTCGAATATACATAGAGTTAGCATTGCCCGCCTTGTGTGGGCAATGCTTTTTTGTGCCTGTATGGCAATTGGTTGATGGCTTGTGATTGGCGGATGTCTTGCAGGTGGCTCTGCACTCCGTTACAAAGTTCTAACAATCGTTAGTGTGGCTGACGGGCGAGGGGAAGCGTGCGGCAGTCTTGTTATCTTTACAATCGCAAATCATCTTGTGCAATCAAGAATTATTTTGTGCAATCACAAGGCAAATACAGTCAAAAAATGAAGAAGATAACCATGCTTGCCACGTTAGGTGTTGTCCTTGTCTCGCACAATGCGCTGGCCCAAACGCCCCGTCTGGGTGTAGACACCGTTGAGAAGGTGATAGAAGCCATGACGCTCGACGAGAAACTCAGTCTGCTCATTGGTTCCGGGGGAAATCAGTCCACCGATGCCAAGGTAACAGTCGGCAACTCCTCCACCCTAGTGCCGGGTGCAGCAGGCGAACTCAACGCTATCCCACGTCTCGGCATCCCCTCGACGGTGCTTGCCGACGGCCCTGCCGGTTTGCGCATCGATTCCGTCAGAGAAGGTGAAAATCGTACATACTATTGCACCCACTTCCCCATCTCCACCGTGATGAGTTCCACGTGGAACCCTTCGCTTGTCGCCACGGTGGGAAAGTCTGTGGGCGAAGAGGCCAAGGCATACGGCGTGGATGTATTGCTCGCCCCCTCCACCAACATACAGCGCAATCCCCTCAATGGGCGCAACTATGAGTACTATTCCGAAGACCCACTGTTGGCCGGAAAGGTATGTGCGGCAATGATCCAAGGCGTGCAGAGCTGCAATGTAGGTACTTCGTTGAAACACTTTGCGCTTAACAATCAGGAAACCAACCGCGCTGCCAACAACGTGGTTGGTTCGCCTCGCACGTTCCGTGAGCTTTACCTCCGTCCTTTCGAGATAGCTGTCAAGGAAACGCAGCCCTGGACGGTGATGACCTCCTACAACAAAATAAATGGTACGATGGCGAGTGAGCGTTGTGACCTCGTCACAGAGATACTCCGCAAAGAGTGGTGTTTCCGTGGCATGGTGATGAGCGACTGGCTTGGCGGCGAAAATGCCGTGGCGCAGATGGAGGCCGGCAACGACCTGCTCATGCCCGGCAAACTCTCACAGCGTGAGGAAATAAGGAAAGCGGTGCTAAACGGACACCTGTCGCTCGAAATCATAGACCGAAACGTCAAGCACGTGCTGGAATACATCCTCCGTACCAACCGTTTCAAAGGTCTCTTGCCCGACAACAATCCCGACCTCGTTCAGCACGCTAACGTGGCGCGCAGCGCAGCGGCTGAGGGAATGGTATTGCTGAAGAACGCGAAGCAAACCTTGCCGTTGTCGTCCAAGGTGAAAAATATCGCCCTCTTCGGCCGTTCGTCCTACGACTTCATCGCCGGTGGGTCGGGCTCGGGCAATGTCAACCATGCCTACGTCGTCAATTTGCTCGACGGACTGCAAAATGCCGGCCTTAGCGTCGACACCGCCCTGCGTGCCGTCTACGAAAGATACCTTCCCGAGGCAAAAGCCCAACTCGTTATGCCCGACGGCCCGTTTGCCGCTTTGCTGCCCAAGCCCCTTGTGCCTGAAATGCCGATTGACGAGGAAAGTCTGCTCCAAGCCGTGCGCCACAATGACGTGGCTATTGTGACCATCGGCAAATCTTCGGGCGAGTTTGCCGACCGCAAGCTCACCGACGACTTCAACCTCTCCGAGGCAGAGGCGGCTATGATTGACAAGGTGAGCCGCGCTTTCCACCGCGAGGGAAAAAAGGTGGTCGTAATACTCAATGTATGCGGTGTAATCGAGACAAAGAGTTGGACGGACAAGGCAGATGCCGTGCTGCTTGCGTGGTTGCCCGGCCAGGAAGGGGGAAATTCCGTGGCCGATGTGATGACGGGCAAAGTGTCTCCCTCAGGGCGTTTGCCCATGACGTGGCCCGTGTCCTACGCCGACGTGCCGTCGAAAGACTATTTTCCCTGTCCCGACAGCATCAGTACGGAGTTGCTCACGTCGAGCATGGCCATGACGCAGGACAGCGTGTTGCGCGCGCTGTTCCCCAACTTCGACTATACGGAATACCACGACGGCATTTATGTTGGTTACCGCTATTATACTACGCGCGGCATAGAAGTCGCTTACCCCTTTGGCTACGGACTGACCTACACGAACTTCAAATACGGCAAGTCAACGGCGGAGGTCGACGCACAGGGAAACATAAAGGTAACGGTTGCAGTAACCAACACGGGCAAGGTCGCCGGCAAGGAAGTAGTACAAATCTATGTGTCAGCCCCGGGGTGCGATATGGACAAGCCCGAGCGTGAGCTGCGCGGCTTCGAAAAAACGCGCAACCTCCAACCCGGTGAAAGTCAGGAGGTGGTTGTCACGATCCCCTACGAGCGGTTGGCATCGTTCAACGAGGCCGATAGCCAGTGGCAGGTAGAAGAGGGCGACTACAAGGTAATGGTCGCCAAGCACGCGGCTGACCCCAAACCCTTAGTAATGGTAGTTCATGAGCAGTCCGGCGTTACCGAAAGGGTGCGCCCCTGTCTGTTAGAAGAACAGAAGTAAGGTAAAGCTCGTCAACCGAGGAGACATTCGCTCACGTCGTTCAGCGGATGTCTCCTTGCTATTTGCATGCGCTGGGTTGCCATTTTCTGTAAAAAGTGAGCAGATTGTGGCAAAAAGTAAAGTTTATGCAATTATACATTGCTGTATATAGCTTATTGCCTACTTTTGCTTTCAGAAAAAGTTTCGAGGGGCAATGGTACGCGGCGTAACGTTTTACTTGCGTCGCAGGTGCGGAGGCAACAGAGAGAGTATTTAACGCCGTACCGCATTCGTCCATCGAAACGCCCTCTCGGTTTTACAGACAACTAATTACCGCTATAAAGTCTTACAGCTTATGCAACACATTTACGCTACGCTTGCGGCCGCCTTGCTGGCCACGGCTTCTTTTGCCCAGACTGCACCGAAAAAGGCAGTCGCCACACGTCCTATATTGCCGATAAGCATTCGCGCCATGGCCAAATTGGCGCACACCCCCGTCAAGGCAAAAAATCACACGTATTCTTCTTCCACTGTGGCGCAGGGAGTGATTACGGAGCAGCCCGAGGGTACGCTCAAAAGCCACTACTACCGTTCGGGAAAGAGCTTTGTTGACATCATGGGTAGCATTGCCGACCAAACCATCGACGGCTTTTGGGGCAAACTGGTTGAATCGCCCGATGGCAAGCACGTATATATCCAGAACCCCATCAACGCCTATTTCAGCGATTCGTGGGTAATGACCACCCGCACCACGGGCGATACGCTCGAACTGCAACTGCCCGTCCACTTCTGCCACGAGGAATATTCCGACGGAACCGTTCAGGACGGCTACCTCTATCGTCTCCATGTGGAGACCGTGACCGACCCCGACTACGGCACTTATAAAACCTTCGTCCCCGACGACAACCAGTTGGCCAAGTTTGTTTACCGCAATGACACGCTCTTCTTTGTCAACACCACCAAAGACAGCAAGTTGCTCGGCATGTGCGACGAAACAGGCCAGTGGTATGGCTATGGCGACTACGTACTTCAGTTCGACCCGTTCCACCAATCGCCCGTTGCCCCCAAGAGTACTGAGGGTGCTACGAAAATGTCTGTGGTGTACAGCGAGAGTGGTCAGTTCTACGGCAAGGTACTTACGGCCGTTGAAGAGGGCAACGACATCTACCTCGCAGGTCTTTGTCCCAACCTCCCCAATGCTTGGGTGAAGGGTACAAAGAGTGGCAACAAACTCACGTTTGAGAGCGGCCAGTACATGGGCATTGACTCCGTGACGCAGAGCTACAACTTCTTCGAAGCTATTAAGCACGTCCCCACCTATTACGACTACGGCGACGGCACGGGCGACTATTTCGACGAGCCTTATATCGACAGCAAGATTGAGTTTACTCGTGCCGAAGGCATGGACGGCTACTCCTATTCGGCCGACAGCACGTTCTACGTCAACCAGGGCTACCACCAAGCCAACTCCGTGGCTCTCTACGACCAGCCTGTTCTTACGCCGTGGGAAGACAAGGCTTATCTCCCCGTGAATCCTGAAAACTTCTACTATGAGCCTTACACCGAGGACCTTGGCTACGGCATGTACTCCTTTATTGTTAGTGAATTTGCCACGAGCGGCGAGGTGCTCGACCGTTCCAAGCTCTTCTACAACGTGATTATCGACGGCGACCCCTATACCTTCTCGCCCGAGGACTATCCCTCGCTCACCGAACCCATGACCGACATTCCCTTCGACTTTACCGACTTGGCCGATTTCACCAACTACGCCGGCGTATTCAACGTCAATCTCTACATCGAGGGCTACTCGAAGATAGGCGTTCAGGTAGTCTATAAGGGCGGAGACAAGGTGACGAAGTCCGATGTGATTTACTACGAAGATAGCGATGACCCTGAAAGTGTGCATACGGCCACTTCCGCTCTTGCCGGCGCAACGAGCCTCAGCTATACCGACCTCAGCGGCCGCCGCGTTAGCAAGCCCGCCCACGGCGTGTTCATCCAGACACTGCGTCTGGCCAACGGCAACGTGAAGAGCGTGAAGCGCGTAATCAAGTAAATGCAGAAATTTCTATAGAAAACACCCGACGGCGTGGGTTGGCGCGTCAAGGCAGCAGATGTCTTGTTCGGCGCGCCAACCCGCGACCGTTTGTTATAAACACCGATAAACATGAAAAAGTTACTCACCCTTGCCCTCCTGTTCGTCCTGTGTTTCTCAGCCTCTGCGCAGACAAGCAAAATGGAGTTCAGCTATTGCAACGACAACTCGCAGGTGACACTCTTCGGCTCGGGCAGGAAGGAAACCTACGACGTGGCTATACGCCTCAATAGCAGCGAACTCGTTGGTACAACCGTTGAAGGCATTTGCGTGTATATTCCCAAGAGCGAAAACCTGAAAGATTACAGCGTGTGGATGAGCAAGAGTCTCACTCTCGACGCGAGCAAAGTCAACCAGCCCGATATTTGTTCGCAAGAGGCCGACCTGAGCAAAGCCTTCAACGAGGAGGTAATCACCTTCGACCAGCCCTATACAATCACCGACGAAGGTGTCTTCGTTGGCTATTCGTTTACGGTGACAGCCTACGACAGTGCGACGGCTGCTCCCCTGCCCATTTGCAACAACACCGCCCCCGGCGGCTTCTACATCCATACCAGCAAGAAATATTTGGGCTGGTTGGACAAAGTAGAAGACCTTGGAAACCTTGCTTTCAGTGTCATTCTCGGCAACGTTCCCGACAATGGTGCGTCAATCTCCGTGGCAAAGAAAATCTACACTGTGCGCGGCGAGCAGACCACGGCCGACGTTACCGTGCTCAATCACGGTGCGCAGGGCGTGAAGAGCCTTGAACTTGCTTACACTTACAACGGCGAAACCCATACCCAGCCTGTTACGCTCAGTTCCGACAAGGTGGTGCCCGGCCGTCTTGGCGCAAGCACCACGTACAGCCTTGTCCTCCCGGCCATTGCTGACGACGGTGAATATCCCCTCAATGTCAGTATTGCCAAGGTGAACGGCGAAACAAACGGCTATGCAGAAAACGCGGCATCCGCTACGATTGATGTGCGTGCGTTTGTGCCTCGCCGCAGGGTGCTGTTTGAAGAATATA
Source organism: bacterium (assembly GCA_963661625.1). GTDB lineage: Bacteria > Bacteroidota > Bacteroidia > Bacteroidales > Bacteroidaceae > Alloprevotella. Next base: position 13,736 of record CAVLCM010000040.1, read on the forward strand.
CCGGCACATGGTGTACCAACTGCCCCCGAGGCAACGGAGCCATCAAGGCATTGAAGCGGCTCCACCCCGACGATTTTATCCCCTTGGCCTATCACAACGGCGACGCCATGGAGGTGATGGAAGCCTCGAGCTTTCCTAAGAGTATCAGTTCGTTTCCTGCCTCCACGATTGACCGCGGCAATGTCATCGACCCCTATTACGGTTCGCAGACCACGACTTCGGCCATGCCTATCTCGTTCTATATCAACAATGACGTGATGGCTGAGCAAGCCACGTACGCACAGGCAAACGTGGAAGCCTCAGCCGTTCTCTCCGCCGACGGCAGTACGGTGACGGTGTCCTCCAACGCCATTTTCCCGCGTAAGGCCAGCAGCGCAGTCTATAAGATGGAGTACATACTCCTTGCGAGCGGTTTGCAAGGCACTGGCGAGCGTTGGGAACAAATCAACGGCCTTTCGGGAGCCGATGCACAGTATTTCCCCGAACCCGAGTTTGAGGAGTTCCTGAACGGCCCGAAAACGCTCAAAGGCTTCATCTTCGACGATGTAGTCATTGCCACCACACGTCTTACTGGCGACGACGCTTATCTTCCCACGAAGATGGAAGCCAATACCCCCTACCCCGGCACGGCAACCTTCTCGCTCAATGCGATGAAAGCCGATGGCAAGGGCGGCGTGTTGCAGGACCTCACGAAGCTCGACGTTGTGGCCGTCCTCATCAACGACTATACGGGCGAGGTGGTCAATGCCGCCTTGGCCAAGGTCGATGCCACCGACTACGTGGCCGCAGGTGTGAAATCCGTCGTGGCTGACGGCTCTGCCGCCGTGGGTGTGGAGTATACCGACCTCAGCGGCCGTAGCATCTCAAAGCCCGGTCATGGCGTGTTCATTCAGACCACGCGCTACGCCAACGGCACTGCCGTGAGCCGCAAGACGGTGCGTTGAGGCAAGGTGATGCCCCGTAGGTTTTTCACCCCTTTTTCACTGCCAATTTTTGCCGTGTAGGCGAATTTTGCCCAATTTTGCCGCAAATTCCAACACATTAAAAGCATCAATAAAGAATGACAACTCTTACTACGCTGATTGTAGCAGTGTTTGTGGTGGGCTATTTCCTCATAGCCATTGAGAGCCTCACCAAAATCAACAAGGCGGCCATCGCCCTCCTGATGTTCGTGGGCTGCTGGACGATTTTCATGGCCGATCCCGGGCAGTACCTCCAACTTGCCACCGACGCCAACGTTCCCAACATCGTGAGCGAACTCATCGAGAAGCACCTTGGCAGCACGGCCACGACGCTCTTCTTCCTGATGGGCGCAATGACGATTGTGGAACTCGTTGACCAAAACGGCGGCTTCAACTTTGTGCGCGACATGATGCGCACAAAGAGTAAGCGCGGACTGCTTTGGCGCATTGCGTGCATGACGTTTGTGCTTTCGGCCATCCTCGACAACCTTACCACCAGCATCGTGATGATCATGATATTGCGCAAGCTTGTTTCCGACCACAAAGACCGTATTATCTACGCTTCGCTCGTGATTATCGCCGCCAACTCCGGCGGTGCGTTCTCGCCCATCGGCGACGTAACGACGATTATGTTGTGGAACAAAGGCCTCATCTCTGCCGCAGGGGTTATCAAGGAAATGATACTTCCCTCCATCGTGTCGATGGTCATTCCGGCGTTTATCCTGCAATATTCGCTCAAAGGCGAGTTGAAGGTGGCGCAGCCAGCCTCTGCCGCTACGGCAGCGAGCGAACTCACGGCGCGCCAGCGCAAGGTTATCTTCTTCCTCGGCGTGGGTGGACTTATCTTTGTGCCTATCTTCAAGAGCATCACTCACCTGCCCCCGTTTGTAGGCATTCTGCTCGTTCTGGGTGTGCTTTGGACAGTGTCTGAATTGTTCTACCGCAACCTTAGCGGACAGGAGGAGAAAGGAGCTATGCAAAAGCGCGTGACGAACATGCTTTCGCGCATCGACATGGGTACCATCCTCTTCTTCCTCGGCATCCTCATGGCAGTTGCTTGCCTCGAAACCGTTGGTGTGCTGACGCAGCTCGGCCAGGGCCTCAACGTGGCCTTCTCGGGCAACCACTTCATGGTGACGGGCATCATTGGTGTGCTTTCGAGCATCGTGGACAATGTGCCTCTCGTAGCTGGCTGCATGGGTATGTATCCCGTGGCAACAACGGGCGACTTTGCCCTCGACGGAATCTTCTGGCAGTTGCTCGCCTATTGCGCCGGTGTGGGCGGTTCGATGCTCATCATTGGTTCGGCAGCCGGCGTAGTGGTGATGGGCTTGGAGAAGATTACTTTCGGCTGGTACATGAAGCATATCTCCTGGATAGCTTTCGTGGGTTACTTGGCTGGTATTGCAGCTTACTACGTGCAGCGTATCGTTATAGGCATGTAAATGGTTGGGGATTTCCCCCTTAACTAACTACTTTTACCCCCGGGCTGTTTGTCGCACACCGTACGCCAAACAGTCCGGGGATTTTTACGTCTCTCGAAATGTAAAGAAAAAAGGGATGCTTCGGAGTAAAGTATTTCCGTTGAAAATCAAAGCGTACATTTATGCGATGAGTGAACGTACGTCATGAGGGTGAGTGAACGTACGTC
>CAVLCM010000041.1:0-16332 GCA_963661625.1 bacterium
TATCACCAAACAATGATATGCTTGATAAGATGAACAAACTCTTTGCTGCATTTCCCGAAATTGACAAGGCTGCTCTTGGTTTTCCTTCTGGTTGGGAAAATGAACCACTATGGAAATAATAGAATAGATATGTATGTTGACCACTAATCACCACATATTTTATAAATGTTGGTGTAATAGAAAGTTAGATGCGTTAAATCTTCGCCGTTTCGTATCCAAATAGAATCCATATTGCCTGATTTCTACCGTTTAGAGCGTACAATATTGATAATCAACTAATAATAGATACAGTTCTTGAACACACTGCGGCACGCCTTTTTCTGCCGCAAACACTCCCTATGCCACAATTCGTAATTAAAAAATACAGCCCTGCCGACTGCGACAGTTGGAACGACTTCAATGCGCAGTCCAAGAACGGGACGTTCCTCTTCGACCGCAGGTATATGGACTACCATAGCGACCGCTTTGAGGACTGCTCGCTGATGTTCTACTTGGACAAGCAACTCTACGCACTGCTCCCGGCCAACAGGAAGGACAACGCACTTTGCTCGCACGGAGGACTGACATACGGCGGACTGGTGACGGACGAACGGGCTACGGCCGCCGACGTGGTGACGCTCTTTGAGCAGCTCAACCAATGGCTTGCCGGCGAAGGCTTCTCAAAAGTGGTCTACTCCCCCGCCCCATGGATATACCACCGCTTGCCAGCGGAGGAGGACTTGTACGCCCTGTTCAAGGTGTGCCACGCACGGCTTGTGTCGCGCAGTCTGTCGTCGACAATCAGGCTCGACAACAAGTTGAAATGGAGCCGCGACCGCCGCTACGGCATCAACCGCTGCCGCACAAACGGAGTAACCGTACAGCGGAGCGAGGACTTTGCCGGATTTTGGCGCATCCTCGACGACAACCTCATGGCCTGCCACGGCGTGCACCCCGTACATACGCTCGACGAACTCCTGCTGCTACAATCGCGCTTCCCCGCGAACATTCTGCTCTACACCGCCACACAGGGCGACATGCTCCTTGGCGGCACGGTGCTTTACGTCACAGGGCAGGTTGTGCATGCACAATACATCTCCGCCAACCCCGAGGGCAAGCGGCTGCGCGTCATCGATGCCATCTACGACCGCATTCTCAACGACGACTTCAACGAATATCGTTACTTCGACTTCGGAAAATCCACCGAAGGCGATGGCACGTATCTCAACACAAACCTCGTCCACCAAAAAGAAGGCTTTGGCGGACGAGGCGTAGTCTACGACTCTTACGAGTGGGAGGTTCTTTAATTCCCTTTGCCCTTGCCCGCACATGCCACGGCAAGGGCGTTTTGTTTATTCCTTGATATATTCTCCCCAATCCACAAGGCGCATATCGCCCTTGCGGCGGTAGGTGTCGTGCATGGCGAAGGCGGCTGAGAGGATGTGGTGCGTATGGCCGCCGTAAGCCCCCGACAATCGGAGGTACTCGCGGAGAATGGGCCGGTAGTCGGGATGCGCAATCGCAATGAGGGCTTCGGCCTTTTCGAGTGCCGACTTGTTGCGAAGGTCTGCCACGCCGTACTCCGTGACAATCGCGTCGACGTAATGCTCCGTGTGGTCAACGTGCGAGCAAAACGGCACAATGCTGCTGATGCAGCCGTTCTTGGCGGTAGAGCCACAGGTAAACGTGGCTAGCATGGCGTTGCACGTGAAGTCGCACGAACCGCCCACGCCGTTCATCATCTTCGTGCCGCTAACCTTGGTGGAATTGACGTGTCCGTAAATGTCCACTTCGAGTGCCGTATTGAGCGAACAAACGCCAAGGCGTGCAATGATTTCGGGGCAGTTGGATATTTCGGACGGACGGAGCAGCAAGCGGCCGCGATAGTCGTTCATGTTGTCGTAGAGGTCGCGCAAATGTTCGGGGGAAAGCGTCAGTGCGCCCGTTGAAGCGGCCATCACCCTGCCCTCGCGGATGAGGCGCATGGGCTCTTCCTGCAACACCTCCGTATAAATGGAAAAGTTGGGCACTTCTTTGGATTCGCCGAGCGCGCCAATCACAGCGTTCGCTCCGCTGCCTACACCACTTTGCAAAATCAGTTTGTTGCGGAACACGTAGCCCTGCTGCATGTTCCACACCAGGAAGTCGGCCGTATGCTGACCGATAGCTTTCGTGATGTCGTTGCCCGGAGCCATGGCGCGCGCCTCGTCGGGCAAATGGGTATGCACTATGCCGCGCACGTGTTCAGGGTTTACCTCAATATAAGGCAAACCGATAATCTCGATGGGCTGCGTAATGCGAATGGGCGCACGAAACCACGGGTCCTCAATCTCGTAGATGTCGTGCATACCGATAATCTTCGTGCTGTGCCACGAGTTGAGTTCAATGAACACGCCCTTCTCCGCCAAGCGGCAGATGGTGGGGGCAATGCCTATACCGGCGGTGAGGTAAATGCGCAGTTTGCCGCGTACCTCCTGCACGTCGCACGCCTCGATGATACCCCAGGTTATTTTCCCCGTCAGTCCCTGCCGCAGGTGCGAAGCGTTGTCCGAAAGGTTGAGGTCGGTATAGCGTACGCGTCCGGCATTGTAAGCCTTGCGCATCTCGGGGTTGACGCTGAAAGGCAGTCGGCGGTCTACTGCATCGGCGGCTGCAAGTTCGCCGTCGCAGCTTGCGCCGATAGATGCGCCCGTCACCACGTTGACCTTAAACGGCCGTCCCTGTTCGTGTTCTTTGCGCGCACGCTCCGCCAGCGCCGGGGTAATCACCTTGGGCGAACCGGCCGGGCCAAAACCACCCACGGCGAGCAAGTCGCCGTTGCCTATCATTGAAGCGGCCTCTGCGGCCGTTATCTCGGGTATTGTCATTGCGAATAGTCTTATAATTGCACTTTATGCAATTCCTTTCCGCAAAAATACAGAAATAGCTGCATACAAACGGCATTGTATGCAGCTTTATCCGCTTTGGTGTATAAGAATACACTGTACAGCATCTCCATGCAGCTTGTGTTGCGGAACGCTAAGAGTTTTCACTTGCTTCGTTTTTTCCTGTGGGCCACTAATTCTCGAGGTCTATTTTGGTAGTATCTGTTTAGGGTTAATGATGAGTGGTACGCTTCGAAGGGAAACGCTCTGCGGGGCGCAAAAAAATGCGCATATGGGCGCAAAAATTTGCGCCCATATGCGCATTTTTTTGCGCCGGCGGAGAGATAAAACTAAGTAATGCGTTGGGCTTGTTTTATCGGACAGCAATAAATTCAAATAGAAGTAGGGAAAAATGCGGATTATCGCCCTTGCAGCGTGTGCGCATTGAGGTAAACCTGCACCTTTTCTTTATAGCTGTCGGAGATGGGGAGGTATTTTTCGCCGAAGACGATTTGTCCGCGTTCGAAGACACGTACCTTGCTCATGTTGACAATGTAGGAACGGTGCGTGCGGTAGAACGTGGCGGCAGGCAGTGCCTGTTCGATGCTGCGCATGGAACTGAGACTGAGTATGGGTCTCGGGGCAGAGGTGAGGTAAATCTTTACGTAGTCTTTCAGTCCTTCAATGTAGAGAATGTCGGAAAACTCCACCCGGATGAGCTTGTAGTCGCTCTTCACGAAGATGTAGTCGGCAGGGGCTTCGCCAGCAGCCGGGGCCGGGATGTCCACGGACTTTTCGGCAACCGTTTCGGCAGCACCCTCCTCATCGTGCGAGTGCGCCATTTCGAACCATTTCTGCGCACGGCTCACGGCGGACACGAAGTCGCCGTAGCTGATGGGCTTCAGCAAATAGTCGAGGGCGTTGACCTTATAGCCTTCGAGGGCGTATTGGCTGAAAGCCGTGGTAAAGATGATGCGCGTACGCGAAGTGTCGATAGTTTTCGAGAAGTCGAGCCCGTTGAGGTCGGGCATCTGAATATCGAGGAAGAGGATGTCGACGGGGGTCTTGTGCAAGCCGCCCATCGCCTCGACTGCACTGGCGTATTTTCCGCACAATTCGAGTACGGGCGTTTTCTTAACGTAACTCTCGAGCAGCCCGAGAGCCAGCGGTTCGTCATCAACAATAGCGCATTTCATAGTGGTTTGTGTTTTCAACATTAGAAGTTTGTTACCCTTTTCAATAACGGGGCGCAGATTCAAAGAGTTTATCGTACTGAACGCCTAGGCCTTTGAAGCAATGTGTCGGCGATACAGACAGAGGCTTGACGCGTCGAGCACGTCCTGAATATGGTTGAGGCGTTCGGTCTGCGTTTTGAAATTTTGTTCTCCGTTGTCCTCCTTCAACTCCATATTGCCTTTGCCCGTCACGGGGAGATATTCGTCCCAATAAACAGGTACGTCGTGCCAGCGTCCGTCTCCGCCAAACTTAGGCACATAGGTGAGGCGTTGCTCCGAGCGGTAGCCATGGGCGTAGACGGTGACGACAGCCTCGTCGCCATTGCGTTTCGTTTGGCTCACCTCGGTTTTGAGGATGCAGTTGGTGACGCAGGCGGGATGGCGGAAGCGGTCGATGCCCCAAAAGTTTGCCATGGCCTCATGTTCCCAGAAACAGCTGTGAGTGGGCATTTCACGTCCGTAGATGTCGCTCGCGGGTCTTATTTGCTGATAGAGCGGAACGCAGAGCAGCGGGGCGAGCGAAAAGTAGACGGCACGGAAATAGGCTGCGTTGATGCACAAGAAGTCGTCCTTCGCACGGTCGAAGTCGAAGTTCTTGTATAGGTTGGGATTGGTATCGAGATTGAGACTTTGCAGGTGGTCGGCCTCAATAACATTGATCATTTTCAGTTTGAGGAAATTGAAGTCGTCGCCGTAGCCCGACAGTCTATCCTGCAAGAGCTTCATCATGCTCTGCTGCGCCACGGGGGTGAAGAGCAGGGCGAACTGCTGGTTGTTGTTGCGGTCGCTCGTGTCGAAGGCCGTTTCAAACTCCTCGTTGGTGAGCATGGCGTAGTCCGAATTTTCGAGGTCGCGCGACTTTTTGCGCAGTTTCCGTTTGTGAAGGTTGAAAGTGAAGCCTCCCACATTGCTGGCCAAGCCGCTCTTTTTGCGGGTGAATATAAGGTCGGGGGCCGACGTATTGCCGTAGATGAGACTCGTGTCCTCGGGATAGGTGGGGTAAGGCGCAGTGACGCTGGCTTGGAGCGTTTCGGTGTGGTACACGGTGTGGTACTTGCCATCGCTGCCACGCTCGGTGGTGGTCCAGTGGATGGTCTTTGAGCCGTAATAAGTTTTGCGGCTCATCTCCATGCGCCGGGTACGGACGAATACGAACGGATTTCCGTTGATCAGGCCCGAATGCGAGAACAGCACGCTGCGGCCACTGTTGAACGAGCCGTCCCATCCGTAGGTCTTGACGAGGTCTTCCAAACGCTGGTTGGTGAAGTAAGGGTCGAACTCCAAACGCGGCACGGTCTGCGTCATCATGCGCGTCAGCACATCCCAGTCGTAGAGTCGGTTGAGCGGCTCCATCTGCCTCCAGGCTTCGGCTTTGAGACTGTCAACCTGATATTCGAGGTCGCTCTTAACACCTTTAAGTCTGCTGATGGCGGGGTGTATCTTTATCACAAGGAGCAACAGGGCAATGACATCGAAGACAGACGCACAAAGCATCCAAATCTCGAACACGCCTTGCCACATGAAAAAGATGATTGCCACGCTGGCGATGATGGCAATCCACAGAAACACGCAGAGGGCAGTAAGCCAATTTAGCTTACTGCCTACGCTTTCGAGTTGTTCCTCTTGCTGGTATATTTCGCTACAGGTTTGGCGGTTGGAGTCGACATCCACTTGCGCCTCGGCCGCCAATTGTTCAAACGTGGACTTGGCAACCTCCTTGAAGCGGTCGCGAAACACCTGCTCGTATTCTGTGAGCGGATCGTAAACGTCCTGTACCATAAGCCGTCAAGCTGCTTAGAAGAACTTGCTGCGAGCCATTTCTTTGACCTCGGCAGATGCCGTGAAGGGAATGCGCGTGGTATAACCCTGACGGGCGGCCACAATCATCTTGGTGGGCCAGGAGAAGATGTCGGTGTTCCACTGCGTCACGCGGCTGTTGTAGATGGTGCGTGCAGCTGTGATTTCCTTTTGCAGGTAACTGTTCTGCTGCATTGCGTCGGCAATGGTGTTGTGCGCTTTGAGTTCGGGGTAAGCCTCCACCTGCGGGAAGAGGCGTGCAAACGAGGAGTTGAGCATGCCGTTCACCTCGCTGCGGTTTTCCGGATTGATGCCACCACCGCTGCGCAGGGCTGCTACGTTCTTCATCACGTCCTTGTCGAGTTCAATGGCACGTTCAACAAGACCTACGACGTTTTGCAATATCTGCACACGCTGTTCGAGAAAATTGTCGATGTTGGAAGCCTCGGCCTGAATGCGCTGTTCGAGCTGCTGGAAGTAGTTGCGCGCATTGATCTTCATGAAGATGAATATCACGCCGGGCAAAATGCCTACGAGACAACCGACAAGGGCCACCAAGGCAGGGTTGGAAAGAGTGCTGCCCATGATGGCAACGTATAGCAGTACAAGAATGGGGATTGTCACCCAAAGGGCGATTTCAAAGATAATAGAGCCTACGCCAGTCGTTACGGGGAGTTGGCGTTCGATAACATTGATGTCGCGGCCCTGACCGTTTACAGGACCCGTCACCTCGTCTAATAAATTAGCCATAGCGGTAAATGGATTTTGTTCGTTAGATGATTCATGCAGAACGCAAATGGAGGCATTGCGCCCGGCGGCGGTTTCATTTCAGAACCGCGCAACTTCGAGCAAAACGCCTCCACTCTGTGCGTTAACGCCGTAAAATTACACCTTATTTCGACAAATTCAAATTTTCTATTTCAATAACCGAACGGTAAGTCTTTCCGTCGTCCACAACGGACGTTTCCCATTTATACTGCTTGGGGTAGGCGTATTCGAGCCGCTTGGCCACCTGCTTGAGCCCTATGCCGCCGGGAGCTTTGTCGGTGGAGTTCTTCGGGGTGTTGCTGTTTTCGCAACTGAACGTCAGGCGGTTCATGTCGGCTTTGAGCTTAACGTGGATGAAGTTGTTGCCGCCCGTGCCGATGCCGTGCTTAAAGGCGTTCTCCACAAGCGAGATGAAGATGAGCGGGGCTACTTGAAGGTTCTCGGAGTCGGGGAAGTCGAACTCCGTACGCACGTCCACATCGTTGAGGATGCGCAGTTTCATAAGCGATATGTACGATTGCAGGAACTCCACCTCTTTGCGAAGGCTCACGCGGTCCGTCTGGTTTTCGTAGAGCATATAGCGGAGCAGACGGCTTAGTTCCTGAATGGCGTGTTGGGCCTTGTCCTGGTCGAACGCTGTGAGGGCATATATATTATTGAGCGTGTTGAGCAGGAAGTGGGGATTGATTTGGTTCTTGAGATTTTTCAGTTCAGCCTGCGAACGTCCGAGTTCGGCCTCGGCGCGGGCTTGTTCGCTCTTGCGCCAACGCATACTGAGGTTCAACGCCACCGAACCGCCCACGGCGAAGATGTAGAGCAGGAAACCGCGCACTACGAAATAAATTTTGGGCGGAAAGTGCTGCATCTCCGCATCAGCCTCGTGCGGCGCAGGAGGAGCGTGCATGCCCTGCAACTCCACGCCCATCTGGTAGCAGAGGAAGAGCAGGATGTTGGCCATGACGAACCACTTCTCCCTGCCCTTGACGAGCAAGAGGCGCGGTACAAACAGGAGATAGTTGAAATAGAAAGCCACGCAGAGAGTGAAGGGCAGGATGCAGCCGTGCCAATAGCGGTGCCACTCTATCTGCTCGCCGCTGCGCTTGAAGAAGAGCGGCGAGAGGAAGATGTAGGCCCAGGCAAACACATGCACCAGCACTTCGATGGTGGTTTCGAGAATGGGCTTGCGGGTTGTGGGATAGTTGTTCATGTCTATAAAAGTGGCAAAGCGAGTGCACATCCGCAGGACGGGCGTGTTCTCGCTTTGCAATGTTTGTCTGTGATTATTCGTAGCGTATGGCCTCGATGGGGTCGAGACTGGCAGCCTTCTTAGCGGGGTACCAACCGAAGAAGATGCCCGTTGCCGAACATACGGCGAAACTGAGCAATACGCTCCAAGGCTGTATCTGGATGGGCCAGTGGGCGAACACATTGATGCCGACTGCCGCGCCAATGCCGCAAAGCACGCCGATAAGTCCGCCCGTCACGCTGAGCAAAATACTCTCGATGAGGAACTGGCTAAGGATGTCGATGCCGCGTGCGCCGACCGACATACGAAGGCCAATTTCCTTGGTGCGCTCCGTCACGCTCACGTACATGATGTTCATGATGCCGATACCGCCCACAACGAGCGAGATACAGGCTACGACGAGCAGAAGGATGGTCATCGTGTCGGACGTGGAGTTCATCATCTCTGCCATTTCCTGCTGGCTTCGGATGGTGAAGTTGTCATCGTCGGTGCCTTTGAGTTTGTGGCTCTCGCGCAGGATGGTGGTGATGTCCTCAATGGCGAGGTCGGTCATATCCTCTGTGATGGCGGATGCGTTGATGCCTTGCAAGTAGGTGACGGAGAGGATGCGCTTCATCACCGTTGTGTAGGGGGCAAGCACCACGTCGTCCTGGTCCATGCCGAAGGAGTTGTAGCCTTTCGACTCGAGCACGCCGACTACGCGGAAGGGTATCTTGTTGTAGCGGATTACCTTGCCTACGGGGTCTTCGCCATTGGTGAAGAGGTTGTCGGCCACGGTCTTACCGATGACGCACACCTTAGCACTGGAACGGATGTCCTCGTCGTCGAACATTTCGCCGTCCTTCACCTTTTGCTGACGTATCTCCATGTAGTCGGGGGATATGCCGTAGATGGTGGAGGGGGTGTTGTTGTTGCCGTTGATGAACTGCCCCGATGCGTTGACGCTGGGCGATATGGCGGCAAGATACTTGGACTGCTCCTTCAAAGCCTCATAGTCTTTAAGTTTGAGGGTCTGCATGTCGGAAGCGTCCTGCTGCGCACCGCCGGGACCTTTGTCCTGACCGGGACGTATCATTATCATGTTCGAACCCATTTCGGAGATGTTCGCCTGAATGCTCTTCTTCGAGCCTTGCCCGATGGCGAGCATGGCGATTACCGAGGCCACGCCGATGATAATGCCCAGCATGGTGAGGAACGACCGCAGTTTGTTGGCCGCAATCGCTCGCAGGGCTATTTTCAGTAGATTGGAATAATTCATTGTGCTGTGACTGTTTTAGGGAACTCAGGCGTCTTCGGTCTTGGGCAGTTCGGCCAGGGCCTTTGCCGCCGACTGAATGTTGTGGTTCACCACGTCCTCGCGGATAAGTCCGTCGCGCAGGAAGATGTTGCGGCTCGAATAGAGGGCAATCTCTGGGTTGTGCGTTACGAAGATAATGGTGCGGCCTGCCTTGAAGAGCTTTTGGAAAAGCACGAGTATCTCGAACGAGGTGCGCGTATCGAGGTTACCAGTTGCCTCGTCGGCGAGGATTACGGCAGGGTCGTTGACCAACGCACGGGCAATGGCTACACGCTGCATCTGTCCGCCCGACATTTGGTTGGACTTGTGGTAAAGCCTTTCGCCCAAGCCCACCATCTTCAATGCCTCGATGCTGCGCTGGCGGCGTTCGGCCGAGGAGACGGCGGAGTTGTACATGAGGGGCAGCTCAACGTTTTCGACCGCTGTTGTCTTGGCCAGGAGGTTGTAGTTCTGGAACACAAAACCGATTTTGCGGTTGCGAAGCACGGCACGCTCGCTGCGACGCATCTTGCGCACGCTCACACCGTCGAGGTAGTACTCGCCGCTCGAGGGAGTGTCGAGGCAGCCCAACTGGTTGAGCAACGTTGACTTACCCGAACCGGACGTACCCATGATGGTGACGAACTCGCCTTCGTATATCTTGAACGATACGCCTTTGAGGGCGTGAACCGTTTCGTCGCCCACCTGGAAGTTGCGGCGCACGTTGTCGAGTTCGATAACGACCTTCTTGTCCGTGCGGTCCTCGGGCTGCGGAAACTGCTCTTCGCCGCCGGCGAGCGGCTCTGCGGAGAATATAGGATTGTTCACTTCCATGGCCGTTGCTTATTTTTTCTTTTTGCTGGGAGGTCCGGGCGAGAAGGGACTCTGTTCGCTGCTGTCGTCGGAGCTTGCCGATGCGTCGTCAGAACCTTCGGCGGTAGCTTCCTTCATGTCGACTACTACGACACTGCCCTCCTTGATGCCGCTGATGATTTGCGTACGCGTGCCGTTGGTGATGCCTGTCTGCACGCTATAAGCCTTGAACGTGTTGCCGTCGCGTACCCAGAGTTTGTGCGTTCCGTTGCAGTCAACGATTTTGTCCTTTGCACCGACGGTTTCCTTGGTCGGAGTGAAGCGCAGAGCCTTGGTGGGAACGCTCAGGATGCCAGTCTGTTCGAGCGTGTAGATAGTTACGTTGGCCGTCAGGCCGGGTTTGAGTTTGAGGTCGGGGTTGGGAGCCGAGATTACCACTTCGTACGTCACCACGTTGTTGTCAGTAGTAGCTTCGTTGCGCACCTGCGTCACAGTTCCTTCGAATGTTTCGTCGGGGTAAGCGTCGACGGTGTACGTCACGCGCTGGCCTACCTTCACCTCGCCTATATCGGCTTCGTCAACGCTGGCAACAACGCGCATATCGGTCATATCCTTCACGATGGTGAAGAGGGTCGGCGTGCTGAAGCTTGAAGCCACGGTCTGGCCTTCTTCTACCGATTTGCTAAGCACTACGCCGTCGATGGGCGACGTGATGGTGGCGTAACCGAGGTTGGTCTTTGCCTTCGAAACGGCTTCCTGACGCTGCGCCACGCTGCTCTCTGCCTGCTGGAGCGAAAGGCGTGCCGACTCGTAGTCGTTGGCACTGATAAGGCCCTTGTCGTAGAGCGTCTTCATACGGGCGTAGTTCGCCTTCTGGTATACGAGGTCGCTCTTTGCGCTTTCAAGTTGGCTGTTTGCGCTGCGGAGTTCGCTGGTGAGGTTGGTCTTGTCGAGTTCGGCAATCACTTGGCCTTTCTTCACCGTGGAGTTGTAGTCAACGTATATTTTGTCGATGATACCGGACACCTGCGTACCCACGTCGACCGAAGTCACAGCCTCGATGGTACCGGTGGCGGTCACACTGTTGCCGATGGTGGCTTTCTCCACCTTGGCCGTCTCGTACGTCACCTCGAAAGGTGCGTCCTGTTTCTGGAAATAATAATAAACGCCGCCTGCGATGAGGACTACAAGCACGAGGATGACGCTTATTTTCTTCTTATTCAGTTTCATATATTTATTGTGTGTGCGTTTTGTGTTTTACTTTAAGTCGTCGCCTGCGTAGAAGTTGAGCAGGTTGCGGTTGAGCAGCGCAGTGTACTTGTCCTGCAGCATTTGCTGCTGGGCGTTGAGCAGGGAAGCACGGCTGTTGAGGAGTTCGGCGATGTTTTTCAGGCCAACGTTGAACTGCTCGGTCATGAGGTTGTAACTCGTTTGCTGGCTCTCCACGCTTGCCTTGGCTGCGATGTACTTAGCCTGGTTGTTGGTGGCGTTGAGCCAATAAGTCTCAATGCTTTGGTAGAGCTGCTTCTGCGTGTCTTGCAGGTCGAGCTTGGCGGTTGTCTCAGCCACCTGTGCGCGTTCCACGGCACTCTTCGTCTTGCGGTTGTCAAAGATAGGAACACTCACCGACACGCCGATGGCCGTGTTGAAGTTGTTCTTCATCTGGTTTATCCAGTTGCGCTGGCTACCCGTGATGTGGCTGTCGCCGAGGCCGGCGGTGAGGCTTATCGTGGGGTAGTACGACGACTTGGCAATCTTCGTGGCGAGTTGGCTCTGCTCAATGGCAAGCTCCGACCGCTTCACCTCGGGGCGCGAGGAAAGGGCTGCCTCGTAGATGCTCTGTTTGGAGGGGATGGCGCTGAGTACTTCGCTCTCAGCCACGTCGGTAGTCTGAACGTCGAATGCCTCCGTAGCGGGGAGTTCGATGAGCTGTTTGAGTTGCGTCTTGGCATCGGCGATTTGCGTCTGCACGTTGACGATGTTGTAACGTCCTTGGCTCACCTGCGATTCGAGCTGCGCCAAGTCGGCGTTGGCCATTGTCCCGACGCGTACCATCTCGCGGCCTCGTTCGCAGATGAGGGAGTCTTGCTGCAAGAGTGTGCGGTTTACTTTTTCGGCCTCGGTCATGTATAGCACCTGCACGTAGAGCTGGGCTATCTGTTCCTTAATCTTATTGGCCGAGGTCTGGGTGTCGTAAGCAGCCAGTTGCTGATCGTACTGGGCGTTGGAGATGTTCATCTTTTTCTTTCCGCCGTTCCATACCACCCACTGCGCGTCAACTCCGTAACTTCCGTTCTGTGTGGTCTTGGAGTTGGCCGAAGTGGCGATACCACCATTGACGAAGTTGCTACCGTTCTCCTGGAAGGGACGGTAGTTTAAACCCTGTGTCATGTTCGCACTGAGGCTCGGCAAGCGTCCTGCTTTTGCCTCGGTCACGTCGATGGCCTTGCTCTGCTCCGTGGCTTTGCTCTTGAGCAGCTGCACGTTGTGGGCCAACGCATAGTCTATACATTGGCTCAACGACCAGCCTCCGGCATTGTCCTGCGCATAGAGCAGCGACGACGAGAACGCCAGAGCCAACAAGGTCTTTGTTTTTTTCCTAAACATATATAAGTGTGAATTCGTTGTTTACTTGTACAAAAGTAACGCCGCCAGCGCGCACATACAGCGATTAAGCATTTATTCACACAGCAGAATAGACAAAATCGCCCTTTTTATCGATTAGTGAAAGGGCGTTGCAGGGCTTCGCCTATCTACTTCCTATATATAGGCAGACCATACCGAGCAATACGAAGAGGAGGTCGATGGCTTTGGAACGGAGGTTTTTCTCGCGGAAAGCCATTGCCCCAAAAAGGAACGACACCACTACGCTGCCCCTGCGCACCATCGACACCACGGCTATCATGGCACCGGGACAGGACAGGGCATAGAAGTAGGCCATGTCGGCTGCGGAAAGGAAAAGGGATATGAATACGATGCTCCACCGCCACTCGAAGGGAGCTGTGCGTTTGCGGGTGGGCAACCAGATGGTGAGCATCACGCCGCACATCAGTATGGCTTGGTAGAGGTTGTACCACGCCTGAACGAAGAAACGGTCGAGCCCTGCCCCACCCTCTTCGGCGGGCTGCATAAGGAATTTGTCGTAGAGGCCACTCGCTGCGCCCAACACGGCGGCGAGGATGAGCAGAAGAATCCACAGATTGTGCGAAAAGGAGATGCCTTCCTTCTTGCCGCTGCGACTAAGCAGCACGAACGAGACGATAGCGAGCAACACGCCTGCCCACTGCCACGGGTTGAGGCGTTCGCCGTACAGAAGGAGTGCGCCGACGAGGGTCATCACGGGGCGCGTGGCGTTGACGGGGCCAACGATGGTGAGCGGCAGGTGTTTCATGGCGTAGTAGCCGCACACCCACGACGAAAGCACGATAACGGATTTCAAAAGCACGTAGCCATGCGCCGTAAGCGTGGCAGCGGGTACAATGCTGGACGCGCCACAGAGCGATGCCACTACAAAGGGAAGAAAAAGGAGTGCGCAGATGACGGTATTAATCATCAGCACGGGAAGCACGGCGTTGCCAGCAAGCGACTTTTTCTTGAATACGTCATAAAAGCCGAGCAGGCCGGCGGAAAGGAAAGCGAGGAGTACCCACATCTTAGTCGAGGAATATATCGTCGTCGTACGTTATGTCAACCAGCGAAAGGGCGTTGCCAGGCATGGAGTCACCGGCTGCACAACGATCCTTGCGCTCTATCACGTCGCAAAACTGTTCAAAACTGAGTCTGCCCCGCCCCACTTCTATGAGCGTGCCAACCACAGCGCGCACCATATTGCGCAGGAAGCGGTCGGCCGTTATTTCGAACTGCCACACGTCGTCGGCAGTCTTTTCCCACACGGCACGGCTGACGTGGCAGATGTTTGTCTTCGTGTCGGTGTGGAGTTTGGAGAAACTGGTAAAGTCCTGCACCGTCAGCAAATGCTCAGCCGCCTTGTTCATCGCCTCGAAGTCGAGCGGATAGGTAATGCGCGTGGCATAGTGGCGGGCGAACGGATTCTTCTGCGTATATACCCAATAATGGTATGTGCGCGACTTTGCGCTGAAACGGGCGTGAGCATCGTCTCTTACGGGGCGTACGCTCGACACAGCGATGTCGTGCGGCAGGATGCGGTTAAGTTTTTCAGCAAGCCAACGCCCGTCGAGCGGTTCGGGGGTGTCGAAGTGCGCCACCATCATGTGGGCATGCACTCCTGCGTCGGTTCGGCCCGCACCCGTCACCTCGGAGCAGTGGCCTCGCAACAACGTGGCAAGGCATTCGTTCATCTTCTGCTGAACGGACACAGCGTTGGGCTGCACCTGCCAGCCGTGGTAGTTGGTGCCGTCGTACGACAAATACACAAAGTAGCGCATGGGATTATTGGGGGGATTATGGAACACTCCCTCTGTCGGCACACAGTCCGCTGGGGGAAGTTCATAAAAAAAGTATTACTTCACCCATTAGAAGAGTGGAGTAATACTTCGTATCATTCAATTTGTAAGGTATAAGCCTTTTGCTTTATGCTTCTTCAGCAACAACCTCGAAGGGAACTTCAGCAGAAACTTCCTTGTGGAGGTTTACAACAGCTACGTAAGAGCCAACAGCCTTAACGTCCTTCACAGCGATGATCTTGCGGTCAACCTCGATGCCCTGCTTAGCGAGAGCCTCAGAGATATGAAGTGAGTTTACAGAACCGTAGATAACGCCAGTAGCGCTAACCTTGGTGGCAATCTTGATGGGCTCGATAGCGGCAATCTTCTGTGCAAGAGCCTCAGCGTCAGCCTTGATCTTAGCGAGCTTGTGAGCGCGCTGCTTCAAGTTTTCAGCCAAAACCTTCTTTGCAGATTCAGATGCGATAACAGCCTTGCCGGTAGGAATAAGGTAGTTGCGGCCGTAGCCGTTCTTAACGTTTACGATATCGTCCTTGTAACCCAGACCAATAACGTTCTCTTTCAATATAATTTCCATATCTTACTGCCTCCTCTGTTATTATTTCATCAAATCAGTTACGAAGGGAAGAAGAGCCAAGTGGCGAGCACGCTTAACGGCCTGAGCCACGCGACGCTGATACTTCAGAGAAGTGCCAGTGATGCGGCGGGGAAGAATCTTGCCCTGCTCGTTGAGGAACTTCTTAAGGAATTCGGGATCCTTGTAGTCAATGTACTTGATACCGCTCTTCTTGAAACGGCAATACTTCTTCTTCTTGACGTCCACTGTGGGGGGAGTCAAATAACGGATTTCAGATTGTGCTTGTGCCATGGTTTAGTCCTCCTTCTTGTTAAACTTGTTACGACGCTTTTCTGCATACTCGGCTGCGTACTTCTCGTTCTTCACTGTGATGTAGCGGATAACGCGCTCGTCACGACGGAAAGCAACTTCAAGCTTTGCAATCACTGTGGGCTCAGCCTTGAACTCGATGAGTTCGTAGAAGCCGGTGGACTTTTTCTGAATGGGGTAAGCCATCGATTTGAGGCCCCATTCTTCTTCATTGATAATCTCGGCGCCAGCGGCGGTGAGAATACCCTTGAATTTTTCGACCGTTTCCTTCATCTGCTGATCAGACAAAACGGGAGTCATAATGAAAACGGTCTCATACTGATTCATCATAATGTGTGAATGAATTAATAGGGATTTCTTGCAAAATTGCGACCGCAAAAGTACGGCTTATTTCTTATACAGCCAACAAAACCCTTGATTTTTCGCACTTTAACTTGAATTTTCGGCGTACACTGACTCGCAGGACAACGTTCAATGCCCCTATGGACAAACGTTTAGACGTACACCATCGACCCCACAACCAGTCGAAGTCGCTTCACACATAATATATAATAGGAGGACGCAATCCACCCTCCTACTCATCCGAAACTCCTCACTCAGTTTGCCAGTTCCGTTTTTGTTATTACCTTTGCCGAGCATTTTTGGAAAACGCAGCCGTTTTCCGCCACGGGGCGTAGCGCAGTCCGGTTAGCGCACCTGCTTTGGGAGCAGGGGGTCGTGGGTTCGAATCCCGTCGCCCCGACAATATCTAAAAGCAACTGATTTTCAAGTATCTCGCTTGTTAATCAGTTGCTTTTTTGTTGCATTTACTCGCTGTCGAGGCCGTCGCGGCGACCGATGTTGCGCCTGAAGTCCTATATTTCCCTCGTTAAGGCTCTCTTCGTGTGAGGTTTCTTTACTGACATCCGAGGAATCGTCTTTCGTAGGATTATCGACTCCGTCCTTGGGCTTGTTTGTAACCATAGAAAAAAGGGATACTTCGGAGTAGAGTATTTCCGTTGAAAATCAGGGCGTACATTTATGCGATGAGTGAACGTACGTCAT
>CAVLCM010000042.1:0-16122 GCA_963661625.1 bacterium
TCATGAGGGTGAGTGAACGTACGTCTATAAGTCGAGTGGACGTACGTCTATAAGTTGAGTGAACGTACGTCATTAAAGAGGGTGGACGTACGTCGTTAGATGAAGCCTTATTCGAGTAATACGTAACTCGTTGATTTTCAATATGCGCCATTTGGCGGTGCAAAAAAGTGATGAAGTCAAGAAAATGGTGAAGAGCGTTATGGGGGAGGTATCCCGTTGTCTCTATTGTCTCCGTTGTCTCTATTGTCTCCGTTGTCTCTATTGTCTTCATTGTCGTCAATAAGTAAGTGGCTCTGACCAGTGCTAATTAGCTCCGTTTGGTCTCGTTGCTGAAAATTTTTTGTCCAAAAGCGGCGTTTCGCCTCCGCTTGTCCAAAAAGTGCTATATTTGCCGACGAAAGCGAGACGGCTTGCGGTTCCTTGTCCGGCCCCAAAGGCGGTTTTTCATTCTACTCCTTATATATATAGGAGTGCGGAACGGCGCAATATTGGATAAAGGAATATTTTAGTGGGGAAATATTTGGCGCAAAAAGAATAATGCGTAAATTTGCAACCGCTAACGAGTTCGAGGAACTTCAGCTCGGCAGTGAATGGGCAAATACCAGAGTGGCCAAATGGGGCAGACTGTAAATCTGCTGGCTTACGCCTTCGGTGGTTCGAATCCATCTTTGCCCACCCACTTTAATGCGGAAGTAGCTCAGTTGATAGAGCACTAGCCTTCCAAGCTGGGGGTCGCGGGTTTGAGCCCCGTCTTCCGCTCACTTTCTTAAATTGCTGTTATAGCTCAGCGGTAGAGCACTTCCTTGGTAAGGAAGAGGTCGTGAGTTCAAGTCTCACTAACAGCTCTTTTTCGGTTTCCGCCGTCGGGCGGGAATTTTTTACACGATATCTCATTCAAAAACAATAATCAGCTATGGCTAAAGAGAAATTTGAGCGTACCAAACCGCATGTTAACATCGGTACGATTGGTCACGTTGACCACGGTAAGACTACTTTGACTGCTGCCATCTCTAAGGTGCTCCACGAGCGTCTTGGCACAGGTGAAGACGTTAAATCTTTCGATCAGATCGATAACGCACCTGAGGAAAAAGAGCGTGGTATCACTATCAACACTGCTCACATCGAATACGAAACTGAGAAGCGTCACTACGCACACGTAGACTGCCCGGGTCACGCCGACTATGTGAAGAACATGGTAACTGGTGCTGCTCAGATGGACGGTGCTATCATCGTAGTTGCTGCAACAGACGGTCCTATGCCCCAGACTCGCGAGCACATCCTTCTCGCTCGTCAGGTAAACGTTCCCCGTCTCGTTGTGTTCTTGAACAAGTGCGATATGGTTGAGGACGAGGAGATGCTCGAACTCGTTGAAATGGAAATGGGTGAACTCCTCCAGTCTTATGACTTCGAAGAGGATACTCCTATCGTTCGCGGTTCTGCACTCGGTGCTTTGAACGGTGTTGCTAAGTGGGAAGACTCTGTAATGGAGCTCATGAACGCTGTTGATACTTGGATTCAGGAGCCCGTTCGCGACGTAGAAAAGCCCTTCTTGATGCCTGTTGAGGACGTGTTCTCAATCACTGGTCGTGGTACTGTTGCCACTGGTCGTGTTGAAACTGGTGTCGTTAAGGTTGGTGACGAAGTTCAGATTCTCGGTCTCGGTGAGGACAAGAAGTCTGTTGTAACAGGCGTTGAAATGTTCCGCAAGATTCTTGACGAAGGTGAAGCTGGTGACAACGTTGGTCTTCTCCTCCGCGGTATCGACAAGGCTGAAATCAAGCGTGGTATGGTTATCACTCACCCGGGTGTAATCACTCCGCACAAGAAGTTCAAGGCATCTATCTACGTGTTGAAGAAGGAAGAAGGCGGTCGCCACACTCCGTTCGGCAACAAGTATCGTCCCCAGTTCTACCTCCGCACAATGGACTGCACGGGTGAAATCCACCTCCCCGAAGGAACTGAGATGGTAATGCCCGGTGATAACGTTGAGATCACTGTAGAGCTTATCTACGCTGTGGCTATCAACGTAGGTCTCCGCTTCGCTATCCGCGAAGGTGGCCGTACGGTTGGTTCTGGTCAGATCACGGAGATCCTCGACTAATATCAGCAATACAAATAAAGTTCTTGCACTTTCGGGTGCAAGAACTACTTACGGGAATAGCTCAGTTGGTAGAGCACTGGTCTCCAAAACCAGGTGTCGGGAGTTCGAGCCTCTCTTCCCGTGCTAAAAGATAAAGACATGTTCAAGAAAGTTATTGCATACTGCAAGGATTCTTACGCAGAATTATCACATAATACTACTTGGCCTACAAGAAAGGAACTGACGCACAGTGCGATTGTTGTTCTGACTGCTTCCATAGTTATAGCAATCGTTGTGTACCTTATGGACACAGTGTTTGAGTCGGTTATGCAACTAATATATCCTCAAATTTGATTTGTTTATGGCAGCAGAAATGGCATGGTACGTTTTGCGTGCTGTAAGCGGCAAGGAAGCAAAGGTAAAAGAGTACATTGATGCTGAGATTAAGAATGGCCGCCTCGGCGGTCATGTTTCTCAGGTACTTATTCCTACTGAGAAGGTAAAGACAATCCGCGGCAACAAGCAAGTTGTTAAGGAGCGTTTGTATCTTCCCGGTTATGTGCTTGTAGAGGCGCGTTTAGTTGGCGAGACGGTACACGAGTTGAGGAATACGCCCAACGTGTTGGGTTTCCTCGGAGGCATGGATAATCCTACGCCGCTCCGCGAAAGCGAGGTGAACCGTATCTTGGGTAAGGTTGACGAACTTGAGGACGAACCTCAGGAAATCGAAATACCTTACGTTGTAGGCGAAAGCGTAAAGGTTATCGATGGTCCGTTCAGTGGCTTCTCTGGAGTTATCGAGAAAATCGACGACGAAAAGAAGAAGGTTACTGTCAGTGTGAAGGTCTTCGGACGCAGCACAGGGCTTGACTTAGGCTTTATGCAAATAGAGAAGGAATAAACGTCCGTAGTGTTACGTGCGGAAGTTTTGTTCTCAACCAATTCAAAATTAAAATTACAATGGCAAAAGAAGTTGCTGGATTAATCAAATTACAGATTAAGGGCGGTGCTGCCAATCCATCTCCTCCCGTAGGTCCCGCTTTGGGTTCCAAGGGTATCAACATCATGGATTTCTGCAAGCAGTTCAACGCCAGAACCCAGGATAAGGCAGGTAAGGTATTGCCTGTTGTCATTACTTACTACAATGACAAGTCTTTCTCGTTCATCGTTAAGACTCCTCCTGTAGCTATTCAGTTGCTCGAAGTAGCAAAGAAGAAGAGTGGTTCTGCTGCGCCTAACCGCACGAAGATTGCTGAAATCACTTGGGATCAGGTAAAGGCAATTGCAGAAGACAAAATGCCCGACTTGAACTGCTTCACGGTAGAAAGCGCAATGCGCATGGTAGCCGGTACAGCTCGCAGTATGGGTATCACAGTTAAGGGTGACTTCCCTGATTAATTTTAAACTTCAAATTTGAACAATGAGTAAACTGACAAAAAATCAGAAGTTAGTCGCTGACAAAGTTGAAGCAGGGAAAGCTTATTCTTTGAAGGAAGCTTCATCTTTGGTGAAAGAAATTTCAACAACGAAGTTCGACGCTTCTGTGGATATCGACGTTCGTTTGGGCGTTGACCCCCGCAAGGCCAACCAGATGGTTCGCGGCGTGGTGTCTCTCCCCAACGGTACTGGTAAGACGGTTCGCGTGCTTTGCCTCTGTACTCCCGAGGCCGAGGCTGCTGCCAAGGAAGCTGGTGCTGACTACGTTGGTCTCGACGAATACATCGACAAGATTAAAGGCGGTTGGACTGACATTGACGTGATCATCACTATGCCCGCTATCATGGGTAAGATTGGTGCTCTCGGTCGTGTACTTGGTCCGCGCGGCTTGATGCCTAACCCCAAGAGCGGTACCGTAACGATGGATGTAGCTAAGGCTATCCGCGAGGTGAAGCAGGGTAAGATTGACTTCAAGGTAGACAAGAGCGGTATCGTTCACACGTCTATCGGCAAGGTTTCTTTCACTGCCGACCAGATCTTCGGCAATGCTAAGGAGTTCATGGCAACTATCATCAAGCTGAAGCCCGCAAGTGCGAAAGGAACATACGTTAAGAGCATCTATCTCTCTTCTACTATGAGTCAGGGTATCAAGATTGACCCCAAAACAATCGAGGAAATCTAAACCGGAATAATCATGAAGAAAGAAGATAAAGCTATCGTCATCGAGAAACTCGGTGAACAACTTAACGAATTTGCACACCTCTACTTGGTTGACGTAACTGGCATGAACGCAGAGGCTACTTCTGCTCTCCGTCGTAAGTGCTTCGGTTCTGAAATCAAGATGGTTATCGTGAAGAATACGCTTCTTCAAAAGGCTTTCGAGGCTTCCGAAGTTGACTATTCTCCTTTGTATCCTTGTCTCAAAGGCACTACGGCAGTATTCTTCTGCCAGACGGCTAACGTACCTGCTAAGCTCATCAAGGAGATGGGCAAGGACGGAGTTCCCGCTCTGAAGGGTGCTTACGCTGAGGAAGGTTTCTATGTTGGTGCAGACCAGCTCGAAACTCTCTGTGCAATCAAGAGCAAGAACGAAGTTATCGCAGAAGTTGTTTCGCTTCTGCAGTCCCCCGCCAAGAACGTTATCTCTGCACTTTCGAGCGCAGGCCAGAC
This sequence comes from bacterium, assembly GCA_963661625.1. Lineage (GTDB taxonomy): Bacteria > Bacteroidota > Bacteroidia > Bacteroidales > Bacteroidaceae > Alloprevotella. The sequence continues at coordinate 4,688 of CAVLCM010000042.1, forward strand.
AATCCACGGCGTACTCAAAACTTTGGGCGAACGCCCCGAGTAACAATAGCCCGACCGCAAGGCGGGTGGCATAAATCCACAAAGAATAAAAACAAAAAATACATTTAAAGAAATGGCAGATATCAAAGCTATTGCTGAAGAATTGGTAAATTTGACAGTAAAGGAAGTAAACGAGTTGGCAACTATCCTCAAGGATGAGTACGGAATCGAACCCGCTGCTGCAGCTGTTGCTGTTGCTGCTGGTCCCGCTGCTGGTGCAGCTGCTGCTGAGGAGAAGACTTCGTTCGACGTAGTCCTCAAGAGCGCAGGTGCCGCTAAGCTTCAGGTTGTTAAGGCCGTTAAGGAACACTGCGGTCTCGGCTTGAAGGAAGCTAAGGACCTCGTAGACGGAGCTCCCAGCAAGGTTAAGGAAGGCGTTGCTAAGGAAGAAGCTGAAGCACTGAAGAAGGCTCTCGAAGAGGCTGGTGCTGAAGTTGAGCTCGCTTAATTGATATTCCCCTATTAAGGGTATGGGTTATGAATCTTCTGGTAGAAGGTTCATAACCTTTTTGTGTCTACACGGCGCAACCGGGCGGCCTTTTTCGCCGCAACCCTTTACCGTCCGGAAGGAACGAGCCTGATTAAGCCCCTTGCCGGAACAACCATTTATCCTCTCACCTCAAATAAAGAAGAATGTCTTCCAGAGTAATTAATAATCGTGTAAACTTTGCGTCTGTAAAGAATCCGATGCCCTATCCCGATTTCTTGGACGTACAGTTGAAGTCTTTCAAGGACTTCCTTCAACTTGACACTCCAAGCGAACTGCGAAAGAACGACGGTCTTTACAAAGTATTCGCTGAGAACTTCCCCATTGCGGACACGCGCAACAACTTCGTTCTCGAGTTCATTGACTACTACATCGACGAGCCCCGCTACACCATCACTGAGTGCTTGGAACGCGGCTTGACGTACAGCGTACCCCTCAAGGCAAAGTTGAAGCTCTACTGTACAGACCCCGACCACGAAGATTTTGACACTGTGGTTCAGGACGTGTTCTTGGGCGCAATCCCCTACATGACCGAAAACGGCACCTTCGTAATCAACGGCGCTGAGCGCGTAGTTGTATCGCAGTTGCACCGTTCTCCGGGTGTATTCTTCGGTTCGAGCGTACACGCCAACGGCACGCAGCTCTACTCAGCCCGTATCATCCCGTTCAAGGGTTCGTGGATTGAGTTCGCCACGGATATCAACAGCGTGATGTACGCCTACATCGACCGTAAAAAGAAGTTGCCCGTAACCACTCTGCTCCGTGCCATCGGCTTCGAGAGCGATAAGGACATTCTCGACATATTCAACCTTGCTGAAGAGTTCAAGGTAAACAAAACAAACCTAAAGAAGCTCATTGGCCGCAAGCTTGCTGCCCGTGTACTTTCCACAACACTCGAAGACTTCGTAGACCCCGATACGGGCGAAGTTATGTCTATCGAGCGTAACGAGATTGTTCTCGACCGTGAAACTGAAATTACGGCTGAGAACGCCGAGATAATTCTCGAAACGGGTACGCAGACCATTTTGGTACACCCCGAAGAAGGAGCTTCGACGGACTACTCCATCATCTTCAACACCCTTCAGAAAGATCCCTCTAACTCCGAGCAGGAAGCTGTCAACTACATCTATCGCCAGCTGCGTAACGCCGACCCCGCCGACGATGCCTCTGCCCGCGAAGTTATCAACAACCTGTTCTTCTCTGAAAAGCGTTACGACCTCGGCGAAGTGGGCCGCTACCGCTTGAACAAGAAGCTCAACCTCGACACGGACATGGACGTGCGTGTGTTGACGCGTGAAGACATTATTGAAATTATCAAGTACCTTGTTGAGCTTATCAACTCCAAGGCTACTGTCGACGATATTGACCACCTCAGCAACCGCCGCGTGCGTACGGTTGGCGAGCAGCTCTCCAACCAGTTTGCCATCGGTTTGGCCCGTATGAGCCGCACCATCCGCGAACGCATGAATGTGCGCGACAACGAAGTGTTCACTCCGACCGAACTGATCAACGCCAAGACGATTTCAAGCGTTATCAACTCGTTCTTCGGTACGAACGCCCTGTCACAGTTCATGGACCAGACCAACCCGTTGGCCGAGGTAACGCACAAGCGCCGTCTCTCCGCCCTCGGTCCTGGCGGTCTGTCGCGCGAGCGTGCCGGTTTCGAGGTGCGTGACGTACACTATACCCACTACGGCCGTCTTTGCCCGATTGAGTCGCCTGAAGGCCCGAACATCGGTCTTATCTCCTCGCTCTGCGTTTACGCTAAGATCGACGGACTCGGCTTCATCGAAACGCCGTACCGCAAGGTGGAGAACTCGATGGTCAACCTCAACAACGACGACATCGTTTACCTCTCTGCTGAGGAAGAAGAAGGCAAGATTATCGGTCAGGGCAACGCGCCTCTCAACGATGACGGTTCGTTCATCCGCGACAAAGTGAAGTGCCGCCAGGATGCCGACTACCCCGTAGTTCCCCCTTCGCAGGTAGAACTCATCGACGTCGCTCCGCAGCAGATTGCCTCTATCGCCGCTTCGCTCATCCCGTTCCTCGAACACGACGATGCCCACCGTGCGTTGATGGGTTCGAACATGATGCGCCAGGCAGTGCCCCTCATCCGCAGCGAAGCACCTATCGTGGGTACGGGTATCGAGAAACAAGTGTGCGAAGACTCGCGCACAATGATCACTGCCGAGGGCGAAGGTGTTGTGGAATACGTAGACGCTACGACGATCCGCATCGCATACGAGCGCACTGAGGACGAGGAATTTGTAAGCTTCGACAGCAACGTCAAGGAATACGACATTCCCAAGTTCCGCCGCACGAACCAGAACATGACCATTGACCTGCGCCCCATCTGCAACAAGGGCGACAAGGTGCACAAGGGTCAAATCCTTACCGAAGGTTACGCCACCGAAGACGGTGAGTTGGCACTCGGCCGCAACCTCCTCGTGGCTTACATGCCTTGGAAGGGTTACAACTACGAGGATGCCATCGTGCTTAACGAACGCGTAGTTCGCGACGATATACTTACTTCCGTCCACGTAGACGAGTACTCTCTCGAAGTTCGTGAGACGAAGCGCGGCATGGAAGAGTTTACCAACGACATCCCCAACGTAAGCGAAGACGCTACGAAGGACCTCGACGAGAATGGTATCGTACGTATCGGCGCACGCATCACTCCGGGCGACATCCTCATCGGTAAGATTACGCCGAAGGGCGAGAGCGATCCCACGCCTGAGGAAAAACTCCTCCGCGCCATCTTCGGCGACAAGGCCGGCGACGTGAAGGATGCTTCGTTGAAGGCCAACCCCTCTTTGGCAGGTGTTGTAATCAACAAACGCCTCTTCTCACGCGTTCAGAAGAGCCGCACTGCAAAGGCAGCCGACAAGGTGACCCTCCAGAAGCTCGATGACGAGTTCGAGAAGGAAGTAGCCGGCTTGAAGACCATTATGGTAGACAAGCTCCTCTCGCTCATCAGCGACAAAGCGTCGCTCGGCGTGAAGGACAATATCGGCACGGAGGTAATCGCCAGCGGCGTGAAGTTCAACAAGGCTGTGCTGACCGCCCTCGACTACGCTTCGGTAGAGCTCCAAGGCTGGACGGACGACGACCACGCCAACCAGCTCATCCGACAGCTTGTTATCAACTACTTGAAGAAATACAACCAGCTCGACGCTGCCCTCAAGCGCAAGAAGTTCTCTATCACCATCGGCGACGACCTTCCCTCCGGCATCATCCAGCAGGCTAAGGTCTACATTGCCAAGAAACGCAAGATTGGTGTGGGCGACAAGATGGCCGGTCGTCATGGTAACAAGGGTATCGTGTCGAAGGTCGTTCGTCAGGAAGACATGCCGTTCTTGGCCGACGGTACTCCCGTCGACATCGTGCTCAACCCGCTGGGTGTGCCTTCGCGTATGAACATCGGTCAGATTTTCGAGGCCGTGCTCGGTGCCGCAGGCAAGAAGCTCGGCGTGAAGTTCGCCACCCCCATCTTCGACGGTGCCAAGCTCGAAGACCTCTGCGAATGGACCGACAAGGCCGGCCTGCCGCGCTACTGCTCTACGCAGCTCTACGACGGCGCAACGGGCGAGGCATTCGACCAGAAAGCAACCGTGGGTGTTACCTACATGCTGAAACTCGGCCACATGGTTGAGGACAAGATGCACGCACGTTCCATCGGCCCATACTCACTCATCACGCAGCAGCCCCTCGGCGGTAAGGCCCAGTTCGGTGGTCAGCGTTTCGGTGAGATGGAAGTCTGGGCAATCGAGGCATTCGGTGCATCGCACGTACTTCAGGAAATCCTCACAATCAAGTCAGACGACGTGACGGGACGCGCAAAGGCTTACGAAGCCATTGTCAAGGGCGACGTGATGCCCACTCCCGGCATTCCCGAGTCGCTCAACGTGCTGCTGCACGAACTCCGCGGCTTAGGTTTGAGCATCACGCTCGACTAATCACGTTGTTCCGCTGCGCCGACGCACACCTTGCGTGCAAAAGCCGCAAGGCCGTGCCAAGGCGCGGAGCAATCAACTTCTTACATTCTCAATCTTATCCTTGAAACATGGCTTTTAAAAGAGAAAACAAGATAAAGAGTAACTTTACGAAGATTACCATCGGTCTGGCTTCGCCCGAGGAGATACTGGCAAATTCGTGCGGTGAGGTGCTGAAACCCGAAACCATCAACTACCGTACCTACAAGCCCGAACGCGACGGTTTGTTCTGCGAGCGCATTTTCGGCCCGACGAAGGACTACGAATGCCACTGCGGCAAGTACAAGCGCATCCGCTACAAAGGCATCGTCTGCGACCGTTGCGGCGTTGAGGTTACCGAGAAGAAGGTGCGCCGCGAGCGTGCCGGCCACATCCAGCTCGTTGTGCCTGTGGCCCACATCTGGTATTTCCGCTCGTTGCCCAACAAGATGGGCTACCTGCTCGGCATCCCCACCAAGAAGCTCGACTCCATTATATATTATGAGCGTTACGTGGTAATCCAGCCGGGTGTCCTTAGCGACGAACTCGCTGTGAACGACCTCCTCACCGAGGACGAATACCTGGACATCCTCAAGAAACTCCCCAAGGAAAACCAATACCTCGAGGACAACGACCCCAACAAGTTCATTGCCAAGATGGGTGCAGAGGCCGTTTACGACCTGTTGCAGCGCATCGACCTCGACAGCCTGTCGTACGAGTTGCGCGACCGTGCCAACTCCGACTCGTCGATGCAGCGCAAGAACGAGGCCTTGAAGCGTTTGCAGGTTGTTGAGTCGTTCCGCGCAAGCCGCGACCGCAACAAGCCCGAGTGGATGATTATGAAGGTCATCCCCGTTACGCCACCTGACCTCCGTCCGCTCGTTCCCCTCGACGGTGGCCGTTTTGCCACGTCCGACCTGAACGACCTTTACCGTCGCGTGCTTATCCGCAACAACCGCCTCAAGCGTTTGCTCGAAATCAAGGCACCCGAGGTAATCCTCCGCAACGAAAAGCGTATGCTCCAGGAAGCCGTTGACAGCCTCTTCGACAACTCGCGCAAGTCGAGTGCCGTGAAGAGCGACAGCAACCGCCCCTTGAAGTCGCTTTCAGACGCATTGAAGGGTAAGGCCGGCCGTTTCCGTCAGAACCTCCTCGGTAAGCGTGTTGACTACTCAGCCCGTTCTGTAATCGTTGTAGGTCCCGAACTCAAGATGGGCGAGTGCGGTCTGCCGAAGCTCATGGCAGCCGAGCTCTACAAGCCGTTCATCATCCGCAAGCTCATTGAGCGCGGCATCGTGAAGACGGTGAAGAGCGCAAAGAAAATCGTTGACCGTCGCGAACCCGTAATCTGGGACATCCTCGAACACGTGATGAAGGGACACCCCGTGCTCCTCAACCGTGCGCCGACACTCCACCGTCTCGGTATTCAGGCCTTCCAGCCCAAGATGATTGAGGGCAAGGCCATTCAGCTCCACCCGTTGGCATGTACGGCGTTCAATGCCGACTTCGACGGCGACCAGATGGCAGTCCACCTCCCCCTGAGCAACGAGGCTGTGCTCGAAGCGCAGATGCTCATGCTCCAGAGCCACAACATCCTCAACCCCGCCAACGGCGCGCCTGTCACCGTGCCTTCTCAGGATATGGTGCTCGGTCTTTACTACATCACCAAACTCCGTCCGGGCGCAAAGGGCGCAGGCCTCACGTTCTACGGTCCTGAGGAAGCCATCATCGCGTTCAACGAAAAGCACGTCGACATCCACGCCCCGGTAAAGGTGCTTGTTGACGACATCGACGAGCGAGGCATGAAGATTAAGCACCTCGTTGAAACGTCTGTCGGCCGCATCATCGTCAACGGCGTTATTCCCGACGAGTGCGGTTACGTCAATAAGGTAATCTCCAAGAAGTCGCTCCGCGACGTCATCTCCCTCGTTATCAAGAACGTGGGTATGGCCCGCGCCTGCGAGTTCCTCGACGGCATCAAGAACCTCGGTTACCGCATGGCCTACGAAGGCGGTCTGTCGTTCAACCTCGGTGATATCATCATCCCGGCTGAGAAGGTCGATATCGTTAAGAAGGGTAACGACGAGGTAGAGCAAATCACCATGAACTACAACATGGGTTTCATCACCGACAAGGAACGTTACCAGCAGGTTATCGATACGTGGACACACGTAAACCAGGAAATCAAGGACACCCTGATGAAGCAGATGACCGAGGCCGACCAAGGCTTCAACGCTGTGTTCATGATGCTCGACTCCGGTGCCCGTGGTTCTGCCGACCAGATTGCCCAGCTCGCCGGTATGCGTGGTCTTATGGCCAAGCCCCAGAAGGCAGGTGCCGAAGGTGCGCAGATTATCGAAAACCCGATTCTTTCGAACTTTAAGGAGGGTATGTCCGTGCTTGAGTACTTCATCTCAACCCACGGTGCCCGTAAGGGTCTTGCCGATACGGCATTGAAGACGGCCGACGCTGGTTATCTGACCCGTCGTCTCGTAGACGTTTCGCACGACGTAATCATCAACGAAGAAGACTGCGGCACGCTCCGCGGCCTTGTATGCACCGCCTTGAAGGACGGCGACAAGGTAATCTCTTCGCTCTCCGAACGCATCCTCGGCCGTGTGTCCGTACACGACATCATCAACCCCGTCACGGGCAAGCTCATCGTAGCAGCCGGCGAGGAAATCACCGAGCCCGTTGCAGCCGCCATCGAGGCATCGCCCATCGAAAGCGTGGAAATCCGTTCCGTGCTTACCTGCGAGAGCAAGCGCGGCGTCTGCATGAAGTGCTACGGCCGCAACCTTGCCACGAGCCGCATGGTTCAGAAGGGCGAGGCCGTCGGCGTTATCGCAGCGCAGTCCATCGGTGAGCCGGGTACGCAGCTTACGCTCCGTACGTTCCACGCCGGTGGTATCGCCTCCAACGCCGCCGCCAACGCCACCATCAAGGCCAAGAGCGACTGCCGCGTAGAGTTCGACGAACTTCGTACGGTAGAGGCTGTCGACGAAGAAGGAAAGGCCTGCAAGGTCGTGGTGAGCCGTCTGGCCGAAGTACGCTTCGTAGACGAGAACACCAACATCGTCCTCTCTTCGCAGAACGTGCCCTACGGTTCGCAGCTCTTCGTTGACGAAGGCCAGCACGTTGACAAGGACACCATTCTTGCCAAGTGGGACCCCTTCAATGCCGTCATCGTTACGGAAAGCGCAGGTACTATCCAGTTCGAGAACGTTACGGAAGGTATCAGCTACCGTGTCGAAGAGGACGAAGCAACCGGTCTGCGCGAGCGCATCGTGATAGAGTCCAAGGACAAGAGCCACGTGCCCACCGCAAACATCCTCGACGAAAACGGCGAAGTTATCCGCACATACAGCTTCCCCATCAACGGCCACATCGTGGTGGAAGACGGCCAGAAGCTCAAGGCCGGCGACATCCTCGTCAAGATACCGCGCGTTGTAGGCAAGGCCGGCGATATCACCGGTGGTCTGCCCCGTGTAACCGAGCTCTTCGAAGCCCGCAACCCGAGCAACCCCGCCGTGGTGAGCGAAATCGACGGCGAAATCAGCATGGGCAGCGTGAAGCGCGGCCACCGCGAAATCATCGTCACCTCCAGACTTGGCGAAGTCAAGAAGTACCTCGTGCCCCTGTCGAAGCAAATCCTTGTTCAGGAGAACGACTTTGTACGTGCTGGCACGCCTCTCTCCGACGGTTCCATCACGCCGGGCGACATCCTTGCCATCAAGGGCCCCACGGCCGTTCAGGAATACATCGTCAACGAGGTGCAGGACGTATACCGCTTGCAGGGTGTGAAGATCAACGACAAACACTTCGAGGTAATCGTCCGCCAGATGATGCGCAAGGTGCAGATCAACGAACCGGGCGACACCCGCTTCCTCGAACAGCAGATTGTCGACAAGCTCGACTTTGCCGAGGAGAACGACCGCATCTGGGGCAAGAAGGTGGTTGTGGACGCTGGCGACAGCGAAACCATGAAGAAGGGTATGATTGTCACCGCCCGCAAGCTCCGCGACGAGAACTCGCAGCTCAAACGCCGCGACCTCAAGCTCGTCAAGGTGCGCGACGCACAGGCCGCCACTTCTACGCAGATTCTGCAAGGTATCACGCGTGCCGCATTGCAGACGAAGAGCTTCATGTCCGCTGCATCGTTCCAGGAAACCACCAAGGTCCTCAACGAAGCAGCTATCAGCGGCAAGACAGACTACCTCGAGGGTATGAAGGAGAACGTTATCTGCGGTCACCTCATTCCTGCCGGTACCGGTCTTCGCGAGTTCGGCAAGATTGTCGTTGCCGACAAGGAAGAGTACGAACGCGCCCAGGCGGAGAAAGCCCGTCAGGCTGCTGAGGAAGCCTAATACAAGAACCATCCGGCTACGGCCGAATTGATAACACACCCAAGGGGCTGTGTCGTAACGAACGAGTTGCGGCGCAGCCCCTTTTGCGTGCGCTGGGCTTCCTTCTCTGAATTTGTAATACACTATTCATACAATTATCCTTACCTTTGCAAGCACAACAAACCAAGCAGCATGAAAGACACTCCAACCGACACTGGCCGGGCCAAAGGAGGGCGCGGCGGCGCACGCCCCGGAGCCGGACGGCCGTCCACGGGCAGCAAACTCTACACCTTCCGTGCGCCCGACGACATGGCAAGGGTAATTGATGCGCAAAGCAACAAGACCGACTATATAAAGGCGTGCATTGAACGAACAATCGGCGAGGCGTGCGCACTGTCCCATCTTGGCATCGTCCTCCCCGCAAGCAGGGTGGGGGACGTACGGTTGCCGCTCTTCAACATCGGTGTGAAAGCCGGCTTCCCCGTACCCCTCGATAACGACGAAAAGGGCCAAGACATCGAACTCCTGAAAATGCTTTGCCCTAACCCCGAGGCAAGCTACCTCATCCGCGTGGAGGGCGACTCCATGATCGATGCGGGCATTCACAGCGGCGACATCGTCATCGTCGACAAGAGCAACCGCAATCCTTCGCCCTCCGAAGTGGCCATGTGCGAACTCAACGGCGAATACACGCTCAAACGCGTCGAGAGGCGCAGCGACGGCGGCTGGCTCGTCCCGGCCAATCCCGCTTACCCCAAAATACGCATCTCCGAAAACGACGACTTCTCCGTGTGGGGCGTAGTGACGTACGTCATCCACCGTCCGAAGTGATAAAACGACAATAGAGACAATCGAGACAATTTTTTCGGCAAACATCATTGCAAGAAGCCGTCTCCGTTGTCTCTATTGCCGTCAACCTGAAAACAATTCCAATCAGTAACTTATATGTACGCCCTGATAGACTGCAACAGCTTCTTCTGCTCGGTGGAGAAAGCCTTCCACCCGGGCCTCTCGGGCAAGCCTGTCGTCGTGCTGTCGAGCAACGACGGGTGCATCGTGGCCCTCACGCCCGAGGCAAAGGCCCTGGGGCTGCGCCGGGGCGACCCTCTGCACAAGGTGCGCCACATTGTTGCCCATGGCGGCGTACACGTGTTTTCGGGCAACATGATGCTCTATGCGGCCATGAGCAAACGCATTGTCCAGATTATGCGCAAGAGTGTTGGCCACGTGGAGCCGTACAGCATCGACGAGAGTTTTTGCGACCTCCGCAGCCATAGCCGCCTGAACGACCCCGTGCAGATGATGCGCCAGCTCCGAGAGCGCATCCGCCTCTATACCGACATTCCCGTGAGCGTGGGCATAGCCCCCACAAAAACGCTCGCCAAGATGGGCAGCAAATTTGCCAAGCAATACAGCGGCTACCAAGGCGTTTGCCTGATCGACACCGACGAGAAGCGGCGCAAGGCACTCTCCCTGTTCCAACTCTCCGATGTGTGGGGCATTGGGCCGCAAACGCTCTCCAAACTCTTCTACTGCGGCATCCGCACACCCCTCGAGTTTGCCGACAAAAGCCGAGCCTGGGTCTGTGCCCATATGTCGAAACCCGGCCTCCAAACGTGGCTCGAACTCAACGGCACGCCCTGCATCGACACCTCCGAGGCCGTGCGCAAACAAACCATCTGCACCAGCCGCAGTTTTGGCCAAATGGTGAACGACCTCGACTCGCTCAAAGCCAGCGTGGCCACTTTTGCTGCCAGTTGTGCCAATAAACTTCGCGGCCAGCGTTCCGCAGCAGGCATGGTCACTGTGTTCGTTGCCAGCAACCGCTTCCGCGAGGATTTGCCGCAATACGCCAATTGCGCCTCCGTCTCCCTGCTCGTCCCCACGAGCGACACCCTCGAAATTACCAATGCTGCCCTCCGTGCGCTCCAGTCAATCTGGCGCGAGGGCATTCTCTACAAAAAGTCGGGCGTGGTGGTGAGTGACATCGTTCCCTCCGAGGGCATACAGGGAAACCTCTTCGACCCCGTCCCTAACCGTCCGCAGCGAGCCAAACTCATGCAGACCATGGACCGCCTGAACCACTGCTACGGCCTCAAAACGCTCCAACTCGCCGTCGAGGGCGAAGCCAACCAGCCGTGGAGGGTAAAGAGCGAACACCGCAGCGGCAACTGCCTCACAAACATCCACGAACTGCTGACCGTTAAGGTATGACCGCCTCCCGTTCGTGCCTCTCTAATCCCACGCTTAGTACCCTCGCTCCCTCCTCTCGCAAAAACGAGATGCAGGGTGCAAAATTTTGCACCCCTATGCGCAAAAAATTGCGCCCCTATGTGTAAAATTTTGCACCCCGTCCCCACAAAACTCACCTCACGGAAGTTCTGTCTGTTCATTGTTGTTCTTGTATTGACGACAATAGAGACAATAGAGACAATCGGCTCTCGCCATAATATCAGAATGGCCCTGCCAAAGAAATTGTCTCCATTGTCGTTTTTTCTTGCCAACCTCGTCTGTACAGTCGTTATAGGGTTCCCTCAACCTCGGAAAATGCCAAATCTTCGCCTAATTCCCCGTTAAAATCAAGAAAAT
>CAVLCM010000043.1:0-15935 GCA_963661625.1 bacterium
ATACGGGCTTGACATTGCTCCGCTCGTTGCACCGCTTACTTCGCCTTATGTTCAGCGGGCGTTCCCGATGCATGGCAACAAGGAACGGCTCTATGCCGGTTTGCCAGAGTTTATCTCCGATTCGTTGCCCGACCGTTGGGGAAATGTTGTTTTCAGTAAGTGGTGTGAAGCCAAGCACCTGACATCCAAACAAATCAGTTCCGTAGACAGACTGTCGTTTATCGGCAAGCGCGCTATGGGAGCCTTGGAGTTTGAGCCAGCTCACGTTGATGATGACGCATCCGTAGGCATAGAACTGAAATCGCTTTATGAACTGGCGGACAGAATATTCCGTGAGAGGCAGGACGTACGCATCGACGTGGGCAGCAGCCTTATAATGGAGGACCTGTACAAGGTGGGTACATCGGCTGGTGGTCAGCGTCCCAAGGCGATTATCGCCATCGACGAAGCTACGGGCGCAGTGCGTTCGGGGCAGGCTGACCTATCTCCCAATTATACACACTGCATCTTGAAGTTCGACACGGGAAGTGAAAGGGACTTTCCGTATTCCAGCGTAGAGATGGCTTATTACCTCATGGCGGTGGATTGCGGCATATATATGATGCCTTCGCGGCTCGTTGAGATTGATGGGAGGCAGAACTTCCTGACTCAGCGTTTCGACAGGGTTGAGGGAGAAAAAGTACACACCCAAACACTGGCGGCCATGAGCTCGCTGGCCGATAGCTACGAGGACCTGTTTGTCGTTGGTCGCAGGTTGGGACTGTCTGCTGCGGAGCAGGAACAGCAATACCGCAGAATGGTGTTCAACGTATTGGCGGCAAACGTGGACGACCACACGAAGAATTTCTCTTTTATGATGCAAAAAGAGGGAAAATGGCAGTTAACACCGGCTTACGACTTGATTTTCTCGGTTGACCCTGATTCTCCTTTCTTTCGAAACCATGAACTAACGGTGCTTGGTAAGCGCAACGGCATTACAAGGAGCGATTTGTTGCACTTTGCCCAACGTCAAGACATTCGCAATGCTCCTAAGATTGTGGACGAGGTGGCTGAGACGGTTACAAATTTTCGTCAATATGCAGAACGCACAGGCATCAGCGACCTCTGGACAAAGAAAATTTGGGAAGTGTTGAAGGATAACTTTTGACGCAAGCTCCATCTGTGTGCGGACAGGGCTTGCCAATCATTCATGCGTATGACGTACGTTTACTCCAATTCGCTGTACGCAGGAATGTCCTGCAAAAAATCTACCTTCATGTTGGTGTAGTCCACGTGGCAGCAATAGTGTGCAAGGCCGTTGCTCACTACGAGATAGTCTGCCCGCAACACGCTGTTGTAGGCGTAGATTTGCTGAAACACGTGCTGCGTGATGGCCACGTGCGGAGCTTTGTATTCCACAATCATGCGCGGCTTGAGGTTGATGCGGTTGTACAAGACTGTGTCGCAGCGGCGCGCCACGCCCCCCACGTTGACCGTCACCTCGTTGGCCATGAGCGCGGCGGGGTAGCCCTTGTGTCCAACAAGGAAGTGGGTGAAGTGCTGGCGCACCCATTCCTCGGGCGTTAGGCAGACGTAGCGGCGGCGCAGAAAATCGTATATGGCCGTGCGTCCGCCGTCGTCTTTTGTCTTCACGTCGAAGGGGGGCAAGTGGAGCTTTTGCATATCTTTCGGTTCGAAATGGGGTTCGGGCTGCCCGTTGAGCGCGGTTTGCACTATCTTTGCACGGCAGACAGGCGCATCACGGCAAATGCAGCAACGGCAAATTTACGAATTTGCCCGACAAGGCAACCGCCCGGCCCGCAGCGGCCGCTCTTTTTGCAACGGATGCCGTCCCTGCTGCCCATACCCTATGGCAGGATATTCATCATTCAACAAGAAACCCGCCGGCATCACCGTGGAGCAGATTTGCGCAGACGTGAAAGCCGGCAAGCTCAAACCCGTCTACTACCTGATGGGGGAGGAGAGTTACTATATAGACTACGTAGAGAACTTTATCGTAAACACGTTGCTCAGGCCCGAGGAGCGCGACTTCAATCTGATTACTTTTTTCGGGGCAGATGCCGATGTGGACAATATCATCATGGCTGCCAAAGCCTACCCGATGGGCGGCGAGCACACGGTGATCGTCGTCAAGGAGGCACAGGCGTTGAAGGGTATCGCACGTTTGGAGTACTACTTCAAACAGGTGCAGCCCTCCACCGTACTCATATTTTGTCACAAGAACGGCGTGCTGGACCGACGTACGAAGTTGGCCACGCTCATTGGCAAGGAGGGCGTACTCTTTGAGTCGAAAAAACTCAAAGACAACCAGCTGCCTACCTTTGTACGCAACTATATGAAAGGAAAAGGCGTGGCGATTGAACCGGGTGCGGCCGAGATGGTGGCGGAATACATTGGGGCAGACCTTAACCGCATTACCTCGGAACTCGACAAACTCGTGATAGCTCTTCCCACTGGCGAAAAAACGGTCACGGCAAAGCTCGTAAGGCAGCAAACGGGCATGAGCAAAAATTTCAGTATCTTCGAACTGCTCGATGCGATTGGTACGAAAAACGTATTACTGGCAAATCAGATTGTGAAATATTTTGACAACAATCCTCGCGAAAATCCTATTCAGCGCACACTGCCTGCATTGTTCCGTTACTTTTCCAATCTGATGTTGGCCTATTACGCTCCCGAGAAAACGGAGGCTGGCATCGCTTCGTGGCTGGGCATGACGCCCTGGCAGGTGAAGTACAACGTGCTTCCTCCGATGCGCCACTACTCGGGCGTGAAGACGATGAAGATACTTTCGGAGATACGTCGCACGGATGCACGTTCGAAAGGGTCGGAAGGCTCGCACACCGAGAACGGTGACTTGATGAAGGAACTCCTTTTCTTTATATTACATTAACAACGTAACGCTACTTCTACTAATGGGGCGCAGAACGAAACTAATCCCCTTGCTTTCGCCGTTGGCGAAAGCAAGGGGATTTTTCTTGGCGGCAAGAGAGTGGGAGAGGGCTGTCTCTCATTCTCTTATCGCAGATTTTTCAGAGAAGCGCACTGCTCGTTTTGCTGAGTTTTCTCGTTGATGCAGCAGCCTCTTGCTTTGAGATTGCATGGCTGCCTCCGCAAAATGCCTGTTTTGTTCTGTTTTTCAATTCTGCCATATTTCTATTTGCTTTCGTATTTTGTACAAAATCACTCCTCTTGTCCAAGCGTACGAAGAAGGAGGGTAGATTTTCCACTTCCAATCCAGTCTTCTGAGGCGTATCTTCCAACTGTCAGTACATCACTTCCGCCCCCTTGTGTGCGGCTTAGGAGCAGAAAAGTACCGTTTTCGAGGTTGAAAAGGTAAATTCAAGTAGTTGCTAAGTGGAAAAAGGGGCATTTTAGTTCATTGTCTATTTGATTTGCTATGTGTGATTAGCAAAATAAGCATCGGCCCGATTTAGATGCCCCGTTTGCTTGTATCTTTTATATTGTGCATAACGCATTGAATATCAGTTGTAATCTGTCGTTTTTGCCTCCTCGTGGCTGCCGCGTAGCTGATTGTACGCATGGGAACGCAGATAGACGAAAATCGTGGCAATATTCGTCTTGTAGTCAACCCTGCAATTTACATTAAGGACTTGTTTGCATTTAGTTTTGTATGATTTGATTGCGTAAATAAGAGAATATAAATTTACAAAGCTATACACAAGATGGAATGCCTTGCTGTTTGATTTATGTTTTATCAGTATAAATCTTTATCATTTGCAATAGTGAAATATAAATCAGTTTACTTTATTCATATATATACGACTTGTTCCAGCTCATGTAAGTTGACGAAAACCAATTAATTTACCTTGTAAACTCTTGTTGGGTTGCTGCAAATAGCGTAAGTGATATGCATAAGCCCATATTTGGGGGTGACTTTTGGCTTTATATAGCTACAACTCACCGAAAGCCAATAAATAAGCCCTGTATACTCGTCTATTACATAAATGTAAAACGGATGAGATTCAGAATTTGATTTACGAAAGATAAATCGTGCTTGAAATCTGAATTAGAAAATATAAAGCTATCGTAGATTTACATTGTGAAATATAAATCGGAAAATAAATCAGAAATGTGATTGTGGTTGTCCGATTAGTCTTTATCTTTGTAAACGAATTAAAGACGGGTACTTTACGCACAAACTGAGGTATGAGGGTTGGCGTGGTTTCGATTTCCCAATTCAGCCGCACAAATTCAGAATGGCTCCGACTTGCAGTATTCGGCTTTGTTAGTTGCGAGGAGAATCTGCGCAGCTCAAAATCCGAACGGTCTAAAAATTTGGTATATATTTCCAGAGAGATTCCTCTTCACTTTTCTCCGTTTTGCTTCCTCCGTCTGAAAATTCTCCATAAATCACAACATACACAGACTATCATGAACATGGTGGATAGAATCAGAGAGATCATTAAGTACTCTCAGCTGTCGCAGCAAGACTTTGCTGCACGTATCAGCGCATCGGCAGCTTCACTCTCAAATATTCTCAACGGAAAAACCAATCCTTCTGCCAAAACCGTGCAGGGCATACATTTAGGCTTCCCCGAAATAAACGTTAATTGGCTTATGTTTGGTGAAGGGGATATGTCGGCAGGTATATCCCCAAATGTGCCAGACGCTGATGGCGAAACCTACGGCACGGAGTTTCCCTCTGGCGGCCTGTTCGGCGATGCTGCAGCAGCCAATTCCCAACCCGACGGATTGTTTTCTGCCAATGATCAGTCTGCCCCCTCTGCGCGTCAATCCTACGAACCTAAATCAGTGCAACCTGCAGCGCATAAAGATGTACTTGCCGAAAACCGAAACATGAGAGTTTCGCAGCCGATGGCGATAAATATTGACAAAGACGCACGTAAAATTAAGGAAATCCGTGTCTTTTACAGCAACGGCACTTATGAATCGTTCGTACCTTCGAGCAAATGATTTCCTCTGCCTGTAAGATAAGTGTTTGCGGGTTGCTTCTGACTACTTGTTTGAATGCCTTACCCGATCGTGCAGGGGTGGAATTAGCTCCCGAATGCAGTTTCTTTTCCGATGGTTTGTACATCGATGTTCTTGATGATTGGAAGGCCGGACAGGTGGTTTCGCAGCAGCAAGTTGATAAGTTCGGCGTGGCCAAATGCTTCGTTTCCGCACCCATAGGCACGGCTGTTTTTGCCCGTATGAAGGGCAAAAGCTACAAGGGAAATTGCAACGTTCCGTTGGCCGATTTGCGCTATTTGAAGGTGCTTCACTACAATTTCGAGGGACATATACAGCTTGGCGAACTCGTTTGCCACAAGGACGTAGCCAGTGACCTCTTGCGCATATTCCGCACGCTTTATGAGGAGCGTTATCCCATCGAGCGTATGGTGTTGGTGGACGAATATGGGGCCGACGATGAACGGTCTATGAGGGCTAACAACACGTCGTGCTTCAACTACCGCACGGTTGCTGGAAGCAAGAAACTCTCTGCCCACAGCCTTGGCAAGGCCATCGACATCAATCCCCTCTACAACCCCTACGTGCGCCGTACAAGGCAGGGAGAACTGCTCGTAAACCCTCAAAACGGCCGCCCATACGCCAACCGCAATAAAGCCTTTGCCCACAAAATCACCAAGGGTGACCTGCTCTGCCGTACGTTCGCCAAATACGGTTTTACGTGGGGAGGCAGTTGGAAGAGCAAGAAGGACTATCAACACTTTGAGCGGCGTTGAGCCTTATAGGAGCGGCGAAAGCATTGAGAAAAATCTAAGCCATGCGTCGGATCTGTTTTAGCGGACAGCAATAATTGAGAAACGAATAAAGGCATTCCGCCCGTTGAATAAACGGTGGCAGAATGCCTTTTTCCGTGGCTCGTGAGGCTTGCGAACAATAGGCTGCGTCGTTGTTAGTTCACGAAGTTCCAAGATATGCCTATGTGTATCGTCATGCGGTTGAGCGGATAGTGCGGCACAAGGAACGGTTCGCCCTTTCCCGACGAGTAGTTGAGGTGCGAGGCCATGATGAAGAAACGAGTGCGTTTCAGGTGGAAGTTGGCATAAGCGTTGACGATGGGATAGTTGCCCACCTTCGTGGCGTACGCAGCGTCCTGAATGGCATACTGCCCGATGATGGGCGAGTAGGTGGGAGCTGTGTAACGGGTGAAATAGCGCACGTCAGCCCCTATCTCCGTGCGAAGCACCTTGGCTATGCGGAAGAGCAGGTAAACGTTGCTGTAAGCCGAGAGGGCCGGCACGGGCAACACGTCCTTGTTCGTCGAGGCCTGATAGGTGAGTTCTGTCTCCCAGTTGAACACGCCCCAGTGGAAGTCCTGTCCCAACGTCAGGGAGAGCAATTGCGTGTTCTTGCTCGCCTGCGCCACGCCGACGGTGTGGCGGTAGGAAGTGTAGGTAGACGATTCATTCGCTTCTCCCTCCACGAGGCTCTCCTGGAAGTAGAGATAGTTTTGGATGTTTTCGAGCGATGCACTGAGCCGCGTGTCCTTGTAGCGGAGCGTGGCGTTGATGCGAGCGTGAAACATCTTGTTGAGGTTGTCGTTGTCCCACCAAGCATTGCGTGCGTAGTAGTGGCGATAGTAGAACGACGGGCGTTCGTTGCGCACAAAACCGTTGGCCGTAAACATCAGCGAATCTTTTTTGAGCGGTATGCGGAGCGCAAGGTCGCCCTCCACGTTAAACTCGCCCCAGTCTGTACCCGTTGTGCGAAGTTCGCCCAATACGTTGTAACGGAAAATGCGGTTCTGCTGCTCGATGAGCTGCGCCCCCACGGTGAAGTAATTCTCCGTAAACTTCGTCTTCTGGCCCAGGGCCACGGAGGCCGGCAGCCGGAAGTCGAAGCGCGCCAGTTCGTGCTTGCCGTAGAGGCGAATGCCCATCTTCATCCACTTGTTCATTCCCTCGTGCAGTTCCACGGCAAAGGTGTTCTCCACGCCGAGATGGTGCGTGCGGTCAAAAGCCGAGTCGCCCGGCAGGTAAAAGTCGTTGAAGTAGCCCGGCGTTTCCGTGTTGTTGCTTTCGTTCGAGATGAACTTTCGCGTGTTGTCGTCTATTTTCAGCGTATGAATGAAACTGCTCACCGGCACAAACTCCGCCGTTATTTTCAGCGAGTCGCTCTCCGCCTTTTTCGCATCCTGCTTATTTCCCGGTTCTACTCCGCGCGGCAGTCGCGGTTGTTTGGCCGCTACGGCAGAATCCGTCGGGGCCACTGCCGTGCTGTCGGGGGCAGGGCGATGAGCGGCGAGATATTCGTCAAGATCCTTGATAACGTTTCCCTTGGCGTCGCGGTAACGGTGGAAGCCCAGGCTGTAACGATGGTTGAGGTACACCTGGTTGCCCCCGATCTTGTTCCATGCCGCCGACAGGTTGACCGGCATGTCGCTCTCGCCGTAGCGAGTGGGAAAGGCCTCGGGGCGCGTCACGTACTCGTCGTTCTCAATGCCACCGTTTTCGCGGTTTTTCAGGTACGTGTGCTGCACGTAGGCGTGCATCTGGTACTGGTCGGAGCGGTACGAAGCAAAGAGCGTCCCGTTGAAATGAGCCGTAGACTGTCCCGTGTAGTAACCGCGGCCGTAGAGGTAGTCGGCCAGAAAGCCCATGCCCAGTTTTTTGCCTGCGTTGACGGAAAACATCGCTTTCAGGCGGTCCTCGCCGTTCTGCTTGTTGCCGCACGAGTTGTAGGTGAGGTTTGTGAAGGGCGATTTCGTGTTCGTGAAGAGCAGGTCGCCCGTGACGGGCAGAAAGAAGCTGTACGGCAGCTTAAAGATAAACGGGTTCTCCTGCATATTGTCGTTTTGCTCGTTGAAGAGACGGCTAATGCGCGGCGATCCAAGGTTACCCGTATAGTTGTAGTGCCCCGTCATTCCCATTGTCTGGTTTGCGTTCTGGAAGCGGTGGGGAATGGTGTCGTACTCCGCCGGACGAATATCGCCGAAGCGAGGCGAAATCTTCCATGCGTAAAGTCCTTCTGGCACGTCGACGGTTTCTGTCTCCGTACTGTCTTTTGAGAAGCCGCCCCTCCGTCCCATCCCGTTGTTGTCCAACCGGTCGTCCGTATGCAGAGCCTGTGCCATTGCGCTCCCCGTGGGGGCGGCAAGGCACAGCAAGAGCAGGAAATAAAGCTTGTTCATCATTCAGAGGAGGTTTATTTGCTGTATTTCCCGATGAAGGAGTCCACCGTGTCGTCGCCGAGCTGCTTCGCCTTGTTGAGGTTTTTCAGGGCTGCGGCCTTCTTGCCCAGTTCGCCCTGCGCCACACCTATAATCTTGTAGCAGTCGGGATTTTTGGGCAATTCCTTCAGCACCCCCTCGGCGGCGGCAATGGCGCGTTCATACTCGCCCACGTTGAGCAGCAGGGCTGCCTCGTCAATTTTGTAGGGAATCGGTTCTTTTGAGAAGGAGATGGCCGTGTGCAAGTCGTCGAGCGCCTGTTGGTACATGTGCGCCTTCTCCTCCGCTTGCGAGCGCAGGCTGTAGAAGTATTCGTTGAGATTGCGCGGCCCGACGAGCTTTTCGTATTCGTTGTAGTCCATCACGGCTTGGCGGTATTTTTCCGCTTTTAGCAACCTTTGCGAGCGTTCCAAGTAGAAGTTGGCGTACTTTGCGTTTTGGCTCGGAATGCGTGCCACGCAGCTGTCGAGCAGCGCCAATACGTCGTCGGCCTTTCCGCCGGCCAGTTCGAGCGAACGGGCGGCCGAGAAGAACGTCTCCGACGAGGCAAAATGCGAATCATCGCACGCCCGTTTGAAACTGTCGTAAGCCCCCGTGTAGTTGCGGCTCATAAACTGGCAGTTGCCTTTCTGCACGAGGTAGAGCGTATAGGGAGCAGCTGCGAAGGCAAGGTCTGCCTCCCGTTCCGCTTTCGCCAACGTCCAGTTGCTTTGCGGCAGACTGTCGCGCCCTTCGGCCGCTATGCGCCGATATATGAGGTTGCTCCACGTGTAGTGTATAGCATCCTCGTGCTGCGCCAGCGTGTCAGCAGAGGCTTTCGCCTTCTCCACGGCTGCTGCGAAGTCCTCGTCAGCCTGGTTAAAGAGCCCCTTCGATGCCTGGAAAGCCGCCCGTTCCACATAGCCGTCAGGCATCGATGGGTAGGCGGCGATAAAGTCGTTGTAAGCATTGATGCGCGTCAGCGAGTCCGTGTTTTGCAAGAGCGATATGTAGCTCAGCGCCTCGCGCTTGTCCGCCGGGATGGCGCGCCGCAGTTTCAAGGCGTTGAGGTCCGAACTCAGAGCCGAGGCCGCCGTGATTTGCAGGTCGTTGACGAAGCGGGCGTCGATGGCACAAGCCTTCGTGGCGTTCTGCTGCACGTTTTGCTGCACAAAGGCTGTCAGCTGCCCCTCGCTGTTGAGCAACGGCAAGGTGAAGTTCACGCTGTCGTTGCCGATACGCATATAATAATAGTTGTAGTTGCCGAATGGCTCCACCTTGTCCACGTCGCAGAGCTTGGGCTGCTGCTTTTTGTCCTGCGAGGCCGTGAGCAGCGTCAGCATATCGCCCGCTGCGGCCCCTTGGGTTGTCAGGGCGAGGTAGTCAGCCTTTGTCATGCCATCGAGGCTAAACTTCACCAGGTCCGTGGTAGCGTTCGCCCCCAGCACGCGGTGCAGGGTGTACGTTTTGCCTTTTGCATCGACGGCCTCAATGCGTGCTGCGTCTTTCAGGGCGTGGTAGGCCGCCACGGCTGTTCCTTGTCCGTCCACAAGCACGGCTATTGTCTGCCGCAGTTTCTGTCCG
This sequence comes from bacterium, assembly GCA_963661625.1. GTDB lineage: Bacteria > Bacteroidota > Bacteroidia > Bacteroidales > Bacteroidaceae > Alloprevotella. The sequence goes on from CAVLCM010000043.1 coordinate 9,725, forward strand.
TCCTTGTCGTAGGCCGTGATTTGCAGCAATGCCTTGCGAGCGTCCTTTGCGCCCACCTCCTTAGCCGTAGCCGTGGGAGCATTCAGCGCGAGGGCCAACAGCAGGGTGGGGAATATCGTGTAACTTTTCATGTCGTGAGGTTTCGTGTGAATGAGTGGGGGAGGTGTCAGTCCGCAAAGCCGAGCAGCGCCTTTGCGTTGTTTACGGCCGCGTCGGTCAGTTCAGCTCCCGACAGCATGTGGGCAATCTCCTTGATGCGGCTGTCTCGGTCGAGCCTCTCAATGTGGCTGTGCGTAGTGTCCTGCGAGTCCTCCTTGAATACGCGGAAGTGCCAGTTTCCCTGCGAGGCAATCTGCGGCAGGTGTGTGATACAAATCACCTGGCAATGCGCTGCCATGCGCTTCATTGTCTGCGCCATGCGTTCGGCAATGAGGCCCGACACGCCGGTGTCTATTTCGTCGAAGACGATGGTGGGCAGTTGCGTCCGCTGCGCGATGATGCCTTTGAGTGAGAGCATAACGCGCGCTATTTCGCCGCCCGAGGCAATGTTGCCCACGTTTTGCAGCGGCACGTTCTTGTTGGCCGAGAACAGCAGTTCGGCATTGTCCGCCCCCATTGCGTCGGGTTCTTTGCGTGGCGTGAGCGTCACCTCCACCCGTGCGTTGGGCATGCCCAGCGTTTGCAGGGCTGCGGCCAGTTCCTTTTGCAGCGTGGCCGCAGCCTTTTGGCGCGTGGCGGTCAGTTTGGCGGCCAAGGTTGTGCGTAGGGCGAGGGCTTCGTCCGTACGCTTTTGCTGTTCCTTTATATTCTCGTCAATGTTTTCAATGTTGTTGAGCTTCGCGGCAAGGTCGGCTTCCAGGGCGAGCAGTTCGGCAACCGTCTGCACGTCGTGCTTGCGTTCCAGATCGTAGATGAGGCTCAGCCTGTCCTCCACGAAGGTGAGGCGCGCCGGGTCGTAGTCCACTCGCGATAGTGCGCTGTCCGTTTCGGCGGCAATGTCTTCGAGTTCTATGCGCACGCTTTGCAGCCGTTCTGCCAACTCTTCCGCGGCGGGCAGGTGTGGGGCAATGCGTTGCAGGCTCGAGATAGCCGTCCGCAAACTTTGCGGCAGGTTCACCTCCTCGCCGTTGAGCAGGTTTTGCGCCTCATAGAGCGACTGCTTTATCTCCTCTGCGTGTGCCAGAGTGTTCTGTTCCTGTTCGAGTTTCTCTTGCTCATCCTCCTGCAACTGCGCCTCCGATAGCTGCGACAGTTGGTATTGCAAAAACTCCTCGTCCTGCTTCCCCTTGCGCGCCTGTTCCTGCATGTCGTGCAGCAACTGCTGCTCCTTGCGGTGCTTGCGGTACGCTTCAACGTAGCTTTCCACGGCGGCCGTGTTGCCGGCAAGCACGTCGAGCGTGCGTATCAGGAAAACCTCGTCGTGCAGCAGCAGGTTTTGGTGTTGCGAGTGAATGTCGATGAGGCGGCTGCCGAGCTCTTTGAGTTTGGCGGCCGGCACGGGCGTGTCGTTGATGAAAGCCCGGCTCTTTCCCGTCTGCGTCACCTCGCGCCGCACAATGCACTCCTCCGAGTCGAGGTCGATGTCGTTGTCGGCAAAAAACGGGGCGAAGGCATCCTTGTCGAGCCTAAATGTGGCTTCGACGACGCACTTCTTCTCGCCCGTCTGTATGCTTTTAGCCTCTGCCCGTCCGCCCAGCAACAGGTGGAGCGCACCGAGGATGATACTCTTTCCCGCGCCCGTTTCGCCCGTTATCACGGAGAAACCGTCCTCAATGTCAATGTCGAGGTGTTCAATCAGGGCGTAGTGTGAAATCGTCAGGTGTTGAAGCATGTTGTTGCTTAGTGTTTCGTGGTTGTCGCCGTAGCTACTCGTTGATGGTTCGCCAATAGCTGCTTTGCGAGGCGTTGATTTTCGTCATGATGTTCACCACGTCCTCCCGTTCCTTCGCCGAACCGTGCTTTTTGTAGATGTTCATTATTTCGTCGCGCTTATACTCCGTGAAAATCTGCGGCAGCGAAGAGAGCGACTTGTTCTCGTGTGCCTGTTTCAGTTTTTCGAGAGCCTGCGATATGGCGGCGCGTCCGCGTTCGGAGTTTTCGCTCATCACGTCGAGCCCTTGGCGGTAGTAGGCGTACTGCATTTCGCGCAGCGGTGTCATGCCCCCGTCAAGCAAGTCGTTGATGATGGCGTAGCGGTTTTTCGAGTCCTCAAAGGCTTTCCACCCCTTCTCCGACATACTTTGCGCATTCGTCACGATGCTCTGCGCCGTCTTGAAGTATTCCGTTCCGCCAAGGGGCGACATACTGTCCATGTCGTACCCCAGAATGAGGTACACGTAGTATCCCAGCATGGCCGTCAGGTTGTTGTCAACCATATCCGTGCGGAAGTCAATCTGGTCGTACTCCTGATAGGTAAAGTTGAAGTTGGGGTCGTTGAAGGCAAAGGTCGTGGTGGTGTATCCCGATCCGTAAACTGGCCTCGTGGACTGCACGTAGAGGCTGCCTTCAAAAGTGTTTTCGGAGGGAGAGTATTTCTTTACGGTAATGGCGAAACTGCAACTGATGCGTTCGTTCTTCTTGAATTGCAGATTGGTCCACTCCCGGTCGTTGAGAAACTGTTCGAGCGTGGTTTTGAGCGTTTCAAACACCGACGTGCTTGTGCCCTGCACCTGTTGGTGGTTGATGGTCACGCGTGCGTCGAGTTCCTGCGCCTCTGCGCCAATCGGCGTGGCAAGGGCAGTCGCCGCGAGGACAAGCCCGAGGAGGTTCGTGCTTAGAGAACGAATTTTCTTCATGTTGCGGTGTAGTTTCATTGCGGTGGGCGGTCAGAGAAAGTCCACGATGTCGCTCGCCACCTCGCCCTTACTTTTCAGTCCGAAGCGCTTTTCCTCGCCGTTGGCAAAGAAGAGCGTCACCTGGTTCGTGTCGTGTGCGAAGCCCGCTCCCGGGGTGCGCAGCGAGTTCAGCACGATGAAGTCGAGATTCTTGCGTTGCAGTTTTCCCTGTGCGTTCGCCTCCTCGTTGTTCGTTTCGAGGGCGAAGCCCACGAGGCGTTGCCCTTCCTTCTTCATGCGTCCCAATTCGTGCGCAATGTCGTGTGTGGGTTCTAAGTCAAGGGTCAGTCCGCTTGTCTTTTCGCGTTTAATCTTCTCGTCAGCCACCTCTTTGGGCGTAAAGTCGGCCACGGCGGCACAGAGTATGGCTGTGTTGCACGAGGGGAAGAGCCTTGTGGCCGCCTCGTACATCTCCTGTGCGCTCGTCACGTCGGTGCGGCGTATGCGCGGGTGCTTGGTTGTCAGGGCTACGGGGCCGGCCACGAGTTCCACGTCTGCGCCCCTCATGGCGCACTCCTCAGCCAGAGCAAAGCCCATTTTGCCTGTGGAAAAATTGCCGATGAAGCGCACTGCGTCAATCTTTTCGTACGTAGGGCCGGCGGTGATGAGAATGCGTTGCCCGGCAAGACTTTTTCCCTGCTCGGCACATTCCTGTTGGCGGAAAAAACTGTCCACGGCGCGGAATATGTTTTCCGGTTCCTCCATGCGCCCCTTGCCCACAAGGTGGCTGGCCAGCTCGCCCTCGGCAGCCTCAACGATGTGGTTGCCGTATGAACGCAGCGTGTCGAGATTTTTTTGCGTGGACGGGTGGCGGTACATGTCGAGGTCCATGGCCGGAGCTATGAACACCGGGGCTTTCATCGACAGGTAGGTCGTTACGAGCATGTTGTCGGCAATGCCGTTCGCCATCTTCCCGAGGGTCGAAGCCGTGCACGGGGCAATGACCATTGCGTCCGCCCACAGGCCCAGGTCTACGTGGCTGTGCCACGAGCCGTCGCGGCGCGAGAAAAATTCCGACACCACGGGCTTCGATGTGAGCGTAGAGAGTGTCAAGGGCGTGATAAACTCCTTTCCAGCGGGCGTTATCACCACCTGCACCTCTGCGCCTGCTTTCACGAAAAGGCGGATGAGCGTGCAAGCCTTGTAGGCCGCGATGCTCCCCGTTATCCCGACAACGATTTTCTTTCCTTTCATCATTGGTCTGAGCGTTGCTACGAGCGCAGGGTCAGATGCCTGCGTTCAGTTTGATGCGCATGAACGTTTGCTTCGTGTTTTGCGTAAAGTCGCCCTGCATCACCCACGAAAAGTAGCCCGGGTCGCGGCGTAACACCTCCGTGACGCTCCGTCCGCGGTACTTTCCGAAGTTGATTGTCTCCACGTTTTGGTCGTTGTAGACGATTTTTCCGGCGAGGTCCACGTTGCGGTTGCGGCGCGAAAACTCGGCCAAAAACGGCACGCTGTTGTGTAGCGTGTCCTTGTAGCGGTCGAGCTGCGCTTCCAACACTTCGAGCGTGGCCCGGGTGTCGGCCTCGGCGGTGTGAGCGTTCGTCAGGTCCTTGTTGCAGTAGAACTGGTAGGCGGCGGTCAGGTCGCGTCGTTCCATTTTGTGGAAGATGCCCTGCACGTCGACAAACTTTGCGCCCGATATGTTGAAGTCTACGCCGGCGCGTATGAATTCCTCCACGAGGAGCGGTATGTCAAAGTGGTTGGAGTTGAAGCCGGCGAAGTCGCATCCCTGAAAGGTGTGCGCCAGTGTGGCCGCCCGTTCCTTAAACGTCGGGCAGTCCTTCACGTCTTCGTCGTGGATGCCGTTCACCGCCGAAGCCTCCTCCGAGATGTGCTTTTCGGGGTTGAAACGGAGCGTTTTTACCTCCTCTGTGCCGTTGGGGGAGAGTTTTATATAGCAGAGTTCTACGATGCGGTCGGTGGCCACGTTGAGCCCCGTGGCTTCGATGTCGAAGAAAACGATGGGCTTGTTCAGTGCGAGTTGCATGATAATGATTCGCTTTCATAGAAGGGGAGCAAGGTGCGTCCCCATGGTTTATTCGATGAATACCGAGGGCATGATGAGCATAACGATTTCCTCGTTCTCCTCCTTCTGCGTCGGGGTGACGAGACCTGCGCGGCTCGGGTCGGAGAGTTTAATCGTCACGTCCTCGCTCTCGATGTTGTTGATGATGTCGAGCAAAACGTTGCCCTTGAACGCAATGCGCATAGGCGTACCGGCATACTCGCAGAGCATAGTCTCTTCGGCCGACTTTCCGAACTCCACGTCCTGGCTCGAAAGGCGTATGGCATTGCTGTCGATGCGCAGTTTCACGAGAATGCTCTGCGCGTTGTTGGCAATGACAAGCACGCGGCGCAGTGCACTGATGAATGCCTGGCGGTTGAGCACCACGATGTGGGGATTGTTCTGCGGAATGATGCTGCGGTAGTTGGGGAAGTTGCCCTCCACCATGCGGCTGGTAAACGTGTAGCTGTCGGTGCTGAACGCCGAGATGCGCGAACCGAGGGCTATCACCGTGTCGCCATCCTCCTTGGCGAGCATGCCTTTGAGCAGGCCGGCCGAACGCGAACTGAGCAAGTAGCGGCAAGTAGCCTCGCCAACGCTCTCCATGGGCATTTTGGTCAGAGCCAACTGGTTGCCGTTGGTAGTAACCATCGACACGCTCTGCTCGTACACGTCGAAGCAGATGGAGTTGAGCTGCGGGCGCAGATTGTCGGCGGCCACGGCCACGAGCGAACGATTGATGCCCGAAAGCAACTGCTGCGAGTTTATCGTAAAGCGCAGTTTGTCGCCATCTCCGTCCACCATCTCCGGATATTCCTCCGCACTCTGTCCCATCAGTTTGTACTGCCCGTTTTGGTAGTCGATTGTCAGCTCGTTGTTCTCCGTGTTGAAGTAGCAGTCAATCGGTTGGTCGGGAATTTCCTTTATCGCGTCCTGAATGGTCTTTGCGTTGATGGCAAATGTCACGTCGGCGTCGCATTCGTTGAGCGGTATGGTGGCGTGGAACGTTGCGTCGTTGTCCGATGCGGTCACGGTGAGGGTGTTGCCCTCAATCTTAAAGAGGAAGCACCCGAGAATGGGTATGGCGTTCTTGGGGGCGATTACGCGGCCGATAGTCGAAAGGCGCGACGAGAGCACTGTGCTTGACAATACAAATTTCATGGATGTGCGTGTGGTTAATGTAGTTATATATTATAGGGCAAATTTACGCATTATAATCGTACGGATGTCCCCAACCGTTGAAAATCAGAGCGTACATTTATGCGATGAGTGAACGTACGTCATGAGGATGAGTGAACGTACGTCTATAACTTGAGTGAACGTACGTCTATAAGTAGAGTGAACGTACGTCATTAAAGAGGGTGGA
>CAVLCM010000044.1:0-15848 GCA_963661625.1 bacterium
GTCTATAACTCGAGTGAACGTACGTCATTAAAAAGGGTGGACGTACGTCGTTAGAGATAGGAACTGCGTGGATGATGAAGAGCTATTTTCAACGCACAAAAAGCCCCCTCCGAAATCCGTTGCTCCTTGTGAGGGCAGCTGGTTGCGGAGGGGGCTGTTATTGGTTGGGGAAGAGAAGGGTTACTTCTCGCTCTGCGTCATGTTGTAGACGATGTCCATGATTTGCTTGCCGAGGGCATCGGCTTCTTCCATGGTGTGGGCCTCGGAGTAGACGCGGATGATCGGCTCGGTGTTGCTCTTGCGGAGGTGTACCCACTTGTCGGCAAAGTCGATCTTCACACCGTCGATGTCGGTTACACGCTCGTTTTTGTAGAGTTCCTTGACCTTCTGGAGAATGGCGTAGATGTCGGTCGTGGGGTCGAGGTCGATGCGGTTCTTCGCAATGAAATACTGCGGGAGAGAGTCGCGCAGTTCCGTGGCGCGCATGCCCGTCTTGGCCAAATAGGTGAGGATAAGGCCGATACCAACGAGTGCGTCGCGGCCCGAGTGAGCGGCAGGATAAATAACGCCGCCGTTGCCCTCACCGCCGATTACGGCACCGGTTTCCTTCATCTTCATCACCACGTTTACCTCGCCTACGGCAGCGGCCGTGTAGGTGCAGCCGTACTTCTCGGTCACGTCGTGAAGGCCACGGCTCGATGAGAGGTTAGACACCGTGGGGCCGGGAGTGTGCTTCAATACGTAGTCAGCACAAGCCACGAGCGTGTTTTCCTCGCCGAACATGGTGCCGTCCTCGCAGATAAGAGCCAAGCGATCGACGTCGGGGTCGACAACGATACCGATGTCGTGGCGGCCCTTGCGGAGCAGGTTGCGAATCTCCGTAAGGTTCTGCTTCAAAGGCTCAGGGTTGTGGGCGAAGTTGCCCGTAGGCTCGGGGTTGAGCAGGGTAACGTCCGTTACGCCAAGCTGGCCAAGGAGTTTGGGAATGATGATGCCGCCCACGGAGTTGACCGTATCGATGGCCACCGTGAAGTGAGCGCGGCGGATAGCCTCTACGTCGACCAGTTCGAGATCCTTGACGAGGGCGATGTGGCGCTGGTCGTAGCTAAAGTTCTCGGTATAGCAGCCAAGGCTGTCTACGTCGGCGAATACGAAGTCGCTGCTGTTAGCCTTGCGCACCACCTCAGATGCTTCGGCAGGGGGGAGGAACTCACCCTTTTCGTTGAGGAACTTCAACGCGTTCCACTGCCGGGGGTTGTGGCTTGCCGTGATGATGATGCCGCCGCATGCGTGCTCCATGGTCACAGCGAGTTCGGTGGTGGGGGTTGTAGCCAGCCCGATGTTCACCACGTCAAAGCCCATGCCCATCAATGTGCCGCACACCACGTGGCTCACCATTTCGCCGGAGATGCGGGCGTCGCGACCCACAACAATCTTGCGGCGGAAAGCATTGCCCACCACGTTCTCACGCAGGGAGGCGTAAGCAGAAACGGACTTTGCGATGTCGACGGGATTGAGCGTATCGCCTGTACGACCGCCAATGGTTCCGCGGAAACCTGAGATGGATTTGATTAGTGTCATAGTATTTCTCTGTAACGTTTGTTGTTTGTTTGAATAGCAAATTTACGGCACAAGGCTTGTTTGACGAAAAGAATGCTCGCATTTTTTCAAGTTGCCATACAATTTACTTGTATCTCAGCGTCAATGCTCACGGCGCAGGGGGTAGTTGCCTCGGAGACATTCGAAGTTTTGCGGAGCGTTTTTCAGGGCCAGCGAGTCGCGCAGAGGGTTGTAGAGGCGCAGTTCTTCGCAGAGCGGTTCTGCCCCCTCAAAGTAGGTGAAACCATCGGGCAAACAGGGCGGAGCCACCCGTGCGTATTCCTCCTCGGGCAGACCGAAATGGCGAGCCACGGCCTGCAAAGCCATGCGTGTGCCGTTGGCCTTGCCGTCGGCACTGTAACCGGCGATGTGGGGCGTGGCGAGGAAGGCGTGGCGGAGCAGCCACGGACTGACATTCGGTTCGTTCTCCCACGTGTCGACGACGGCGGCACGCACCCCGCCCTGCTCCATGGCCTGTTGCAAGGTTTCGGTGCAAACCACCTCGCCCCGGCTCGTATTGAACACGACCGCACCGGGACGGAGTGCATCGAAAAAGGCGGAATTAGCCAAGTGGAACGTGGCATGGGGAGAAGGAGAATGAGTAAGCGGCGTGTGGAACGTAACCACATCGGCCTGAGCGGCCACCTCGGCGAGCGTAGAGAAGCCGTCCGCCCCTTCGCGTTCAGCACGCGGAGGGTCGCAGAGCAGGATGCGCCCGAAGCCTAACCGTTGCGCCATCTCGTAGACTTGCGTCCCCACATGGCCCACGCCGACTATGCCAAGCGTGAGACGGGAAAACACCATGCGGTCAAGGTCTGCCGGGCAGACAGGACTGTCGGCAGCAGTCAGGGGACGATGCTCGTCCCAGCAGCCGTGGGCGGCGAGCAGCAGCAGGCTGTTGCGTACATACTGCGCCACGCTTGCGGCGTTGCAACCCGGACAGTTGGTCCAGGCAATGCCGGCCTGACGGAGGTAGTCCGTATCGAGGTGGTCGTAGCCAATAGTAGCCGTGGCGATAAACTTCACACGGCTTCCCTCCAAGAGTTCGCGGTTGCAGTGCGTACGCGTCCGCACTATCAGGGCATCGGCATCGCGCACATCGGAAGCCGATATGGCAGCCCCGGGCAGATATACCGCCTTGCCCATCCGTTCGGCGAAGCCACGTATAAAAGGTATTTTGTCGTCAATAACAAGTTTCAGTTGCGCCATAACATCAAAACGTCAGTCAGATTTATGTTGTAAAGAAAGCCTGAACAAAGAGATGCAATTCGCTTTGTCCAGGCTGTATGTTGACAGAAAGCCGTCGCAGGGGTTATCCCACCTGACTGCCGGGCACCACCTTGCGGTCCACGGTCACGACGGAGAGACTATCGTCGAAGTTTACGGCAGAGAGAATCATGCCTTGGCTCTCAATGCCGCTGATGGTGCGGGGCGCGAGGTTGGCCACGTAGCACACCTGCTTGCCCACCAAGTCCTCGGGGTTGTAGTGCTGGGCTATGCCGCTCACAATGGTGCGGTTGTCTGCACCGTCGGCGAGGGTGAATTTCAGAAGTTTCTTGCTCTTCTTCACCTTTTCGCAGGCAAGCACCGTTGCCACGCGGATGTCGAGCTTTTCAAAGTCCTCGAAGGGAATGTTCTCCTTGACGGGGGCAGCCTTGAACTGCGCAGCCTCGTTGGCCTTCTTCGTGTCGAGGAGTTTCTGCACCTGTGCTTCCACCACGCTGTCCTCGATTTTCTCAAAGAGCAGAGCCGGTTCGCCAAGCTGGTGTCCGGCGGGCAGAAGGTCGACTGCGCCGAGACGGTCCCACTGTGCCTCGTCTACGTGGAGCATGCCGCGCAACTTCTGCGAGGAGAACGGGAGGAACGGCTCGAACGCAATGGCGAGGTTCGCCACGAGCTGCAAAGAGATGTTCAACACCGTCTTGACGCGTTCGGGGTCGGTTTTGATAACCTTCCACGGTTCGGAGTCGGCAAGATACTTGTTGCCAATGCGTGCGAGGTTCATTGCCTCCTTCTGCGCATCGCGGAAGCGGAAGGCTTCGAGCAGACGTTCCACCTCGGCCTTTACGCCCTTGAACTCCTCGATGGTGTCGAGGTCGTACTGGGTGAGCTCACCAGCAGCCGGCACTACGCCGTCGTAATACTTCTTGGTAAGCTGCAAGGCGCGGTTCACGAAGTTGCCGTACACGGCCACAAGCTCGTTGTTGTTGCGAGCCTGAAAATCCTTCCACGTGAAGTTGTTGTCCTTCGTTTCGGGAGCGTTAGCCGTAAGCACGTAGCGAAGCACGTCCTGCTTGCCGGGGAAGTCAACGAGATACTCGTCGAGCCACACGGCCCAGTTGCGCGAGGTGCTTATCTTGTCGTCCTCGAGGTTGAGGAACTCGTTGGACGGCACGTTGTCGGGAAGAATGTAAGAACCCTCGGCTTTGAGCATAGAGGGGAACACGATGCAGTGGAACACGATGTTGTCCTTGCCGATGAAGTGGACGAGGCGCGTATCGTTGCTCTTCCACCACTTTTCCCAATCGTTGGGCAGGAGTTCCTTCGTGTTAGAGATGTAGCCGATGGGAGCGTCGAACCATACGTAAAGCACCTTGCCGTCTGCGCCTTCAACGGGAACGGGTATACCCCATTCAAGGTCGCGGCTCACGGCACGGGGCTTCAAGCCCATGTCGAACCAGCTCTTGCACTGCCCCATCACGTTGCTGCGCCACTCCTTGTGCTGCTCCGTAATCCACGGTTCGAGCCACTGCTGGTGCTTGTCGAGGGGCAAGTACCAGTGCTTCGTCTTGCGCAACACGGGTTTTGCGCCGCTCACGGTAGAGCGAGGATTAATCAGTTCGGTGGGAGAAAGCGCCGTACCACACTTTTCACACTGGTCGCCGTATGCGCCCTCTGCGTGGCAGTGGGGACATTCGCCGGTGATGTAGCGGTCGGCGAGGAAGGTGTGCGCCTCTTCGTCGTAATACTGTTCGCTCTCCTGCTCCACAAACTCACCCTTGTCGTAGAGCTTGCGGAAAAAGTCGGACGCCGTTTGGCAATGTACCTCCGACGTGGTGCGGCCGAAGAAGTCGAACGAGATGCCAAAGCCCTCAAAACTCTCGCGTATCAGTTTGTTGTAGCGGTCAACCACTTCCTGAGGGGTGCATCCCTCTTTGCGAGCGCGGATAGTCACCGGCACGCCGTGTTCGTCGGAACCGCAAATAAAGAGAACGTCACGCTTTTTCAGTCTGAGGTAACGCACATAGATGTCGGCCGGCACGTAAACGCCAGCCAAGTGGCCAATGTGCACGCCCCCGTTGGCGTAGGGCAGAGCGGCAGTGACCAATGTGCGGTTGAATTGCTTTTCCATATATGATGTTTGTGCTTTTTCTGTGTCAATACAATGTGCCTCGGCGGCACGGTGCAAAATTACAGTTTTTTTTTCACTCCCCGTTTTGCTGCGCCCGGCGCACTAAGGCTGCCGCATGAAGAGCGCGGTGAGCCTCACTGCTTCGGCAAAGGCGGCGTGCTGCCCCGGAACGGTCACGAACAGGTGGGTGGCGGTGGGGAAGAGGTGCATCTCCGTAGGGTGCCCTTGGGCGCGCTGACGCTCAAAGAACTGCCGTGCCTGTGGGCAAAGCACGTCGTGCCCGGCCGAGAGGAGCAGCGTGGGCGGCAGGCGGCGGAGCGAAGCATCGTCGGCGAAAAGAGGAGATACGTCCGCCTGCGAGGCATCGCCGCCTTGACGGAGATAAGCCTTGTAGAACGCCAGGAGGAGTTCCTCGTCGTTGCCGTAACCCTTGGCATACTGTCGCCATTCGTCACTGCCGTCGGCATCGAGCCTCAGCACGGGATAGATTGGTATCACGCCGCGCAGACTTACGCCAGACGACAAGGCGAGCGAGAGGGCAAGGTTTCCGCCGGCACTGTCGCCGCCAACAAAAATGCGGGCCGTGTCGACGCACAGGCTGTCGGCCGAACGAAAAAGGTACTGCAATGCCGCCCGGCAACTGTTGAGGGCGGCTGGATAGGGATGTTCGGGAGCAAGGGGATAGTCTAACGCTGCCACGCGGCAATGCGCCGCCAGAGCCACTGCCGCACAGAAACGGGCACAGCTGTTCACACTGCCAAAACACCAACCTCCGCCGTGCAGGTAGAGCAACAGGGGGAGGCGTTCGTCCTCGCTGCCGATGGGCGAAAAGAGAGTGATGTCTGGACGAGGACTACTCGTCTGCACGCCGTCGGGAAGAGCGGGAGGCACGTTCCGGCTGCGGCGGATGCTGTCGAGTGCACGGGAGTCGCCGGCAGTGGCTTGCATTACGGCGAGTGCCTGACGGTGTTGCAGGTCGGCTGGGAGCGAACGCAGGAAGGCGCGTTCCTCCTCCTGCATCACTCGTTGCAGAGAGTCGGAACACACGTTTTGGGCTAAGACATTGAACGGCAAAAGCGTCAGCGCAAGTATTTGGATGAAGCGTATCATGGGCAAAGCGGCCGGGCCGCATAGGGGATTACCGCACCACCTTTCGGCCATTGCGGACGTACACGCCCTTTTGAACGGGGCGCAACACAGGACGGCCGCTGAGGTCGTACATACGGATGGGGGCAGCACTGTCGGTTGTAACCGCGCTCAACCCCGTGGGCGTGCCGGGGAAGAGCATCGCCACGCTCTCGCCGCTTGTTGCGTCGTTGCGGAGGTAGGCTTTGTACTGAGGGAGAATAGAACCGAGTTGGGCTTTGCGGAAAACCGTTGCACCATCGGCGTTCGACAACACGTAGGCGCAGTCGTTGCCGGCAATGGCACGAGGCATGAGGGGCGTAGATTGCAACAGGTTGCCGGAGAGGTCGGCCACGGGTTCGGATGCGGCTTCGGCCATCTGAAACGTCTCGCTGGCAATATCGGTGGTAAGCAACACGCCCTCGCCGGCTGGGATGGCGCTTCCCTGAGGTACTTCCACGAGCGTGGCTTTCTCTCCGTCGATTTGCTGAATGTACCACGCTCGCACGCCTTCGGGGCAAACGGCATTGAACGGTGCGCTAAACGTGGCTATGCCTGCCACGCCCGTTATTTGGCTGGCCTCCTGAGTGGTGACGCTGAGCGAATGGGGCAAAGCCGCCAGTACTTGGAACTTCTTGCGAGGTGCGTCGGCACACCAAAGGTCGGTCCACGCACCGTTGCGCCCTTCCTCCACATGCACTTCGTACCATCCCTCGGCAAACGAGGAGAGGTCTACCGCATCGCGCGTCGAAGAGGAAAGGTTGGCGTAGGCATTGCGCGTGAGCGACACGTTGAACGCCTTTCCCGTATAGGCATCGCCGCCCGTGCTGAGGTTCTTTATTTTGTAGCGGAGCTGGGTGCCGACGCTGTTGCTGCTTGTGTAGGTGGCGCGTGCTGATGACGTTTCGAGTATGGCCTTCTCAGAGGGGTAGAACTGCAACGTCTCGGCTGAAAGGTCTTCCTTCTTCACGTTCACGTTGTATATGGCTAAGCGGTTTTCGTACGACGAGGGAAGGACTTCATAGAGGAAGTCGGAGGGAACAGCTATCTCCACGTCCTCGCGCTTATCCGTGCTTACGCCGTCGACCTTCTCCGTCCATTTACGGGTGAAGACGAGCCGCATGGTGTACTTGCCGGCTTTCATATTGAACGTGCCGCTGGTGCCGGTATAGCCCACGGGGAAGGGCAAGAGCCACTGCGTGGTGTCCATGCGTGCGGCAAGCAGGTTGTACATATACATATCGGGGGCTTCGTAGGTCTCGCCCTCAATGCTGCCCGTGCCGCAGAATGTCAACTTCACGTTGCCGCGGCCGTCGAAGCGCGAACTGTTTTCCACGTTCACCGCTACGGCTCCGTTGCGGCTGTCGTATTCGCAGCTTTGAGCCAATTGCTCGGGTTTGCCCACGATGCGCAGCGAAGGTTTCCGGGCAGCCTGTTCCACGGTAATGATGCCGCCACTCACCGTAATAGGCACGGAGTTGGCGTTGACGACCAGCGTCCAGTTGCCAAAGGTATTCGTGGCCTTGTCCGTGCGGCGCTTGCCCACAGGACGGAGGCAGTATGCACCGTCGGCCGGACCTTCTACGTCGGCAAAGTTGAGGGTGAAATCCTCGAAGTTGAACGACGTGTAGTACGAACTCCAACTTTGCAAGCCGGGCCATTCGAACACGTGCAAGCAGGTGCCGTCGGCGGCAAAGAGGCCTATGCCGAAGTAGCCCGTAAAGGAGTAGTCCTCGTCCTGCACAAGGTTGCGAGCCCCCACGCCTCGTATGTTGGCCGTGAGCGTACCATTGACGGTGGTTTCGCTTTCGCTTATCTGCAAGCCCTCGCTGTTGTTCACCGACAACACGGCCGGCTTCTCGGTGAGCGGTGCGTATTCGCCGTTGTTGGGATGGGCAAAGAGAGCCACCTGCCCGTTGTAGTAGTCGCCGGCAGTGGTGGTGCTGGAGGCTACGCTGATGCGGTCGATGTCGAAATAGCCGTCGTACTCGCCCGCCCAACCGAAGTTGGCGTGGACGTAACCTTTTGAGTCGTAGCCATCGAATACAAAGGCATGGTCGCCGCCGGTCATCACCACAGGGCAGCCGAGCGACAGTTCGTTGTAGATGGCTTGCACAAACTCGCCGCCGCGGAGTATGTCCTTTTCTATGGTGCGCACGGTGTAGTCGAGTTCTTTGAGGGCGTACATGGCTTTCCCTTCGTCCGAAACGCCGCCCGTGGTGGTGTAGATCATGCCCAAGCCATTGTCAACATCGCGCATCAACACGCCCACGGCCTGCGCCTGGTCCTCGGTGTAATTGCCGTTGCCGTAGTCGGCGAGGATGTTATCCCAGTCGTAAGTGTCGAGGGCGAGTTTTCCGTCGCCTCGCTCGCTGCCGGCAGGGCGCGCCTTGGGCCATCGGTGGGCCGACATCATCTGTGCCACGGCAGTGGCCACGCATCCCGTATAGGCTTTCGAACCCGTGGAGAGCGTGGGGGCATAGTAGTTCCACGGATAGACCTGACTCCACTTGGCCTCAACGAGCGGCTCCACGTAGGGCTTCTGTCGTACAATCTGCGTAGGCACAACGCTCACGCTGTCTACCTCGATGACCTGCGCGGCGGCGGTGTAGTCGGCAAGGATGCTTTGCAGTCCCTGCGGAAGGTTGCCGCTCGCGATGTTGCCCCGTGTGCCGTAGCCCAACACGCCGCCCAGGCGGTCGTCGGCGGCCACAATGACGTAGCCATTGCCGTCGGCGTTGCCAAAGAGGTAGTAGGCGGGCTTGGCCGTGCTGCCCTCAGCGGCGAGCGTACGGATGCGTCCGCCGGTCTGTGCCACGGGCTGGGGATTGGTCAAATATTGCTTGGCCAAAGCGCGGGCCGCTTCGGGGTCGATGGGATTGCCCCACGCATATATATTAAGGAGTGAAAAGGACAGGAGGCAAAAGATATTTTTCATGGTCGGTCTGTCGGGGATTAATGGGAGAGTGTTTTGCGTCCGCTTTGGATGACTATGTCCGGGGCGGTCTGCCCATGGCGCAACTGTCGGCCGCTCAGGTCGTAACGCGGGACTTTGCCAAGAGTTTCCGTAACGGCGTTGCGGATGCCTGTTGTCTTGTCATCGTCGATGGCGAAACCTTGTACTTTCTCGGACGAAAGGTTGTCAACATCGAGGGCCAGATAGCAGCGGCCGGCTTCGTTCTCAAAGGCTTTGCCGTGCTCTGCGCCGTAGTAGAAGCCCGTCTTTGTACCGCTCTCATCGGGCGTGAGTTTGTAGAAACGCGTGCCGCTTGCGCTGTATCCTGCGGGGAGCGTGGTGCGCTCTGTCTGACTGGTGCCGAAGAGCGAGGTGTAAACCACCACGTTGCCGCTCTCGGCATAGGGGAAGTCGTACGTTTCGCCCTTGGTGGCACGGAGCAGCACGGCGGTGCGCGCCGGTATGCGGCAGTCGTCCGTACTGCCGTCGGCCACAAGTGTCACGTTGCCGCTTGCGCTCACGGCGTATGCCTGCACGCCAGCCGGAAGGGTGTAGGCGCGAGCGGTGTAGAGCGTGGTCCATGCACTGGCGGCGAAGCTGACGGGGAAGGTCTCGGCATAGTCGTCAACATTGCACCAAGCGGCGTTCTCCACCTTGTTGGTTGTGGTGTTCAGCACAAAGGCTACCACGCGCAACTGCTTCTCGTCTTGTATGAGATTGTATTGGCTGATGTTGCTGAACGTTACTTCGTGCGTCTGCAACACGTTGGGTTCGAGTGTCTCGGGGAGCGAACCGTCCACGCCGCCGTCCACGCCGAGCGAGGCCAGGGCCACGTGGTTGTAGGTAAGTCCGGCAATGTCGGTGGCGTTGCCACGGAAGGGTTTCACCTCGGGAAAGAGGGTTTCGTCCACGTCGTCGAGGTCGCCCACGCTGTATGCCTGCACGTAGTTGTCGCTTTGCAGGCCGCTTGCCGTCAGCACATAGGCCACGGCGTATTTGTTGCCGCTCTCAGAGGTCATGCAGGGTTCCACCTCGCTCTCCACGAGGATGTTCTGGTGCTGTTTGTCCCAACGGGCCGACACGCCGACGTTCATCATCGCCACGGCCTTGCACTGGTTTTCAAACGCTTCGCGCGAGTCTACGGCGGTCTGTTTGCTGTCGCGGTCGAACCATACGGAGGGCGTACTGCTGCCGTAGGTGTTCATGATGGCGGTGTAGGCGTTGCTGCCGAGTTTGTCGTATTTATGGGCAACGATGCCTACGAAGCGGTCGGGATAGAGGCGTTCGAGGGCTTCCATCATCACCATGCCGCGTGGGCAGTACTGGCACCACAGGCCGGTGTACTCTTCGCAAAGCACACGCTTGACGGGTATTTTCCGCACGGTGCAACGGGTGATGTAGGTGTAGGGCACAGTGGCGTTGTTCGCTCCGCCGTTCACTGCGGTAATGTTCATTATCACGTCGGTAGTCGAAAGACTTTCGCCGGCATCGATGGGCACGCGGACTTTGCGCTGAAACTCACTGGCGGTGAGGGGCGTTTCGAGCGTCACGGTCGCAGGCTCGGAACTCTTCTGCGTGTCCATATAATATAAGGTGTAGGTGAACGATGTCACGTCCGTACTGCCCCAGTTGAGGAGGTTTACTTCGGCTTCTCCGCTTTCGGCAAGCAGGGTGTACACTTTGCCCACGGTGGCAGGGGCAAGCGTGCCTTGGGCAGCGAGGCGGAGGGGGAGGAACGCGCTCAGGGCAATGAGCCACAGAGCTGTCCTGACGGGCAGTGAGCGCAGGTTGGAGTTCATAAGGTTGGATGGTTTTCGGTTTCGTGTCCAAAGGTAGCACAATTTGCTTATCTGCCACAAGCGGTGGGTCGCTCGGCGGCGGATTATTCTCGTCGCCCTCGGCCGCCTCGTGCTGCCACAAGTTTGGCGGAGCGAGAAAATCCGTGGAATAGTGCAATGATATGCTGCAAAAGTCGTTACATTTGCAGCGATAAGCACATTAACAAGGAACAAATCATGAAAAAGACACTTTTGTTATTGGCTATGTGCCTGGCGACGAGCATCTTCGCCTACGCACAGGATGACGACGTGTATTTCGTTCCGTCGTCTAAGAACAAGCAATCAAACTCTTCGGATACTTACGTGGCCAACCCCGGACGGTCCACCTTCTCCCCTATCGGCAACGGCAGCGACTCTTCCGCCTCGGGCGACGTGTTCAGCCAGAGTTCGTGGGCTGACAACCGCGGCAACGGACAGTGGGACGTGGATGCCTACAACCGTCGTGGCAAAAACTACAAGGGCAACGTCAGCAGCGACACGCTCACGGCTCAGAGCATCTACAACGAGGGCTACGAAGACGGCTATGAGGACGGCTCCTGCACAGCGCGCATCGTGCGCTTCTGGTCGCCTCGCGCCGGCATCTACGTGAGCAGTCCGTACTGGATGGACTATGCCGACCTCTACGGCTACTACGACCCGTTCTACTACGGCTACGGCTCTGCGTGGAGCGTAGGTTGGAGCGGCTGGTGGGGCTGGGGCAGCTGGTATGGCTACCGTCCTTACTACAGCTCTTGGTGGGGCTGGCACGAACCGTGGTACGACGCTTGGTGGGGCGGTCCTGTGGGGCATCCCTTCCATTCCAACCGACCGGTTACGGCTCAGCGCGGCCCTGTGGGCGGCTGGACGAACCGCGGCGGCGCACGTGGCTCGGGTCCGGAAGTGGGCTTTGCTTCGAACCGCGGCTTTGAAAGCGGACGGGGCAACAACAGTTCGCTCGGCGGACGAGGCTTCGGCGTGCGTAGCGGCTCAAACGGCACGCAACACTCAGTGGGCAACGCGCAGCAAGGGCGTGGCGGCGGCATTCTCGGCGGTCGCGGATTTAACAGCAGCACGCCTCAACGCAGCAACGCAAACACGAATACAAACTCTAACGTGAACCGCTCGTTCAACACGGGTGGCAACGTGGGTCGCGGCGGCGGCAACCTTGGCGGACGCGGCTTTGGCGCGCCGAGCGTAGGCAGCCGTGGCGGTGCCATGGGCGGTGGAAGCATGGGCGGACGCGGCGGCGGACGGGGCAGATAAGCCCTACCGTATATTATATGTGTGTGGCGAGGCTACTAACACTTGCAGCCGAGCCGACACAGGAAAGCACACGCTTTACACAAACTGCCTACTTCACAAACTGTATTCATTTCACACCAGGAAAACATGACCAAAAGAAACATTGCGCTTGCGCTCACAGTTCTCGCTCTCTGCGGAACGGCCCAAGCGCAGGACATCTATAAGATTGAGGCTCTCTCGGGGAGCGACCTCTCCGGCACGTCGCGCTACGTCGGCATGGGCGGCGCAATGAACGCCCTCGGCGCAGACCTCTCCACCATGAGTACGAACCCGGCCGCCATCGGCATGTACCGCCGCAGCGACGTGGCATTTACCTTCGGCGGCACGGTGCAGCCCGATGGTCGCTCCATGGGCGACATCAGCAAGGGGCGCGCCTCGTTCGACCAGGCCGGCTTCGTCTACTCCATGAAGGGTGGCTCTGCGGGCGACAGCTACGTCAACTTCGGTTTCAACTACCAGAAGCGGCGCAACTTCAAAAACTTTATCGGCCTCGACAACGTTGCCACGCCCTCCGGCCTTAGCCAATCGTGGCAGATGCAGGAATTGGCCTACTACAACGGAACGGCTCTCGACCTCTCGCCCGAAGGCACTGGCACGTCATACACCACGCCGTTGGTGGTCAACGGATCGGACGCGCAGATGATCTACAAAGACGGGGACGGCAACTGGAAACCGCGCAACTCCTCCGCATACAGCTACTACAAGTCTACGTGGGGAAGCATTCAGGAATACGACCTCAACCTCTCGGCCAACATCAACAACCGCTTGTACCTCGGTGCCACCGTGGGCATCTACAATGTCGACACGCACTCGGCACTTGCCTACGGCGAACGCCTCACGGAGGGCAACTACTCCATGACCTATGCCGAAAGGCTCACGGGTACGGGTGTCGACGCTAAGATAGGCATGGTGTTCCGCCCCATCGAGGAAAGTCCCTTCCGCATCGGCCTCGCAGTAAGCACGCCGACGTTCTACACGCTCACGCAGTCGGGCTACCTCACGATGAATGCGCCGTTTGAATACACCGACAAGAACGGCAAGACGTACAGCACCACGTTTGCCGATTACAGCATGGGCGATTTCGACTACCGCATCCGCACGCCGTGGCGCATCAACATCAGCATGGCCACAACGGTGGGCAGCGTGTTTGCCATCGACGCGGAATACGAGGTGGCACGCTATGCCGGGTCGCAGATACGCTACTCCGACGGCAACGGCTACACGGACTATTGGGGCGACTACCACAACGCGTCCACCACTCGCGACCGCGAGATGGACAAGGAAATTGACGCTTACCTCAACACGGTGCAGCAGTTCCGCATTGGCGCAGAGGCGCGGCTCGCTCCGGGCTTGTTCCTGCGTGCCGGCTACAACTTCGTGTCGTCGCCGTTCAACAAGAACGCTTACCTCAACCTCTACACCAACAGTCCGTCGTTCCTTTACAGTCTCAACACCGACTACGTGAACCTCGGCTGCACCAACCGCGCCACAGTGGGTCTGGGCTACCGTCACAAGCACTTCTACGCCGACCTCAGCTATCAGTTCCAGCGCCAATGGGCGGACGTGTACGCCTTCCGTGCAACGGCTTCGGGCACAGGCACGCGCAACGAGGCCAACCTGCTCAGCGCACAGAGCGTGAAGCTCGACCGCCACAACGTGATGCTGACGCTCGGCTATAAGTTCTGACCGCTCCTCCCCCGTCCTCAGGGTAACACGCAGAGGAAACGGCAGGCCCGCACATCTCACTAACGAAAAACGTTATTGTATCCATAGGCAAGACCATCAATAGAACCCCTGTTGATGCGTTCATTAGGCGAGGCGGGCAGACTATATGTTTGCCCGCCTTTTTCTTGAAAACTTATCTATACCCATAAACCATACAACCTGTAATGAAAAAGCAAACCTTCTTACTCTCAGCCCTGCTCGCCCCGATGCTGGCGCAGGCCCAGGGCCGCTACAACATAGTGTACATCATGACGGACGACCACACGGCGCAGATGATGAGCTGCTACGACAACCGTTTCGTCGAAACGCCCAACCTCGACCGCGTGGCCAAGGACGGCGTGCGCTTCGTCAACTCCTATGTAGCCAACTCGCTCTCGGGGCCGAGCCGCGCCTGCATGCTCACGGGTAAGCACTCGCACAAAAACGGGTTTACCAACAACGAGCACGGCATCTTCGACGGCTCGCAGCAGACTATGCCGAAGCTGATGCAGAAGGCTGGCTACCAAACGGCACTCATCGGCAAGTGGCACCTTGTCAGCACGCCCACGGGTTTCGACTACTACAACATTCTGCCGGCGCAGGGCAACTACTACAATCCGGAGTTTATCAATATGGACGGCTCTGAGACCACCGAGAAGGGCTACGTGACGAACGTCATCACCGACAAGGCCATCGACTGGATGGAGCATAAGCGCGACCGTTCCAAGCCGTTCATCCTTTTTGTTCACCACAAGGCATGCCACCGCGACTGGCTGCCCGAGATGAAGTACCTGCGCCTCTACGAGGACAGCACGTTCGCCCTGCCCTCTACCTTCTACGACGACTATGCCGGCCGCCCCGCCGCTGCCGCGCAGGAGATGGAGATCGGCAACAACGACCACATGGACATCGTCTACGACACGAAGATGTATCGCCCGGGCCTCACGACGCGTCTCTCCGAGGCTTACCTCAACATGATCGGCCGCCTCGACTCGAAGGACCGCGCAGAGTACGACTACTTCTACGACTCGCTGGCAACGGACTTCAACCGTCGCAACCTCACGGGCAAGGCTCTGGCAGAGTTTAAGTACCAACGCTACATGCGCGACTACGCCAAGGTGCTGAAAACGCTCGACGACAACATCGGCCGCACGCTCGACTACCTCGAAAAGGCGGGCTTGAAGGATTCTACGCTCGTTGTCTACACCTCCGACCAGGGCTTCTACATGGGCGAACACGGATGGTTCGACAAACGGTTCATGTATGAGGAGTCGCTCAATACGCCGCTCGTCATGTCGCTCCCCAAGGGCTTGGAAACCCGCGGCGACATCAAGGAGATGGTGCAAAACATTGACTACGCTCCCACCTTCCTCGAAATAGCCGGCGCGCCCGTCCCCTCCGACATTCAGGGCGTTTCGCTCCTGCCGCTCCTGCAAGGCAAGCACCCGAAGTCGTGGCGCAAGAGTGTCTACTACCACTACTACGAATACCCCGCCGAGCACAGCGTGAAGCGCCACTACGGCGTGCGCAGCAGCGACGGCTACAAACTCATCCACTTCTACAACGACATCAACCACTGGGAACTGTTCAACCTCAACACCGACCCCTCTGAACTGCACAACATCTACGGACAGCCCGGCACGGAGAAGGTGACAAAGCGCCTCATGAACGAACTCATCCGTCTGCAAAAACAATACGACGACCAGGACGCGCTGAAGTTCAACAAGATGTAGCGGACTTGGAACTCTACCTGATGAGCAACACCTACATCGTCAACGACGTGATTGAAGAACTGCTCAGAAAGCGGTGAACAACATCTCAGCCCAACAAACAATCAATGCCCGAACCTCTGCAACAAAGGTTCGGGCATTATTGTATGCGGATGCTATGGGCTTGCAAGGCTTTCGGCCTTTCCCCTGCCCTTCTCAAAGTATTTCCATTGAAAATCAAAGCGTACATTTATGCGATGAGTGAACGTACGTCATGAGGGTGA
>CAVLCM010000045.1:0-15634 GCA_963661625.1 bacterium
TGATTTTCAACGGAAATTTCACAAAAACGCTGTTCCTTACTGAGAAGCATCTTGCCATAAAGCCGCTCAAAAGCTTTTTAAGTACCAAATAGACCTCGAAAAGCGGAGAGGGGGAACCGAAGCAATGCGTTGGGCTTGTTTGAACTATGCGAATATGCGCAGGGTGGGGCGGAACACAAAAAAGGGAGTTGTACGCATCGTACAACTCCCTACTGCAAGTGGTGCCACCAGGAATCGAACCGGGGACACAAGGATTTTCAGTCCTTTGCTCTACCAACTGAGCTATGGCACCTTGCTTATTTGCGAGTGCAAAGGTAGCCCTTTTATGCACATGGGCAAAATTTTGCTCGTTTTTTCGTTCGCTTTGCTCGTTTTTTCGTTTGCAAAAAGCATTTTGTGGACGTTGGCGCAAAGACTTTTCCGCATTTTTCTCAAATTTGCCGTTGCGGCTCTTGTCACCGAATGTTTGCCGCACGGACAATCCGAAAGCCGCTTACACGTACTTTCCTGTTATCTGGACAATATGGAAACAACCCCGAAACCGCAAATACGCACTATCGATATAGGCACGCTCCTCAACGAAAAAGGCGAGGCGAACCACCTTGGCCACGAGGTGACCGTGTTCGACGACATCACGTGGAAAGACCTTGTTGGCACGCCGACGCAGATTGGCTTTCTGCTCATCGCTTTCTGCACGGAGGGCGAGGCGCGCTTCACAATGAACGAGAAAAGCCAGCGCATGGAGGCTGGCGACCTGCTCATCTCTTTCGGCGAACAGATATTCAAGGAAGAGTATGTGAGCGAGCATTTCCACGCCAAGGCCGTGCTGATGTCGCGCCCCTTTGCGCAAAACTGCATTGTGGGCATGAACCACATGTGGCCCTTCCTGCTCTACTTGATAGAACACCCCGTACTGAAGATGACGGAGGAAGAACAGGAATGGCTGCTTGAATGCCATCGCCTCATTCGTCGCCACCTTGTCAAGGCCACGGGTAAGTTTATGCGTGAGGCTACCGCGTCGCTCGTACGCGCTTTCTATTTCGAGATATGCGGCCTGCTCGACCTCCGCGTGCAGCCTGGGCATACCGATCAGCACAACCGTGCCTACGCCCTCTTTGACCAGTTTATCCGCCTCGTTTCCGAACACTTCAAACAGGAACGCAGCGTGGAGTGGTACAGCAGTGAAATGTGCATCACGCCCAAGCATCTCTCCGAGGCCGTGAAGCGAGTGAGCGGCAAGACGGCTGGCCAGTGGATATCCACGCTTGTCATCATCGAGATAAAGTCGCTGCTCAAAAACACATCGCTCTCGATGAAGGAGATAGCCGACGAGATGAACTTCTGCTCGCAGAGTTTCATGGGCAAGTATTTCAAAAACATTGAGGGCATATCCCCTTCGGCCTACCGCCGCAACTGATGCGGTCGAGGCATAACCACACGAAAAACCCCGGCATGGAACAACAGTCATGCCGGGGATTTTCGTTTCTGTCAACAAGTCGGGGCATCGTCCGCTCGGAGTTCTACGGCGAACGTTGTGCCTTGTCCTGGCTGACTGCGCAGTACGTAGATGCGCCCGTGGTGGTATTCCTCCACAATGCGGCGCGAGAGCGACAGTCCCAGTCCCCAGCCCCGTTTCTTCGTGGTATATCCGGGTTTGAACACGCTCTTGAAGCGGTTGTGCGGAATGCCCTTGCCTGTGTCCGTCACGATGATTTGCAGATAGTTCCGTCCGCGACGCTTTATATATATAGGGGTAACAGCGAGCGAGAGCGAACCCACGCCCTGCATGGCATCGATGGCGTTTTTGCAGAGGTTTTCGATGACCCACTCAAACAGCGGAGCGTTCAGTTCCGCCTCGAACGGGCGGTCCGGCAGGTCGACGGAGATTTTTACACGCGCCGATGTGCGCCGCCGGTAGTAGTCCGCCACGGCCGACACAATGCCGCGCACGTCCTGCCGCGTGAGTTCCGGGGCAGAGCCAATCTTCGAAAAACGTTCGGCAATGAGTTGCAAACGCCCGATGTCGCTGTCCATCTCGGGGATGAGTTCGTCGTCGGGATACGTCTCGTGGAGCATGGCGCTCCAAGCCATCAGCGAAGATATGGGCGTGCCGAGTTGGTGAGCCGTTTCGCGCGACAGACCCACCCACACGCGGTTCTGCTCCGCCTTTTTCGAGGCGAGCAGTGCGAGGATGGCAATGCCGAAGAACACGGCGACTACCGCAAGTTGAATGTAAGGGAAAATGGTCAGTTGCCTGAGCAACACCGACTCCTTATAATATATATAGATGTAGTCGGCGGCAGCCTGCCCCGTGGTGGACAGTTCCATGCGCATTGTTTTGCCGTGCGTACGCATACGTTCCAGTTCGTGAGCGAGCGTTTCGAGCGAGTCTTTTCCGCAGGGCGAGGGCGACAGGTTGCGCTGCGTCAATACGTGGCCGTGCGAGTCGGTCACGACGACAGGTATGGTGTGGTTGCTGTTGATAACCTCCAGCACAAGGTTGTAGTCAGTCCCCTCGTCGGGCGCAG
The DNA here is from genome assembly GCA_963661625.1 of bacterium. Lineage (GTDB taxonomy): Bacteria > Bacteroidota > Bacteroidia > Bacteroidales > Bacteroidaceae > Alloprevotella. The sequence continues at coordinate 2,529 of CAVLCM010000045.1, forward strand.
TGAGCGAACGCATAGCCTGGGCCCACACGTTCATCTTTGCCACCTCCTCGTCGTAGAGCGCACGTGTGAGGAAGTGGGAGTAAACGAGCGACGCGGCCGACAGGGCCAGAGCCGTCACGATAAGGGCGGCGCGAAACTTCTGCGTGTTCAGGGGAAATGCCATCGGCGTGAAAGGCTATCGGAGCGACTTGTTCACCTCGTCAATGTAGTCGAGGAACTCTTCGCGCCCCTGTCCTGTTCCGCTGCTCGTCACGAAGTGCGGCGGCAGTTCCTCCCAGCTCTCGCGGAGCGTTTGCAGGAAGGTTTCTACGTTGCGGTGCAGTTCGGCGCGCTTGGGCTTGTCCGCTTTGGTAAACACGATGCCAAACGGCACGCCGTTCTCGCCTAAGAACTGAATGAAGTCGAGGTCAACCTTTTGGGGCTTCAAGCGCGAGTCGATAAGCACGAAGAGGCACGTCAGCTCCTTGCGGTTCAGCACGTAGTAGCTGATGAGCTTTTGCAGTTTCTCCACCTCGCGTTTGCCGCGCTTGGCGTAGCCGTAGCCGGGAAGGTCTACGAGAAACCAGTTGTCGTTGATAATGAAATGGTTGATAAGCATCGTCTTGCCCGGCGTAGACGATGTCATGGCCAAAGCCTTGCGCCCGGTGAGCATATTGATGAGGCTGCTTTTGCCCACGTTGCTTCGGCCGATGAAGGCGTACTCGGGTTTGTCGGTCGCCGGGCACATGTCTGCGCGGCTGTTGCTTATCACGAACTCTGCTGAACGTATCTCCATAAACTCTTTTTGCGGACAAAAGTACCAATTCTTTCCTTGCAGTAGTCCATTAATACTTAATTTTGCTCGCTTCGTGGCTTGGCGGCAGTCTGTTTGTTCGCCCAAGCCCGTCACAAAAACAATCAAGATGAAACCATTAGCCGAACGCTTGCGCCCCACGTCGCTCGACGACTACATCGGGCAGAAGCACCTCGTAGGCCCGGGAGCCGTGTTGCGGCAGATGATCGACACGGGGCATATTTCCTCCTTCATCCTTTGGGGTCCTCCCGGGGTGGGGAAGACCACCCTCGCCAAGATAATCGCCCAGCGCCTCGACGCACCCTTTTTCACCCTCTCGGCGGTGAACAGTGGCGTGAAGGAGGTGCGCGAGGTGATAGACCGTGCCTCGCGCGACCGTCTCTTCAACGCCCAAAGCCCCATCCTCTTCATCGACGAAATACACCGTTTCTCGAAGTCGCAGCAGGACAGCCTCTTGGCGGCGGTCGAAACGGGAGCCATCACCCTTATCGGCGCAACTACCGAAAACCCTTCGTTCGAGGTGATACGCCCGTTACTCTCGCGCTGCCAGGTGTATGTGCTCAAAAGCCTCGGCAGGGAGGACCTTCTGCAACTGCTCGACCGTGCGCTCAGCCAAGACGCAGTGCTGAAAGAGCGCGACATCCAACTCCGCGAAACGGACGCTCTCCTGCGATACAGCGGCGGCGACGCGCGCAAACTTCTTGGCATTCTCGACCTTGTCACGTCAGCCTCGGCCGAAGCCTCGCTCGTGATAGACAACAAGATGATAACCGAACGCTTGCAGCAAAATCCGCTTGCCTACGACAAGGAGGGTGAGATGCACTACGACATCATTTCGGCATTTATCAAGAGCATCCGCGGCAGCGATCCCGATGCCGCCCTCTACTGGCTGGCCCGCATGATTGAAGGTGGCGAAGACCCAAAGTTCATTGCGCGCCGTCTCGTTATCTCCGCTGCCGAGGATATCGGCCTTGCCAATCCCAACGCCCTGCTCCTTGCCAATGCCGCCTTCGACGCAGTGGCGAAAATCGGTTGGCCGGAGGGGCGCATTCCCTTGGCCGAGGCTACCGTCTACCTGGCCACCAGCGCAAAGAGCAATTCGGCCTACATGGGCATCAACGAGGCTTTGGAGCGTGTCAAGGCTACGGGCAACCTTCCCGTACCGCTCCCCATACGCAACGCTCCCACCAAACTCATGGCCGAACTGGGCTATCACGACGGCTACCTCTATCCGCACGACTATCCCGGCAACTTCACGCCCCAGCAGTATATGCCCGACGAACTGCGCAACGAGGTGTTTTGGCACCCGTGCGACAACGCCGCCGAGAGCAAGTCGCGCGAACGCATGAACGCCTTTTGGAAAGATAAACAACGGTAGCCGCCTTAGGTTCAAGCAAAAAACGCTACCTTTGCTTTGCTCCGATGAAATAATCTGCACAAACGCACGTTCTTCTAATACGCCCCCTCTGCGGTGCGTATTCATCCCCTAAAACACAAACGTACATGAAAGGCATTGTATTGGCCGGCGGAAGCGGCACACGTCTCTATCCCATCACAAAGGGCGTAAGCAAGCAACTCATTCCCATCTTCGACAAACCGATGGTGTACTATCCCATCTCGGTGCTTATGCTCGCCGGCATTCGCGATATTCTTATTATCTCTACGCCGCAGGATATGCCCAGTTTCCAGCGTCTGCTTGGCGACGGGTCTGACTTTGGCGTGCGTCTTGAATACGCTGTGCAGCCCTCGCCCGATGGTCTTGCCCAGGCGTTCCTCATCGGCAAGAAGTTCATTGGCACCGACAGTGCCTGCCTCGTTCTTGGCGACAATATTTTCCACGGGAGCAACTTTGCCTCGATGCTCCGCGAAGCTGTAAGGCGTGCCGAGGACGACGGCCTTGCCACTGTCTTTGGCTACCGCGTCAACGACCCCGAACGCTATGGCGTGGTGGAGTTCGACGAGCAGGGAAAGGCCGTGAGCATTGAGGAAAAACCCAAAGAACCGAAGTCCAACTACGCCGTTGTGGGCTTGTATTTCTATCCCAATAAGGTTGTCGACGTGGCCAAGAGCATCAAACCCTCAGCACGCGGCGAACTCGAAATCACCACCGTCAACCAACGTTTCCTCGACGATAACGAACTCATGGTGCAGACGCTCGGCATCGGTTTCGCCTGGCTCGACACCGGCACGCACGACTCTCTGAGCGAGGCATCCACGTTTATCGAGGTTATCGAAAAGCGCACGGGCTTGAAGGTGGCGTGTCTCGAAGGCATTGGGCTGAAACAGGGTTGGGTGTCGCCGCAGCACGTACGCCAGCAGGCTCTGCCCATGGCGAAGAACCAGTACGGGCAATACCTCCTCAAACTCTGCGATGAGTACGAACGAAAAGGCTAAACGTCCCTTGCGGCCACGTTGTCATAAGGCAGACAAACACAAACAGAAGAAGCACAAACATGATTATATCCGTTGACTTTGATGGCACCATCGTAGAACACAAGTACCCTGCCATCGGCAAGGAGCAGCCCTTTGCCACAATGACCCTCCGCCAACTCATGAAGGACGGGCACAAACTCATCCTGTGGAGCGTGCGCGAGGGCGAATTGCTCGACGAGGCTGTGAAATGGTGCGAGGAACGCGGTGTGCGTTTCTACGCCGTCAACGCCGACATCGACGAAGATGCTGCCGACCGCCAAGGCACGAAACATTATAGCCGCAAAATCAAGGCCGACATGTTTATCGACGACCGCAACGTAGGCGGCCTGCCCGATTGGGGAACAATCTACCACCTTATTTCGCACCGCTGCACCTTGGAACAGTACTATGCTTCGCAGAAGCAGGGCAGTGCCGAAGCCAGACCGAAGAAAAAGGCTTGGTGGAAATTCTAAGTTCGCCTTGCTTGCCGCTCCCCCAACGTTCCCCCACACACATCCTCTTGCACCAATGAAGTTGCCCAACGCACATCAAATGAAAGAACTGGATGCCTACACGCTCCAGGCTAAAAACATCTCTTCAACCGACCTTATGGAAACAGCAGCCCGCAAGGTTGCCGACTTCGTTTTTGCCAACTACCCCGACAAAGAACGCCCGTTCGTGGTGTTCTGCGGCCCCGGCAACAATGGCGGCGACGGTTTGGCCCTTGCCCGTATGCTCGGCAAGGCGGGCTACGCTCGGGTGCAGGTGTACCTTTTCAATACGAACAATTCGCTGACCCCCGACTGCCAGACCAATGCGCAGCGTTTGCAGTCGGAGTGCGACAACGTCTCCTTCACCGAAATCCAGCAGCAGTTTGAAGCTCCCGAACTCACAGCCGACGTGGTTATCGTCGATGCGCTCTTCGGCATTGGGCTAAACAAACCGCTCGGCGGAGGCTATGCTGCGTTGGTCAAGTTCATCAACGCCTCCCGTTGCGAGGTGCTGAGCATCGATATGCCCTCAGGATTGATGTGCGAGGACAATACGCTCAACTCCCCGTCGGCCATCGTGTGCGCCACGCACACCCTTACGCTCGGACTGCCCAAACTTTCGCTCATCCTTGCCGACAACCAAAACTATGTGGGCAGTCTGCACGTCTTGCCCATCGGTCTCTGCACCGAACCGCTCGCCGAGATGAGCGTGCCTTACGAGATTGAGGAGCCGGTGGCCGTCCGTGCGCTTCTCGCTCCTCGTTCGTCCTTCGGCCACAAGGGAACGTTTGGCAACGCCCTCCTCGTGGCTGGCCGCTACGGCATGGCTGGGGCTGCCGTCCTCGCTGCTCGAGCCTGCTTGCGTTCGGGGGTGGGCAAGGTGACGGTACACACGCCCCGCCGCAACAACGACATTCTGCAAATAGCCGTTCCCGAGGCGGTACTCCACCACGACGAAAACGACGATATCTTTACCTGTCCCGTTAAGCCCGACGGTTTCCAAGCGTTGGCGATAGGCCCTGGACTGGGTACGGACAAGCGCACTGCCTTGGCGTTTATCGAACAGGTGAGCCACGCTTGCGCCCCCTTGGTGGTCGATGCCGACGGCATCAACATTCTGGGTGGACACAAAGGATGGATTTCGCAAATCCCGGCCAACACCATCTTCACGCCCCATCCGCGCGAGATGCAACGCCTAGGCATCTGCAATGCCGACTCTTACAGCACGTTGCTCGAAGCCGTCAACATGGCTAAGCAACATCAGTTCTACATCTGCCTCAAAGGCCACTATACGGCCATCTGCACGCCCACAGGCAAGGTCTACTTCAACCCCACGGGCAATTCGGGCATGGGCACTGCCGGCAGTGGCGACGTGCTGACGGGCGTTCTCCTCTCGCTCCTCGCACAGGGCTACCAGCCCGAGGAAGCTTGCCGCTTGGGCGTATACCTCCACGGCTTGGCCGGCGACCTTGCTGCCGAGGTGTTGGGCGAACACAGTCTCACGGCAAGCGACATCGTGGACTATCTGCCCGAGGCTTTCCAGCATCTGAGCCAGGCATAGGCATTCTTCTTACAATTCCGAACCCTCTCATTCCCGTTATACTTCATGAAACGATTGCTCTTCCTTTCCGCCCTTTGCCTGTCGTTTGCGCCGCGCCTTGCCGCGCAGACCGAGGTCACGGCCTATCAGCCGGGTATCACAGAAGACGGCATCACGTACTTCCTCCCCTCCACCAGTCTCCGTGTTGTGGTCAACGCCACGAAAACACACCATGAACCGGGTGAGTATTGCAACTACGCGGAGCGTTACTTGCGGTTGAAGAACGTGACGGCAACCGCCTACGACACATGGGAAATCAACAGCGTACAAGTATACTCCTACGGTGCGGCCGACAACACAAAGGCTTACAGCATCAAGTTCAAGCAGAAAACGTCTGCCCCGCTCGTCACCCTCTCGCCCGAGGGGGTACTTTTGGCCGTCAACGCCCAGTATCAGGGCAGCGATGCAACGCTTCCCAAACCCTCTGTGGTCAAAGACAAACAGACCACTCTCAACGGAGCCGACTTCAAGACGGAGGAAATCCTCTCTGCCGGCAGCACGTCCAAGGCAGCTGAACTCTCGGCCAACGAAATCTACGACATACGCGAAAAGCGTAGTCTGCTCACTAAGGGCGAAGCCGACTTTATGCCCAAGGACGGCGAACAACTCAAACTGATGCTCGCCAGCCTCGACACGCAAGAGGAGGGTCTCCTGCAACTGTTCCGCGGCACGCAGTCTACTGAGCACCACACGCTCGCCTTCGACCTCACGCCCCGAGGCGACATCGAAAAGCAAGTTGTATTTTCCTTTTCTAAGTATCTCGGTGTGGTGGCTGCCGACGACCCTGCCGGTACGCCCGTTTACGTCAGCGTGAAGGATCTCCACACCCTGCCTGCCGTGTCGGTCGCCCCCAATGCCAAGGCCAAGAAAGAACAGGACGACCTGCGCTACATCGTGTCGAGCCGTGTCGAGGTCAAAGTGTTCAACGACGACAAGGAATTCGTCTCGCAGTCGTTCCCCATGGCGCAGTTTGGCCGTGTAGAGCATCTTGGCGGCGAACTATTCAACAAAAAAAGCACCACGCACGTGCAGCTCTCGCCCGTGACTGGCGGCATTGAAAAGATTGAGGCCGAACGCCCCGAATAATCCGGCTTTTTCCGTATAGATGGAACGACGAAAAGAGGAACAACTCGGCAACGTGATACTCCGTTTTCTGCGCGAGAGCCAGCTCGAATCGCCCCTCAACGAACACCGTCTTGTCAGTGCGTGGGCAGATGTGGCTGGTGAGCAGGTAGCGCGCTACACCGAGAATGTTCGTATACACAACCAAACGCTTTACGTCAAATTGCGTTCGCCCATGTTGCGGGCGCAGTTGCAAATGCAGCGCACCGACTTGGTCAGGAAACTGAACGCCTCGGTGCGCGCCAATGTAATTACCGACATTGCGTTTCTAACCTAATCCAAATGACTTTTTCCGCATCCCGGCTTGTCCGTCAGCTGTTGCTCTTCCTGCTGCTTTTCGTCCTTTGTGTTGAGGCAGCGGCGCAGCAGCGTACGCGTGTGTTCGGCACGGTCAAGGACAACGACGGCGCGCCCATCGAACTCGCCTCCGTGCGGGCAATGGGGCAGACGGCCCTCACCCTGACTAACCTCAAAGGCGAATACTCGCTCTGGTGCAACAGTACGGACAGCTTGCGCATCGTCTACTCGATGATAGGCTACGAAACGCGCAAACGGCTCTTTCGTTCGCCGGGCGACTCCGTGCGCATCGACATCGTGCTGCCCGTTTACGACCCCAACAACACGCTCGGTACGGCCGTGGTTACGGGGCAGGGCCGCCAAACCACCACTACGCAGCGCATTGCCAAGCCCAACACGAAGCTGGCCCCCTCAACCACGGGCAACGGCGTGGAGGAGGTCATCGCCACGCAGGCCGGTGTGTCTACCCACAACGAACTATCCTCGCAGTACAACGTGCGCGGCGGTTCGTTCGACGAAAACTGCGTCTATCTCAACGGCATCGAACTCTATCGTCCCATGCTCGTGCGCTCAGGCCAACAGGAGGGCCTGTCTGTCATCAATTCCGATATGGTCGAGAGCATCGGTTTCTCGTCTGGCGGCTTCGAGGCACGCTACGGCGACAAAATGTCTTCCGTACTCGACATTACTTACAAACGTCCCGAGGCTTTCGAGGGCAGTGTGCAGGCTTCTATGCTCGGCGCGGGGGCTTACCTCGGCTGGGGCAACAAAAAGGTGAGCCTTATGACCTCTGTGCGCTACAAAACCACGCACTACCTTCTCGGCTCCATGGACACTAACGGCGAGTATCGCCCCAACTTCCTCGACTATCAGGCTTACTTCTCGTGGCGGCCCAACAGCCGCTGGTCGTTCGACGTGCTTGGCAATATCTCCGACAATCACTACAACTTTGTGCCTTCCGACCGCGAAACGAAGTTCGGCACAATGGAGAACGCCAAGAGTTTCAAGGTGTATTTCGACGGACAGGAAAAGGACTATTTCCGCACCTATTTCGGTGCTGCCACACTGACGCGCCACTTCAACCCCAACACGTTCCTCGCCCTGCAATTCTCTGCCTATTCCACGCAGGAACACGAAACCTATGACATTCAGGGCCAGTATTGGCTCAATGAGGCCACCTCGGAGGAGCAGCTCGGTGTTGGCACCTACCTCGAACACGCCCGCAACCGCTTGCAGGCTCGCGTGTTGAATACCGGTTTGCGTTTCCGCACAAAGCTCACAGCCCACACGCTGCAAGCCGGCTTCAACTGGACGAGTGAGACTATCCACGACAATTCGCGCGAGTGGGAGATGCGCGACTCTATGGGCTACTCCCTGCCTTACGACCCTCAAACGCTGAGGCTTATTTACAGCCTTCGGTCTAAGGAGAAGATAAGCACCTCGCGCATTGCCCTGTTTGCGCAGGACACATGGCGCGTGCACGGCAAGGCCGGCCTCTTCAACCTTACCTACGGCTTGCGCCTGAGCCATTGGAGCTGGAACAAGGAAACGCTCGTTTCCCCCCGTGTATCGGTGGGTGTCATCCCCTCGTTCTCCGACAACCTCACGTTTCGTTTTGCCACGGGCTTCTACTATCAGGCACCGTTCTATAAGGAACTCAAAGACACAACGCTCACACAGACGGGGCAGGCCGTGGTGACGCTCAACCGCAACATCAAGTCGCAGCGCTCCATCCACTTCGTTCTCGGCGCAGACTATGTGTTCAAGATGGGCGACCGTCCGTTTAAGTTTACCGCCGAGGCCTACTACAAAGCCCTCTCGCACCTCATTCCATACACCGTTGACAATGTGCGCATAGTCTACTACGGGCGCAACGAGTCGCGGGGTTTTGCCGCCGGCATCGACTTCAAACTCTACGGCGAGTTTGTCCCCGGCACCGACTCGTGGCTGACCTTCTCGCTCATGCGCACCAAGGAGAAGATTGGCGGAATATGGGTGCCACGCCCCACAGATCAGCTCTACAACATCTCGCTCTACTTCACCGACTACTTCCCCGGTTCCACTCGTTGGCGGTTTACCATGAAGGCCGCCTTTGCCGACGGCCTGCCCTTCGGTCCGCCGCGCAGCGACAAGTCCAAACAAACACACCGCGCCCCGGCCTACAAGCGCGTGGATGTGGGCATGAGCTACCGCCTCTTGAAAAACGAGGACAAACACATTCAGCGCGGCATTGGCCGATGGTTCAAGAATATCTGGCTCGGCGTGGACTGCTTCAACCTTTTGGGCATCGACAACGTCAACTCCTACTATTGGGTGACGGACATCACCAATACGCAATATGCCGTGCCTAACTACCTCACGGGCCGCCAAGTGAACGCCCGCATATCGTTCGACTTCTAACACACTGCTACGTCTATGATTATACGTATGCCGCAAATGCGCTTCTTCGCCCGCCACGGCGTGCTGCCTCAGGAACAAACTGTGGGGGGCGACTTCCTTGTGAGCCTCGTCCTCCACATTGACGACGAGCAAGCCCATTCGGCTCTCTTTGCCGACAACCTCGACGGCACGGTCAACTACGCCGAGGTTTACGTCCTCGTCAGCGAAGCCATGCAGCAGCCCTCGGCCCTGCTCGAACACGTGGCGGCACGCATTGCCCGCACGCTCATCCGCTCGTTTCGCTTGCTTCGGCAGGCTGATGTGGCGGTCACAAAATGCGTTCCCCCCATCACGAGCTACCAAGGCAAGGGCATCAGCGTGGAGTACAGCTTGCGGCGCAAACTCGTGGCGTGGGATTTCGACGGCACGATAGCCGACACATCGAAGGGCATAGTGCGTACCATGACCGAAACGTTCAACCGAATGGGCTTCGCCCTACCCACTGTTGAAGAAATATGCGCCACCATCGGTCTGCCTCTCCCCAAGAGTATCGCCCAGTTGGCAAAACTCGAAGAGGGGAGCGACACCGTACGGCAGGCAGTGGACGTATACCGCGAGTTGTTTGAGAAAATAGGCAACCAGGGCATCACGCTCTTCCCCACCGTGAAGGACGAACTCCGCCGGCAGCACGAACAGGGCTTCTTCGTGGCCATCGCCACAAGCCGAGGCCATGAATCAGTCGACGCACTCTGCCAAATGCTCGGCATCCGCGAGTATTTCGACGAGATAGTGGCCTGCGAGGACATCAGTGAACACAAGCCCGCTCCGCAGCCCGTTCTGCGCCTCTGCGAACAGACCAACGTGCATCCTGCCGATACCATCGTCATCGGCGACACCACCTACGACATGCTCATGGGGCGCAATGCGCACGCCGCCCAGTGTATCGGCGTAGCCTGGGGCAATCACACCGCCCCAATGCTCCTCGAAGCAGGTGCCGACAGGGTGGTGGAGGTCTTTGGCCCGCAATGCCTCTGACGCATATACGCTTTATACATACGCATCAAATAAAAACAAACGCAATATGGAAATTACAATTCCCTCTCTCGACCAAATAGCTACGGCTGCCAAGCAATTTGTGGCGGCAATGGACCAAAGTACCGTATTTGCCTTCTACGGCAAGATGGGGGCTGGCAAAACCACCTTTGTCAAGGCCCTTTGCGAGGAACTTGGCGTGAGTGACGTGGTCAACTCTCCGACGTTCAGCATCGTCAACGAGTATCGCTCCGACGACACCGGCGAGCTCATCTACCATTTCGATTTCTACCGCATCAAGAAGATCGACGAAGTGTACGATATGGGCTACGAGGATTATTTCTACTCCGGTGCGCTCTGCTTCATTGAGTGGCCCGAACTTGTGGAGGACCTCCTCCCGGGCGACGCAGTGAAGGTGACCATCGAAGAGAACGAGGACGGCACCCGTATGGTGAAATTCTAAGCTAACCTATCTTCCATTATGAAACATATCCTTACGCTTGCCCTCGGCTTGCTGTCGTTGCCCCTCGCGGCGCAGACGGTGAGCAATATGGACGAGCTGCAGCCTGCGCAAAAGGCGGCGGCTGTCAACGTGAAACTTACCGGAAAACTCACCACTTCGGGCAATTCCGACTTCCGCCAGCTGCGCGACCTCTGCTATCAGTTGCGAACGGCTGACCTGCGCAGTGCCGACTGCGAAGTCATACCGAACAACGCATTCCACTCGCGCCCCACGCTCGAACAGGTGCTTTTCCCCGACAACCTCAAAAGCATCGGTTCGCAGGCGTTCTTCGCTTGCCGCTCCTTGCAGCAACTGGCACTGCCTGCCTCGCTTACGCGCATCGGCGATGCGGCGTTTTCGAGTTGCGACCGCCTCTCGGAAATCACCATCGAAGGCACGCCCTCAATCGGCGAATTCAGTTTTGCCCGTCTGCCGAAGTTGCGCACCGTGCGCCTCACCTCCGCCACGCCTCCCAAAGCCTGTGCGTCGAGCTTTGAAGGCATCGACCGCAAAAAGGTGAAACTCATCGTCCCCAAGGGCTCTGAAATGCGCTATCGCAAGGCTGAAGGGTGGAGTCTCTTCTTCTCCACGCCCGACAACCAAAACCGTCTTTGCAGTCCAACAGACGCTCTTGTGCCGCTCCCCCTTTCGGTGGAAACGACGGGCGAGGGCGAACTCACCGTGGCACGCACGTGGGAGGTGGTATCTGCCGACGGCTTGGCCAACGAAACGATGCAGGCAGGGCGCATTTTACGCGAGCGTGTGCCGGCGCCTAAAAATCCCAAGCTGGCTGGGAAGGCCGTGCTGACGCTCAGCCTCGACACCACGCTCACCGACGACGAAGCCTACCGCCTCGAAGTCAACGCAAGGGGCGTGACGATTGCCGGCAAGACGGCCGCTGGCGTGTTCTACGGACTGATGACGTTCGACCAGCTGCTCCGCGGCAACGGTACGTCGGCCTGTTGCGAAGCCATCCCAGCCCTGCGCATCAACGACGCACCCCGCACCCACATCCGCGAACTGATGGTAGACCCGTGCCGCACGTTTATTCCCTTCGACGAACTGAAGGCTTTCGTACCCGAGATGGCGCGCTACAAATACAACACCCTGCACCTCCACCTCACCGACGACCAGGCATGGCGCATTGAGATAAAGCAATACCCCCGCCTGACGGCCGAAGGCTCGTCGCGCATCGGCATGGACGATATGCTTACGCCCATTTCGGGTTATTATACGCAGGCGCAGATGCGTGAGTTCGTGGCCTACGCCGCACAGTACCACATCCAGGTGGTGCCCGAAGTGGAAATGCCCGGACACGAGATTGCCGCCATCCACGTCTATCCCGAACTCACCTGCGGCGCGAAACAAGTGCCTATACGCACCACGTGCGGCGTGTCCGACAACCTGCTCTGTCCGGGCAATGAATTCACGTTTGAGTTTCTTGGCAATGTGTTCAAGGAACTGGCCGACATCTTCCCCTCGCCCTACATCCATCTTGGCGGCGACGAGGCCGGACACCCCGCTCTCGACTGCTGGACAAACTGCGACAAGTGCAAAGCCCTGAAACAGCGTCTCGGCATCACCACGACCGACCGTTCGGAGAACTGGCGTTTGCAGGAATACATGTTCAACCGCGTCATCGACACCCTGCTCACCAAGTACAACAAGACACCCATGTTCTGGTACGAGACCGACTTCAAGAAAATACAGCCAGGTTGCGTAACGTTTGCCTGGCGGCACGGACTGACCAAGCGCGCCCTCGAAGCCGCAGTGGCCAACAACGCCAAAATAATGCTCTGTCCCGGCGAACATTGCTACCTCGACTACCCCATGGCCCCCGGCGATATGCCCGAGGTAAATTGGGGTATGCCCGTCATTCCCTTGAAGCAGACTTACGACCTCGACCCGGCGTGGGGCATGGGCAATGACTTTGAACAGAACAACCTTTTCGGCGTAGCCGGTACGCTCTGGAGCGAATGCATCAACACGCCCGAGCGCATCTACTATCAGGCCTATCCGCGCGCCCTTGCCCTGTCCGAAGTAGGCTGGACGAAGGGCGAACGCCGCAACTGGGACGATTTCCTTCGCCGCCTCTCTCCCGTGTTGAAAGACATGATGCGCCGAGGCATCAGTTTCTCGATGCAATATTGACTGCCCCAACACCGGCCATCCACCACCTAATCGGGCTTAGCTCCCGACTGTCTACTGTCGCCCGTACGAGTTTCATGTGTCACTCGTACGGGCGACACCGTTCGTTGTTGTTCTTGCTTTGACGACAATAGAGATAACCGGCTTTCGCCATGAAATCAAAATGGTCTTCTCAGAGAAATCAAGACAGAGGTTGACCCGAACGAATGGCTGCGCCTTACCAATGTGGGCAAGACTATCATTGAGGGTGTGGACGGTTCGCTCGAAAAGCACCGCATCGAGGTGTCCAACAGGTTGAAGTCCCACTTCTATGAGATGTCTGGTCTGTTG